>PLHK01000144.1 GCA_003139955.1 Limisphaerales bacterium
TGGGGGTGCGGAGTCCGTTGGATACGGGCTGATTTTGTGTGACAGTGATTAGAGAATTAAACATGCGCCTCGGTTTCATTGCGGCGGTTGTGAGTCCACATTTACTGTCAGTGAAAGTGTCAGTGAAAGGGGTGAAAAATAGTAAAAAATTCTGGTGGGTTAAAAATGATTCTGCTTGAAACCCCAATAAAATCAGCTATTCTAAAGCAACTGAATGGTCAAAGTCAGGCGAGTCCTTCCTCTGGAGCCAGTTTTCGCCACTTAACATTAAGCGAAATGTTCCCGCTGCTAAAAGTTCGTGGTTGAATTCCCGCCGACAACGCAAAGGCAGATTGGCATCAAAATCCCACTGGCAGGGTTTCCGACATTGCGCTGGAAAATGATTTGAAACGCGACGGCATTGAGACTTCATGAAATTAGAGTAGGGTTACATCTCATGGCGAGGTCGCCGCAGTGATTAATTTGATTGCGATGAACATTAAAACAGCCAAAGACCCCATTTGCGGAATGACGGTGGACGAAACGACGTCGCTCCATGCCGAGCGCGACGGCCAGGCATTTTATTTTTGCAGCGAACATTGCCGCGAAATTTTTTTAGCCGCACCTCAGGTCGCGAAGCTCGAAGCGAAGCCGCTGGGCAAGGTTATTTATACTTGTCCGATGCACTTGGAAGTGCGGCAAGATCATCCGGGCAACTGTCCGAAGTGCGGGATGGCGCTGGAACTAGAAACTGTTTCGGTCGTCGAGACAGAAAATCCTGAACTTGCCGATATGACGCGCCGATTCTGGATTGGCGGCGCGCTCGCGCTGCCGGTCTTTCTGCTCGCGATGGCGCATTTGATTCCGTCGCTTCACCACGCGCACTGGGCGATGGGTGACGCGTCGCGTTGGATTCAATTTGCGCTCGCGACTCCAGTCGTGCTGTGGGCAGCGTGGCCGTTTTTCAATCGCGGCTGGAATTCAATCGTCACGCGCCAATTGAATATGTTCACGCTCATCTCAATTGGCGTTGGCACGGCTTATTTATTCAGCGCGATCGCGATGATTTTTCCGGGTGCATTTTCCAGTTCATTTGCGCCGGATGGAAAAGTAGGGATTTATTTCGAAGCGGCGGCGGTGATTGTCGTGCTCGTGCTGCTGGGTCAGGTTCTTGAATTGCGCGCGCGGAGCAAAACCGGCAGCGCCCTGCGCGCGTTGCTGAATCTTGCGCCGAAAACTGCGCGCGTGGTGCAAGCCGGCGAAGAACGCGACGTGCCGCTCGAATCGGTTGAAGTCGGGGAAAAATTGCGCGTGCGGCCCGGCGAAAAAATTCCCGTGGACGGCATTTTGCTCGACGGCAAAACTTCCGTGGACGAATCCATGATTTCCGGCGAGCCGATTCCCGTGGAAAAAATTGCCGGCGACAAGATGACCGGCGGTACGTTGAACACCACCGGCAGTTTTATGATGCAAGCCGAACACGTCGGCAGCGAAACTGTGCTCGCGCGCATCGTCAAAATGGTCGCCGACGCGCAACGCAGCCGCGCGCCGATTCAGGCGTTGGCGGATAAAGTTGCCGGCTATTTCGTTCCAACGGTGTTGGCCGTCGCGGTGTTGACGTTCATCGTTTGGATTTGGCTCGGACCGCAGCCGCGTTTTGCGCACGCCATTGTCAACGCGGTCGCCGTGCTGATCATCGCGTGTCCGTGCGCGCTCGGACTCGCCACGCCAATGTCCGTGATGGTCGGCATCGGGCGCGGCGCGCAGGCGGGCATTTTGATTCGCAATGCTGAAGCCATTGAAATTTTGGAACGCGTCACCACCGTCGTCGTGGACAAAACCGGCACGCTCACCGAAGGCAAACCACGCCTGGCGCAAATTGTTCCGGTCAACGGCGTGACGGAAGATGAATTGCTGCTTGCCGCCGCGTCAGTGGAACAAAACAGCGAACATCCGCTCGCGGCCGCGATTGTGCATGGCGCGAAAGAACGCAATGTAAAATTGCAACCCGCCACTGATTTTAATTCTATGACCGGGGGTGGGGTCGTCGGAAAAATCGGCGGACGCGAAATCGTCGTTGGCCAATTAAAATTTTTGCAAGCGCGCGGCATTCTCGATTTGGAAAACGTCGAAACCAAGGCGACAACATTGCAGGCGGAGGGACAAAGCGTGATGTTCGTCGCCATCAATGGAAAAGCTGTGGGAATTCTTGCCGTGTCCGATCCGATTAAAACCTCCACGCCCGAAGCCATCGCGCAACTGCACAAGCTGGGTTTGAAAATTATCATGCTTACCGGCGACAACGAGCGCACCGCGAACGCCGTCGCCAAAAAACTCGGACTAGATCAAGTCGAAGCGGGCGTTGCGCCGCAGGAAAAACACGAGCGTATTCAGCAATTACGACAACAAGGTCAAATCGTGGCAATGGCGGGCGATGGCATCAACGACGCGCCCGCGCTCGCCGCCGCGCACGTCGGCATCGCGATGGGCACGGGTACGGACGTGGCGATGGAAAGCGCCGGTATCACGCTAGTTAAAAGCGATCTGCGCGGCATCGCTCAGGCCATCGTATTGAGCCGTGCGATGATGCGGAACATACGGCAGAATCTTTTTTTCGCGTTTGCATATAACGCGCTGGGCATTCCTATCGCGGCGGGTTTGCTTTATCCGTTTTTTGGTTTGCTTCTCAGTCCCGTCATCGCGGGCGCGGCGATGAGTTTGAGTTCCGTTTCGGTCATCACCAACGCGCTCCGTTTGCGAAATGCAAAGCTGTGAACCAAGCATAGGCCGTCATGATGACAGCCAAAAATGAACCGCCAAAAACCATAGACAGCTAAAGCTTCAGTTCGTCCACCCGTTTTAAATTTTTGGTGATTGTGCGCGGATGGCGGACAAATTATTTCTTCAAACCCAGCGCCCATTTGATGCCGCCGAGCAGATGCTGCTGATACGCTTGGCTGATGGCGGCGTCATTTCGGCGGTCGGGGATGGCCGGGTCGGCGTCCCAAATGTCTTCGCGATGACCGAGCGACGTGTAGAACACCCTGCCGTTGCCGTAAGGTTTGCACCACGCAACCGGAAAATGTCCGGTGGAACCGTTTTCTGGATGCCGATCCAAAATAAGCAGCTCATGGACTTTCGTCGTGTCGTAATTTTTGAACTGGTAAATTTCCTCCTGCGAAATCGTCCATACTGCTGGTAGGTGCGCCGTCGCGGGATTTTCCGGGTCCTGGTTCAAACAGTCCACTCTCACCTGTGGGCCGTGATGCTTGAATTCCCCGCCGAGCATCTCGATGTAGCCCGGCCAGCCATGAAACGTGTCGGCCGCCGCGTGGATGCCGATGAACGCATGGCCGGCCTTGATCCAGTCGAGAAAGCCCTGCGGGTCTGGGATTGGCAGATCGCCCGTGGTGCTCGCGAAAACCACGCCGTCGTAATATTTCAGATTTTCCGGCGAAAGTTTTTGCAGCACCGCACTCAAGGCCGCGTTCCATTTCGCCTCCGCCGCCTTGTCCGCGTCACTCGCATCCGTTGTTAATTTTGGCGGAAAGCCCGTGGTTGGATGACCCGGTGGCTGTTCGACAAATTCCACCGTGAACTCGCCGCTGGTCTGCGCGAGCTGCAACAAAATCTTTTCTGCCGTCGGAATCGAGCTGTGCCGGAAGCCGGTCGTCGTCGTGACTACAAGCAGTTTTTTTGGCGAATCCGCCGCCTGAGCTGGCAACGTGAGTTGTCCGGCCAGAACAATGCTGAAAAGCGAGTTAAGAATATATCGTGCTTTCATAAAGTGTGGCTCTTGAGCCTATCGGAACAAGTGCCGGCTGGAAGGTCAAGGCAATAGCGGCTGCGGGGTTGATGCGGGCGAAGATGCATTTTTTATTTTAGCCGGGGCTGGACGCCATCAGGTCGGGGTGAAATACTTCATGCGAATCGATGCGCGTTGAAACTTCAGGACGAAATTATGGCCGGGCGTTTTTTTGCCTGCTGGCCGGCGTCTGGCTGGCCGCGAGCGGTTGCCAGACTTACAGCGGGCCGCCGGAGAAAAATATCGCCGCCGTAACCATTTTTAACCGCACGCCGGACGAAGTTCAAAAAGCGGTGACCAAGGTGTTCCTAGCCCACGGTTTCAAGAGCGGTTTGGCTGCGGGCGACGACCTTGAGTTCACGCACAACGGCAGCGGCATGGACAAGCTGATTTACGGGAGCTATGTGTTCACCGACACGGTCACGGTGAAGGCGATGGTGACGACGCGGTTGCAGCCGGATAATTCCGTCATCGTCACTTGCAGTGCGTGGATGCTTGCCCGCGAGGATGATCCGGTTTTTGAAGGCGACTCGCAAATGCGTCCATTGCGCAAGGGGCCGTATCAGCAGTTGCTCAACGAAGTAAAAAAGCAACTGGGCGAGTGAAGATGAAATGGGCAGCGGCAAAATGCGCCGCGATGGGATTCCGCCTATCAGCTCACGGCAAATTCTTGTCGGTCGTTTTATTTTCTGCCATACTCACTCCATGTTTGAATCTCTCATCCGCCGCACGCCGCGTCCGCAGGACTTGATCGGGATGTCCACGCAAGAACTGCGCGATACGTTTCAAATCACAAATCTTTTTGTGCCGGGCGAAATCACTGGCCATTTCACTGATCTCGACCGGCTTTTTGTTGGCGGTGTGATGCCGACGGACAAACCTATTGAACTGCCAAACCACAAGGAAACCGGCCGCGCGTTTTTTCTCGAACATCGTGAACTCGGCGCGATTAACGTCGGCGGGGTGGGAAAAGTCATTGCGAATGGCAAAACTTTTTCGCTCGAAAAACTCGACTGCGTTTATCTGCCGCTGGGAACAAAATCTGTTTCGTTTGAAAGCGCGGACAAAAAAAAGCCCGCCAAATTTTATTTCTTGAGTTGTCCCGCGCACGCCGCGCATCCGGCGGCGATGATGAAATCCGCCGACGCCGCGCCGGTGAATCTTGGGGCGCAGGAAACTTCTAATAAGCGCACGATTTATAAATTCATCCATCAAGGCGGCATCCAAAGCTGTCAGCTTGTGATGGGCCTGACCGCGCTCGAACCGGGCAATGTTTGGAATTCGTTTCCGCCGCACACGCACTGGCGGCGCACGGAAATTTATTTTTACTTCGACCTCGGCGACAAAATTCTTTCGCACTTTTTCGGCGAACCCTCGGAGACGCGCCACGTTTTTTTGCACAACGAGGAAGTGGCGTTGTCGCCGAACTGGTCCATGCACTTTGGCGTCGGCACGGGTAATTACAAATTCATCTGGGGCATGGCCGGCGAAAATCAGGTGTTCGACGATATGGACGCGGTGAAGCCGGCGGATTTGCGGTAATTTTAATCGGTAGGGCTGCGTTGCTGCGCAGCCCTAATTTCGGCGACGCAGCAGCGTCGCCCTACCAATTTATGAAATTTAAAAACAAAGTTATGGTCGTTACCGGCGCGAGCCGTGGCATTGGTCAGGCAATTTGTGTGGCGTTTGCAAAAGAAGGCGCGACGGTTGTTGGCGTTGCGCGCAGCGACTTGGCGGAAACTGGCGCGGCCGTTGAAAAAGCTGGCGGCAAATTCATCGCGCACAACGCCGATCTTGGCACGGGCACGCAACAAGAATCCGCCGAAGTCGTCGCGCAAATTTTGGCGAAGACGGGAAAAATTGACGTGCTGGTGAACAATGCCGGCATCATCCGCCGCGCACCGGCCAAAGATTTTTCGGAAGCCGACTGGAACGCCGTCATCGCGACGAATTTGAATTCGCCATTTTTTTTGATGCAAGCTGTTGGCAAATGGTGGATTGAAACCAGTCGCGCGAAAGCGCCGGAAAATTCGCGGCTCAAATTGGTGAACATCGCGTCATTGCTGTCATTTCAAGGCGGCATCACGGTTCCCGCCTATGCCGCGAGCAAACACGCGATCGCGGGCGTGACGAAAGCCTTGTCAAATGAGTGGGCGAAGGAACGAATCAACGTCAACGCCATCGCGCCCGGCTACATCGCCACGGAAAATACCAAGGCGCTGCGCGAAGACCCGGTGCGCAACCGGGCAATTTTGGATCGCATCCCCGAAGGTCGCTGGGGCGCGGCGGCAGACATCGCGGGCGGCTGCGTTTTTCTCGCGTCGGGCGATTCCGATTATCTGAACGGCGCGGTGCTGAACATTGACGGCGGCTGGCTGGGACGCTGAAGTTTTTTTGAGGCGGGAGCGCGGCTAAATTTTTGCCGCCGCGATTATTTTTATCGCCTCCGCCGTGAGCGCGGTGATTTTGCCCCACGATTTTTCGGCGACGAGTTTGCGCTCGGCCATCCATGATCCGCCAATCGCCGCGACTTGCGGGAGTGCCAGATAATTCGGCAGCGTCACCGCCGTGATGCCGCTGGTCGGGATAAATTTCACGCCGGTGTGGCCGAACGGGCCGCTCAACGCTTTCAGCGCGTTAACGCCGCCGAACGTTTCCGCCGGAAAAAATTTCAGATGCTGCCAGCCGAGTTCCAACGCGCGCATGACTTCCGTCGGCGTGATGACGCCGGGGAACAGCGGAAAATCATTTTTTTGCGCGGTGGTCGAAACAATTTCGCTCAGGCCGGGCGAGACGCCGAATTGCGCGCCGGCGTCCATGGCCTGTTTGACTTGGTCAGCGGTCAGCAAAGTTCCCGCGCCGACGTAAATTTGTGGCACGCTTTTGCGGATGCGTGCAATGGAATCCGCCGCGCCCGCCGTTCGAAACGTGACCTCGATGCAATTCAGCCCGCCGGCGAGCAAGGCTTCGGCCAGTGGCACGGCGCCGTCCGCATGGTCAATGACCGCGACGCAGATGAGTCGTTGGCGGAGCAGGGAATCAATTTGCATAAAGTAATGTGTTCAAGTCTCGCAAATTTTTTCGCGCTAGTGAACTGCAAATTAAAGCGTAAATTTAGTTTTTAATTTTGTGTTTTTAATTTTTAATTCCGTCATGGATATTTTTGTCGAACACATTGCGATTCCCGCCGCCAATCCAGTCGGGCTGAAAAAATGGTATGAACGCGTGCTCGGCGCGCGTGAAGTTTTTAACAACGGCGAGAACCCGCCGACGTGCCTGATTTCCCTGGGCGATGTCTGGTTTGAGATTTATCAGGCCGCCGCGCCGCCGGCCGAACGCGGCAACAACAAGCTCGCCGGATTCCGTCATCTTGCGTTACGCGTGCCGTCGCTGGCTGCGGCGAAATTGGAATTGGAAGCGCGCGGCGTAAAATTTACCGAGGAAATCCGCCCGGCGGCGGGCGGCGGCAAAGTTTTGTTTTTTGCGGACGGCGAGGGGAATTTGTTGCATTTGGTCGAACGTTCGGCGGATTCGCCGTTGCTAAAATGATTCGACCGGCGGCAGATTTTTTCCGGTTGTCATTGGACAAATCAGCCGACTCGTAGCAAAATAAGGACAATATGAGCGATGAAGCCATGAGTAATTTCACGCCGCGCGCGCAACAGGTGCTCGCGCTGGCCCGCAAGGAAGCCGACCGATTGAACCACAACTTTCTCGGCACCGAGCATCTGTTGCTCGGCCTGATCAAATTGGGGCAGGGCGTCGCCGTCAACGTGCTGCAAAGCATGGGCATTGACCTCGACAGCGTGCGCATTGAGGTGGAGAAGCAGGTCGGCAGCGGGCCGGATCAGAAAATGATCGGCAACATCCCTTACACGCCGCGTGTGAAAAAAGTCATCGCGCTCGCGCAGAAGGAAGCGAAAAATCTCAACCACACTTACGTCGGCACGGAACATCTGCTGCTCGGCCTGTTGCGCGAAGGCGATGGCGTGGCGGCAAAAGTGTTGCGCGCGCTGGACGTGGACATTGAAGAAGCGCGGCAGCGCGTCTTGAAGGAGCTTGACCCGAATTTTGCCGCGCCGCCGGGCGAGGAAGCACCGCCGGGCGAACCGGTTGCGGAAAAGCCAACTCCTGGAACTGCGGGCGAGAAAAAAGGCGAAGTCAAAACGCCCGCGCTAAAAGCCTTCGGCCGCGACCTTACGGAAATCGCGCGCAAGGGCGACATGGATCCGGTCATCGGTCGCGCGAGCGAAATCGAGCGCGTCATCCAGATTCTTTGCCGCCGCACGAAGAATAATCCGGTTCTCTTGGGCGAAGCGGGCGTTGGCAAAACGGCCATCGTTGAAGGTCTGGCGCAGGAAATCGTCAAAGGCAACGTGCCGGAAATTTTATTGCACAAGCGCGTCATCACTTTGGATTTGGCATTGATGGTTGCGGGCACTAAGTATCGCGGTCAGTTTGAAGAGCGCATCAAAGCGGTCATGGACGAAATCCGCCGTGCGAAAAATATTATTTTGTTCATTGACGAATTGCACACGATTGTCGGCGCGGGTTCGGCGGAAGGCACGATGGACGCCAGCAACATCATCAAGCCGGCACTCTCGCGCGGCGAGATGCAGTGCGTTGGCGCGACGACGTTGAACGAGTATCGCAAATACATCGAGAAAGACGCCGCGCTGGAACGCCGTTTTCAATCGGTGAAAGTCGAGGCACCTTCGATTGAAGACGCGATTGCGATTTTGAAAGGCCTGCGCCACAAATACGAGGAGCATCACAAGGCCGAGTTCACCGACGATGCCGTGGCAGCTTCCGTGAAGCTGTCTGACCGCTACATCACCGACCGGTTTTTGCCGGACAAGGCGATTGACGTCTTGGACGAGGCTGGTTCGCGCGCGCGCATTGCGACGATGACGCGTCCGCCGGAAATCAAGGCGCAGGAAGCCGAGATCGAAGTCATCAAGGGCAAAAAGGAAAGCTCGATTAAAAATCAGGATTTCGAGGGCGCGGCGAAAATGCGCGACCAGGAAAAACAGGCGAAGGACAAGCTGGAAACCTTGCTTAAGGAATGGCGCGCGAAAGGCGATGAAAAACGCGTCGTGGTCGGTGAGGAAGAAATCTTGCACGTCGTCTCAAAGTGGACGGGCATTCCGCTCCGGCGCATGGGGCAGGACGAAATGGCGCGTCTGCTCACGGTTGAGACCGAGATGGAAAAGGTTGTCGTCGGCCAGCGCGAGGCGGTTTCCGCGTTGTGCAAGGCGCTAAAGCGTTCGCGCGCGGATTTAAAAGACCCGCGCCGTCCGATTGGCACTTTTCTGTTGCTTGGCCCGACGGGGGTTGGAAAAACGCTTTTGGCCAAGACGCTCGCGGAACAGATGTTCGGCGATACGAAATCGCTCATCCAATTGGACATGAGCGAATATATGGAAAAATTCAACGTGTCGCGCCTCGTCGGATCGCCGCCCGGTTATGTCGGCTACGAAGAGGGCGGACAGCTCACGGAGAAAGTCCGGCGCAACCCGTATTCTGTCGTGCTGTTCGATGAAATCGAGAAGGCGCATCCCGACGTGTGGAATATGCTGTTGCAGATTTTGGAAGAAGGCAAATTGACCGACAGCATGGGACGCATCGTGAATTTCCGCAACACGATCATCCTGATGACCTCGAACGTCGGTTCGGAGACGCTACGGAAATCGTCTACGCTCGGCTTCGCGCCGATCACCGACGAGGCCACCTACGAAAAAGCCCGCGAACGGGTTTTGGAAGAGTCCAAAAAAACGTTCCGCCCGGAATTTTTGAACCGGCTGGACGACCTGATCGTGTTCCGCTCGTTCACGAAGCCCGACCTCATCCAGATTTTGAGTCTGGAAGTGGAAAAAGTTCTGGAACGATTGCGGAAGAAAAACCTCAGGCTGGAGCTCGATGACAAGGCCAAGGATCTGCTGGTCGAAAAAGGCTACGACCCGCAATACGGCGCGCGTCCGATGCGCCGCGCGGTCGAGCGCTACTTTGAAGACCCGCTTGCCGAGGAAATTCTCAAGGGCGCGTTGCACGAGGGCGACCTTATTCAAGTCACCGCCGATCAGGATAAATTGCTTTTCAATCAAAAGCCGGCGGCGCAGGATGCCGTGCCGAACTGATTCCGGTTCCCTTTCAAGCCGCGTTGAAAAGCGCGGCTTTTTTGTTGGTGAAATTCCCCGGCAAATTTTACGCTGTCACAAATGAAAGGCATCATCCTCGCTGGCGGCACCGGCTCGCGGCTGTATCCGCTCACGCTCGTCGCGAGCAAACAGCTCCAGCCGGTCTATGACAAGCCGATGGNNATCTCCACGCCGCACGATCTGCCGCGCTTCCAGCAACTGCTCGGTGACGGCTCGCGTTTTGGCGTGACGATTGATTACCGCGAGCAGGCCAAACCGGCGGGCATAGCGCAGGCGTTTCTGATCGCCGAAAGTTTCATCGGCAAGGACAACGTGACGTTGATTCTCGGCGACAATATTTTTTACGGCGCCAATCTCTCGGAGCTGCTGCAATCGGCGTCGGCGCGGACGGACGGCGCGACGGTGTTCGGCTACTATGTGCAGGACCCCGAGCGC
>PLHK01000165.1 GCA_003139955.1 Limisphaerales bacterium
ATGGTGATTTTGCGCGCGCCGATGCCGCCGCCCCAAGGCGCGTTCAGAATTTTCAGTGCCTTGATCAAGTTGTCGTAATTCGCGAGCGGTTCGCCCATGCCCATGACGACGATGTTGTTGACGATGCGGGAATCGGCTGATGGCTGATGGCTGATGGCTGATGGTTCACCGTTTTCGGCTTTCAACTTGGAATTTTCAATTTCATGCCATCGTTCCGTCGCCAGAATTTGTTCAACGATTTCGTGGACGCCGAGATTGCGTTTCCAGCCGTCCAGTCCGCTCGCGCAAAATCGGCAGCCGTAAGCGCAGCCGACTTGAGTGGAAATACAAAGCGTGTGACGGTCGCTCGCCTCGCCGTAAAGCGCAGGATTGGCGGGTATCAAAACACTTTCGATGAATGCGCCGTCGGCGAGCTTCCAGAGAAATTTCTGCGTGGTGTCGCCCGCGCCTTGCTTGCGCGCAAGTTCGAGGTTTTGGAACGAAAAGTTTTCGCGCAATTTTTCACGCAGGATTTTCGGCAGGTTGGACATCGCGTCCCAAGTGGTCGCGCGGCGGGCGTAAAGCCAGTCCAGTAGTTGGGCGACGCGGAAGGCTGGCTCATTCCACGATTTGAATTGAGCTTCGAGTTCCTCGCGGGTCAGGGATTTGATGTCGGTCGGCACCTCGGCAAGTTAAACGTCCGCACGCGGGAAACCAAGCGGCTTATGCGGCGGCTAGCCGGTGGTTTGCGTATTACTGCCATTGAAAGCAATCTTGCCAACGCGCCCGGTGTTTTGTTCAATTTGGCGTGCTCAATCAGCAGACTCTTAATCGTCCCGCCAGCTTTTCCGGCATCGGCTTGCACAGTGGCAATCGCGTCAACATGACGATTTTGCCTGCGCCCGCCAACAGCGGCGTGCGCTTCCGCCGCGTGGATCTGGATGGCAAACCGGAAATCGAGGCGCGCGTGGAAAATGTCGCGGAGACGAACCGCTCGACGACGCTGGCGAAAGGCAATGTCAAAGTCCATACGGTCGAACACGTTCTCGCCGCACTGGCGGGTTACGAGATTGACAATGCCATCGTGGAACTCGACGCCAACGAACCGCCCATCGCGGACGGCAGTTCGCGGGAGTTCTGCAAAATCATTCTGGCGGCGGGCATCGTGCCGCTGGCGGAAAAGAAGGAGTTTTTCACACCGACGGAGCCGATTGAAATCCGCCATGGCGAAACGTCCATGACGCTGTTTCCCGACGAGAATTTCAAGATCACCTGCACCAGCGCGGACAAGCAGGGGCGGTTCACGCAGTTTTATTCCACCGAAGTCACGCCCAAAACGTGGGAGAAGGAACTGGCGCACGCGCGGACTTTTTGTTTTTACGAGGAGATTGAATTTCTGTTCAAGAACGGACTCATCAAAGGCGGCAGCTTGGAGAATGCCGTGGTCATCCGCGATGACGCCGTGCTGACGACGGAGCCGCTACGGTATCGCGAGGAATTTGTGCGGCACAAGATGCTGGACATCATCGGCGACCTCTCGCTGCTGGGCAAACCGATCCGCGGCCACATCATCGCCGTGCGCCCTGGCCATGCAGGCAACGCCGAGCTGGTGAAAAAAATCGTCGAGCAAATCAACAAACCGATTCGCGTGGCGCAGACATTTTCGCCGCCGCCGGTGAAGGATGCGCCGACCCCGCTGCCTTCCGCAGAGGGCGCGATGAATGTCGAGGGCATCATGAAAATGCTGCCGCATCGCCCGCCGCTGCTGTTGGTGGATCGGATTTTGAAGATCGACGGCAACCACATTGTCGGCGTGAAAAACGTGACAATGAACGAGGATTTTTTTCGCGGCCATTTTCCCGGCCATCCCATCATGCCGGGCGTGCTACAGTTGGAGGCGATGGCGCAGGTCGCGGGCATTTTACTGCTCAAGCGCATCGAGATGGCGAACCAGCTCGCGTATTTCATGTCCGCCGAGGAAGTGAAATGGCGCAAGCCCGTGGTGCCCGGCGACGTGCTGGTGATCGAAGTCGAGATGACGAAGGTTCGCGGCAAGATCGGCAAGGCCAAGGGTGTCTGCAAAGTGGATGGCGAAGTGGTCAGCGAGGCGCAGGTCACGTTTATGCTGGTTGACGCATGATCCATCCCACCGCCATCATTCATCCCAAGGCGCAAATCGGTTCCGGCTGCGAAATCGGGCCTTACTGCGTCATCGGCGAACACGTCACGCTTGGTGACAACTGCAAATTATACGCCCACGTTGTCGTGGACGGATACACTGTGCTCGGCCAGCGCAATGAAATTTTCCCCTTTGCCGCAATCGGGCTGAAGACGCAGGATCTGAAATGGAAAGGCGGCGTCACGCACCTACGCATCGGCGACGACAATGTGTTTCGCGAAGGTGTCACGATTCATTCCGCGACCAAGGCGGGCGAGGCCACCGTCGTCGGCTCGCATAATCTGCTGTTGACTCACGTCCACATCGCGCACGACTGCCGGCTCGGCAACCACATCATCATGTCCGGCTTCGCGGGTCTGGCGGGGCACGTCGTCGTTGAAGATTATGCGACCCTCGGCGGCTACACGGCGGTGCATCAATTTTGCCGCATCGGCACCTTGTCCATGACCGGCGGCTGCTCGCGCATCCCGCAGGACGTGGCACCGTTCATCATCGTCGAAGGCAATCCGGCGGCCGCCCGCGCCATCAACAAGATCGGACTAGAACGCGCCGGCCTGTCCGAGGCGGCGCAGACGGCGTTGCGCACGGCCTACAAAATCATTTTCCGCGAAGAAGTCATGGCCAGCCAAGCGTTGGCCAGGGTTGAGGCGGAACTGTCCGCGTTTCCGGAAGTCAAACATCTCGTTGAGTTCATCCGCAGCAGTGAGCGTGGCATCTGCAAATAATTGGACGAATCGTATTCGCGGCGCAAAATCTAATTCCCAGTTATCATCCGTTTGTGATTTTGGCCAAAGCTTCCTGGGAGGTTTCTCCGGCCTTCAGTTCGATCCATTCACAATTGCCATGCCGCCGGAACCACGTCAGTTGCCGCTTGGCGAACTGGCGCGTGCGGATTTTCACGAGTTCAATCGTCCCGGACAAATCGCGTTTGCCGCGCAGATGTTCAACCACCTGCCGGTAGCCGATGGCTTGCAGGGCAAATTTATTTTCGGCGAGTCCATGTTGCAAAAGCGCCTCCGTTTCCGCCACCAGACCGCGCCGGAACATTTCATCCACGCGCTGGTTGATGCGCTGGTGCAATTCTGCCGCCGTCCGCGTGAAACAGAAATAACTTCCCGTTTTTCGGCTTTTGCCTTCCACTTTCCACTCCGCCCGCTGCGCGGAAAACTTTTTGCCGGTCAGCCGGATGACTTCGACGGCGCGGATGACGCGGCGCGGATTTTGTTTGTCAATTTGCGCATAGGCCGCCGGATCGCGTTCGCGCAGCTCGCACAGCAGCGCGGCGAACGGCGCGGCTTCAAGCTCGGCGCGCAAGTTCGTGTCCGTGGCCGGCGCGTCCCCGAGACCTTCGAGGAAGGCCTTGAAATAAAGTCCGGTGCCGCCGCAGAACACCGGCGTGCGTCCGCGCGACTGGATTTCCGCCACCGCCGATTGGGCGAGCCGGATGAATTGCGCGGCGTCAAACGCCTCGCGCAAACTGCAAACGTCCAGCAGGTGATGCGGCACGCGCTCACGTTCTGCCGCCGACGGCTTGGCCGTGCCGAGATCGAGTCCGCGATAGACCTGCATCGAGTCCACGGAGATGATTTCGCCCCGGATTTTTTCCGCGAGCAGGAGGGCGATTTCGGATTTGCCGACGGCGGTCGGCCCGGCTAGAAAAATCGGAGCTAGAGGCAAAGATTGGACAGCGGGTGNNATCGGGACGCTGACAAGTTGCGCGGAGGTCAGACCGGCATGAACGTGGTCGGCCGGATAATCACCGCGAAAATATTCGGCGATGCAGCGGAAGACCGCGTAAAAGATCAAATACGTCGAAAAAATCTGCCCGTCAAATTTTTTGCGGCGGAACAGCCAGGCCAGGAAAACGTAGAGAATCAAATTCAGCAGGGCGTCGTAGATTTCCGTCGGATGCACGCCCACGCCATGCGTTTCGTGGTCGAGTGGAAAATGGATGGCCCACGGCAAGTCGCAAGCGCGTCCGTAGCAGCAGCCGTTCAGCAAACAGCCGATGCGTCCGAACACGCTGCCCAGCGCGATGCTGGGCGCGAGGATGTCGGCGATCTTCCAGACCGGCAGTTTTTTCCACGCGAGATAGCCAAGGCCGGAAATTGTCGCGCCGATCAGGCCGCCGTAATAAACCAGTCCGCCGTGCTGGATCATGAAAACTTCTGAGAACGGCTGGTCGGCGAATTCCTGTTTCCAGTAAGTCGTCACATAGACGAAACGTGCGCCGACGATGCTGCCCGCCATGAGCCACAATGTCACGTCGGCGATGATGTCGCCGTGGACGTTCACCCGCCGCGCCCGGCGCGTGGCCGTCCACAACCCGGCGAGAAAGGCCAGCGCCATCATCACGCCATACCAGCGGATGGGAAATGAACCGAAGTAAAAGGCAATCGGATGCACAACGGGAAGTTAGAACGAAACGTCGAAAATTGAAATTTGAAACTGCCGTCAGTTTGAATTCGTCGCCACGTTCTGTTGCGGCATTGGCGGCGCAGTATCGGCCGTCGGACTCGGCGGTTCCATGTCCTGCGGCATGGGCGGCCAATCAGGAACGTTGGCCACGAGGTCGCGCCACGTTTGCCTTTCTTGGGGGGACATTTTTGACCAGTTTTCCGCGTTCTTGAGAAATTCGGCGCGCTCGTCATTGCTCATGCTGGCGAACTTGGCGTAGTTGCGGATGCACAAGAGCCGCTGTTGCGGCGGGAGCTGGTCAAACGACTTCAAGGTTTCCTTCATCTGGGCGCGTTCCGCCTCTGAAAGCGTGTTCAATGTCTGCTCTTTTTCGTCGGGCGTGAGTTCAAAGAATTGGTTGAACTCGTTGGCAATCCGATGCTGGTCATCCGTAACAGCCGGTTGGTTGGTGGTCGGGACGAGCGAAAAATAATGCAGTGCCTGTTCATTGTCCAAAATTTCGTCCTGCAAGGGCGGCGGTAAAATGCTCCATTGCTCCAGCCGCACCGCGACCAGTTCGCGCAAATCATCCGGCACGGCGGCCAGCCGCGCGGTGCGTTGCGCGGGCGGCAGGCGCAGCAGCGGCGTAAGCCACCAGCGCAGATCCGTGGCGCGCAGACGCAACTCGCGGTCGTCTGGGTCGAGCGCTTCATATTCATCAACCTTGGCAAGGATGCGGGCGCGGATTTCCGGCGACCGATTGGTGAGGGCGGCGGCACGCTGATCCGGTGACATGGCCAGCAGTTGCCGAAAAAAATCCACGGGCGAATGCACCGGCACCGGCGAATCTGGAATAGTGTTCGTGTGCCCACCTGAAGAACTGACCGAGACCGGCAATCTTTGGGAATGAGCTAACAAGGCCACGCTGGCCGCAAGCAGACAGAGAATTGACTGTGGCAGCCGGATCATTGCAGCACGGCCAGCAGTTCGCCATCCGCGTGTGCCGGACGGCTCATGCGCTGGATGGTGTCGAGATTCACCAGCACGTCCACGCTGGGCGGCGGCTGGGCGGCGGCCAACAAAGCCACATTTTTGGCCAGCGCAATCCTCTGTGAATCGGTTTCGTAGCGCTGAAGGCCGACGGCGGCAACAATCAAAATCGCCGCGACCATCGCCACGCGCGGCCAGAGCCGTCGCCAGTTCAAAGTCCAGCTCCGCAACTGCGCCGCTTGCGCCTCCTCGTGATCAATGGCCGCCAGCACGCGCGCGGTAAAATTCGACGCGACTGGTGTGTCAGGTAGGCGCGAAAGTAATTCGCGCAATTCGTTCTGGATCGGGTCTTTTTTCATCGTCTTTTAGTTAAAAACCGCCGTCCAAACAAAGTTGCACAAAAAGTGATGCCGAAAACCCGCTCGCCGTCGGCTGAATTTCAGTTTATTATGATAAAGAAAATGACCGCTATTTCTGCCGACCCGACCAAGTCAGCCGCGACCGGATTGACCGCCCGCAAGCGTTTCGTTTCCGCCTGCTATTGCGAAACCGTTGATCGTCCGCCCGTGTGGCTGATGCGGCAGGCGGGTCGTGCGCTACCGGAATATCGCAAGCTCAAGGAAACTTACACGTTCGTCCAACTCGTGCAGAATCCCGAACTCGCGGTCGAAGTCACGCTCCAGCCCGTTCGGCGCTTCGGTTTCGACGCCGCGATTTTGTTCAGCGACATNNCAGACGTATCACTTCAAGGAAACCGGCGGCGTGCAGATGGATTTTGCCGTGACGACCAAGGCGGACATAGAAAAACTTTCGTTCGAACGCGTCGTTGAAAAATTAAATTACGTTGACCGCGCGCTGCGAATGTTGCGCAAAGAACTCGGCGACCAAACGGCGCTGCTTGGCTTCACCGGTTCGCCGTGGACGTTGGCAACCTTCATGATGGAAGGTGCGAGCGTGCCGAAATACAGCCGNNGTGCAAATTTTCGACAGCCACGGTGGACATCTGGCGGCAACGGAATTTCAAGAAGCCTCGGGCCGTTGGACAGATCAGATCATCGCCAATCTGGGCGGCAAAGTTCCCGTGATCAATTTTTCGCTCGGCACGCACGGTAACTGGCCCGACCTCATCGCCAGCGGCGCGAATGT
>PLHK01000033.1 GCA_003139955.1 Limisphaerales bacterium
AACAAAACACGGGTGGATTGCGCGCCGCCAAACATGACGGTCTGCGCTTCGCCCGCCGCCGAGTTGCCGCGCCCGCCGAAACGTCCCGGTGAAACGGCATTGGTGGTTTCCGCATGAAGGCCGGCGGGCGCGGAAATTTTTGCGACGGGATAGATCAATCCGTTCCAGCAAATGGCAAACTGATTTGTCCCGGATTTTTTCGGTAGCACCCAGCCGCGAGTTTTCACGATGGGATTTTTCCCGTCCCAGACGCCGCTGACTTCAACTTCAATTTCGCGATACTCGCAGCCGCGCGGATCGGGAAAGCCCTGCGCGAACAAAGTTTCGGCGGCGGAAGCAATGTTGGTGGGAATACTGGCGTCAGCATGCCACGGTTGGTGTTGTTGCGGCGGCTCCGGTAATTTTGATTCCGCCAGACAAGAACAGGCCGTTGTCAGACTCAAGAGGAAACTGGCGGCCACAATTTTCATGGATGACATTATTTTGATGACGCGCCGCCAAATGACAATTGAAAACAGGCGGCCAATTTTTTCTGGCAGCCGGAAAATNNGGCTAAAATGTTTCCATGAAACCGAATGGAATCCTTTTTTGCACCGGAAGCTGTCTCGGCATTTTTGGCTGTCTGATTTTTTGCCAGACCAATTTCAGCGTGTTCGCGCAAGGCAGACCGGATTACCAGACGGTTGAAAATTTCTTCGATGCCATTGCGGAAAACGACACCAAAACCGCCAGCCAGTTATTGGATGCCAACACCAATCTTGTCTTCTCCAGCGACAACTTTAGCAAGCTGCCTTTGCTTGAAGCGGCGAAGGCGGGAAATGTTTCGCTGGTAAAACGCATGATAGAGTTGGGTGCCGATATTCATGCCAGCGGCGATACGTTAAATAGCGCCGGTACCGGGATGAACGCATTGGATGTGGCGGCGCAATATGGCCATCTCGAAATTTGTGAACTGTTGCTAAAAGCTGGCGTTAATCCCAACCTGCCGACTCCGTTTGAACAAACCCCTTTACATTTTGCCTTCAACAATCCGTTTGCACAAACCAACCTGAACCAGATTGTCAGCCTGCTTTTAGATTATGGCGCAAATCCATTTTTGGAGGCTGGTTACTACAAGGATACGGCGTTGGGATTTGACATCACCCGCGACGGCGGCAGGCTCGTCGCCCGGATGCTTGGCGAGGACAGACAGCATCCTTTGGGAAAAAAGGCGGTGGTGAAGAATTTGTCGCCAAATTTTAGGGGCCGGCCTGTCAAAACGTCGGCTGAAATTCTTGCCGAACGCGGCGCAAGCTGGCTCGCCGCCGCCGCGCAGCGCGGAGAACTGGAAGCCGTCCAAGCCCTGCTCAAGGCCGGCGTGTCGGCCAAAACAAATTCTCCAGATGGCTATCCAGTGTTACAAGCCTTTGCCATTTCCGAAGCGGCGGCGGCCAGAGGAAATAATTTTGAAATCAACCGCTGGCGGCAAATCCGCGACCTGCTCATCCAAAATGGCGCGGACTACGATGCGTTTGCCGCCACGGCGATGGGCGACATGGAACAGGCGCGACAACTTACATCCGCAGATAAAAATCTGGCGCAGGCCACGGACAAAGACGGGCAGACGCCGTTGCATTGGGCGGTCCAAAATGACCAGCTTCCGATGACGACGTTCTGGTTGCAGTCCGGAGCGTCGCCCGCTGCGACCAATTTTGCCGGGCAAACCGCGCTGCACATCGCCGCCGGGAAAAATCTCGTCGAACACATGAAATTATTGCTCGCCGCGCACGCGCCGACAGACGTGCGCGACACGAACGGCTGGACGCCGCTCGATACGGCGGAACATTCACAAAACACCGAGGCGATCAGTTTGTTGCTAAGTGACAAGTCGGTTGTCCCGCCGACCGACCGCGCCATTGCGACCTCCGTCCACGAGGCCGCGACGAGCGGCAACCTTGGCGCGCTCGCGGCGTTGACGGAGACCACCAACAATCTCGAAGCGCGGAATGAACTTGGCCTCACGCCGTTGCAAGTGGCGGTGTTGAACGGACATTTCGCCGAAGCCGCCTTGCTCGTGGACCGGGGCGCGAATGTGAATGTGCGCGATCCCGACGGCAACACGATGTTACACCAGATTCTTTTGCAGGAGCGGAATTTTTATGTGCGCGACCGTCCGCCGACAAACTGGCTGGACCGCCTGGGTGACGACCCGCGCAAAGACACTTATGCGAAATACCTGACCGTCGGGCAAAACGAACAAGGGCCGAATCCAGTGTTGCAAGCCGCGAGTTTTCTGCTTGCGTGCGGCGTGGATGCCACGGCCACCAATAATGCCGGACAAACCTCAGTCCAGTTGGTGACCGATGGGAAAATATCGCGCTACATTTTTTTCTTTGAAGACGATCAGGCTGCACTTTTAAAACTTCTCGGCTCCGGCGGCGGCGATATCAATCAAACGGATGCCGACGGCAACACGGCATTGCACCGGCTATGCACCGGTTTTTACGACGTGAGCAAGGTTGGTGGAATGGCCAGTCTTATTGCCAGCGGCGCAGATGTGAACGCAACAAATCATTCAGGGCAAACGCCCCTGCATTTGGCTTCGGGCAATATCGGCGGATGGGATGGCAACGATCCGCCGGTCAACGAGCCTTTTCAATTGCTGCTGTATCACAAGGCGAATGTGAATGCCCAGGACAATGACGGACTGACGCCGCTGCATATATTGGCCTCCAGCGATTCGTCCTTCAAACGGGAAGCCACCCGCGCGCTGCTGGACGCCGGGGCCGATCCCAATTTGCGTGACAAGCATGGCCGCACCCCGGCGCATCTTTTTCTGTCCGGCAAATGGCCGTGGACAGAGTCGGCGGAATGCATGGATATGCTTGTGAAAGCCGGCGCGGACTTGTCGGCCAAAGATGATGAAGGCAAAACGCCGCTGCATTGTCTGGCAGCTTTGGGAAATCAGCAGCCTTTGTTTTTCATGCGCGGCATTGCAGACATTTTTGTCGCGGCGAAAGTGGATTTTGACGCGCGCGATAATGACGGCAATACGCCGATGCTCATCGCGGCCAAAACTGGAACCCATGAAGTATTCGATTGGCTGCTGAAGCAAGGGGCAAATTTAGATGCAACCAACAACGCGGGCGAAACCCCGCGAATTTTGTCTGCGCGCAATCCCAATCCTTTTGCCATGCCGAGCGCACAATCCGCCGAGACTGATATTTTTCAAGCCGTCCGTGAAGGTAAAGTTGATGCCGCGGCCCGGCTGCTGGATGCCGATCCCCAACTCGTGAACCAAACCAACCAATTCAAACAAACCCCGCTGTTTTTGGCCGTCACATTGCATCAGACCAACATGATCGGATTCCTGGAAAGACACGGCGCGAATTGGGATGAAGCTACCGCAGTTCTGGCCGGACGAACTGATGCACTCCAGACCATTCTCAAGGACAATCCTTCCGCCGTCGGCACCATGCTCTTGGGGAAAGGCTTGATTCACATCGCTGCCGCCAATGGTAATGTGGATATGGTCAAAATGCTAATCGCCGCGAACTGCAACTTGCAGGCTAAAGATAATTGGGGTCTATCACCGCTTGGGTATGCGCTGATCACCAAAAATAAGCAGGTGCAGGAAGTGCTGCTCCAACACGGTGCCAACGAAAATTTTTTTGATGCCGTTTACGCCAACGATTTGCCGACCGTCACGGCCTTACTCGCTAAAGATAAGTCAGAAGCTTCCGCACTAAATCACGGCAATAACTCGGCGGTGGACATTGCTGCCGCCGCTGGCCACACGGAAATTCTAAAACTGCTCCTAAAAAGTGCCTCGTTCAACCACACCGCTACCGGGGTTGGTCAATATGCCATTCATCTGGCGGCCTTTTACAATCAGACAAATACCTTGACCTTGCTTATTCGTGAAGGAGCAAACGTCAATCAAACGGATCAACTCGGCTTCACGCCATTGCACTGGGCGACCATCCGAGGGGCAAAGGAATCCGTTGCCATTTTAATCAAGCACCATGCGGATGCCAACAAAGCTATCGTTCGGGTTGATGCTGGACACGGCTTATTCTTTGGGCCGGGGCAGCAACTATTGCTTGGAGACACGCCACTGCATTTAGCTGCACTTAACGGACAGACCAATGTGGTTTCATCGCTCCTGACATCCGGGGCGGATGTTAATGCCGCCAACGAACGCATGCTGACACCTTTGGATTTATCCGACGGTATGCCGATGAATCCACTCAATATTATAATGGTTCAGCGCAGCATTCTCGAAGTAATGGAACCTCTCGGCATCAATCAGTCGCCAGCGAACTTATTGCAAACGAGGCGCGAAGGGCAAAAGGCCGTGGCTGCTTTAATTCAGGCTGCGGGTGGAAAACATTCGCAAAACCGTCAGCCGTTTGGTGGTTGGCAATCGCAACCAAGTCCTTTTATGCGGTAGGATCATGAGATTCCAACCCAAGAGCAATCGGCCGCAATTTGCCAAAACTAAAATCAATTGCTGTTCAGTCCGGCGCTTTGACTGTCCGACTTTCCTGCTGACAGCGGAGTAAACCGGACAGACAAATCGCCTCGAATGAAACCTAGACGACAGCGCAGTCAACGTCCGTTTCCAAAATCCCGCGACTCCACAGCCGTTACGTTCGCTCCGATTTCAGAAACGAACGTTCACTGCGCCCATCACCACCCAATTTGTTACGTTCAATCAAACGTGATTTCTGACGGCTTTCTGAAACTTGAAAGCCTTGATTTTTGGATGACACCATCTCCTAACGAAATCGTTCGGGGGAAAAGTGGAGCGCAGAGAAGCGACAAAAGGCGACAACGAACTTGTCGCTAGTTGTCGCTGACGCTCATCAAAAAGTGTCGCCTTTTGTCGCTGGCAGTTGCCGCCATTTGCCGCAGGTGCGGCGTGAATTCATCTCACTTTAACTTTCACCTGCTCTCTACCACCGTTTTTCACGATCGGGTTATCCTGTCCAGCGATGACCGAAACGGCACAACGAAAAGGTGGCGGAAAACCATTCCGCAGCATCCTGGAACCGCACTTTGAATTCATCCGCGAGCTGCGCCAACGGCGCAAGACGTGGCGGCAAATTACTGAATTGCTGCTCACCGAGAAAGACATCCGCGTTACGGTCTTTGCCCCATACCTTTATTACCGGCGCAAATTAAAACGCGCCACAAAACCGCATTGGGAAAATGCGGGAAATAATTCCGAATTCCAACCCGCCCGCCTTAACATAGCGGCCAGCCAGCCTCAATCTCGTCCATCGCCATTGGCGAAGCCAGCCCCTTTCAAACGGCCAAACATCAACAACATTAACACCGATCAAGAATTCACATGAACACCAACATCACCAAACGCATCCATATCAATCCTCAATCCAAAGGCAGCCTCGGCAAAAGTTTCGAGGCTGAATTCCGCACCGCCTGGCTCGATTATCACGGCATCCAGTGGAACGGCTCTGATCTCGATG
>PLHK01000082.1 GCA_003139955.1 Limisphaerales bacterium
TTGACGAGCTTGAAAAACGGTTCGGGCGTCGAGACATGGCCGAGGTCGAATAAAACCTTGTGCCAGAACCGCGCGTAAAGCAGATGCAACACAGCGTGTTCCGTGCCGCCGACATACAAATCAACACCGGCGGATTTTTCGCCCATCCAATAATTTTCTACATGCTTGCCGACGAACGCGGAATTATTTTTCGCGTCGAGATAACGCAGATAATACCAGCACGAGCCGGCCCATTGCGGCATGGTATTCGTTTCGCGCATGGAGCCGTCGGGCAGATTCACCCAATCTTTGGCGCGGGCGAGTGGCGGTTCGCCGGTGGCGGTGGGTTTGTAATCTTCGAGCGTCGGCGGCAAAACGGGCAATGCACTTTCCGGCAACGCTTCGTGAAACAAATTTCCTGCGGCGTCCTTTTTCCAAACAATCGGAAACGGCTCGCCCCAGTAACGCTGACGGCTAAACAGCCAGTCGCGCAGTTTGTAATTGATGGTTTTTTTGCCGAGATTTTTTTCTTCGAGCCAGGCGGTGATTTTCTTTTTGGCTTCGGCAACGGCTAATCCATCCAAAGAAATTTCAGCCTTGTGAGAATTGATCGCATGACCTTCGCCTGTAAATGCCGCTTTGAAAACTTTTGGAATCTTTGCGAATTCGATCGTGAGGGAATCAGGTTCAAGATGTGCCCAATTTTCTGGCGCATTTTTCTTCAACCAATCCACTGGTGGCATTACAACCGCGCGAATTTTTAATTCAAATTTGTTTGCAAATTCCCAATCACGCTCGTCATGCGCTGGCACGGCCATGATTGCGCCTGTGCCGTAGCTCGCGAGGACGTAATCAGCAATCCAGATCGGAATTTTCTCGCCGTTGACCGGATTGGTGGCGTAAGCGCCGGTGAACACACCAGTTTTTTCTTTGGCCAGTTCAGTTCGTTCAAGATCAGATTTTCTAGCGACTTCCGCTTTGTAAGCCTGAACAGCACCAAGGCAGTCTGGCTCAGTCAAGGCTTCTACATATTTGTGTTCGGGAGATAATACTAAATAAGTCGCTCCAAAAAGTGTGTCTGGGCGAGTTGTAAAAACGTTGATGCCTATGCTGCCTTTTGAACTGGTAGCACTAAAAAAAACTTCCGCGCCTTCGCTGCGGCCAATCCNNACTTCACTTTTTCCATCCACAACTTCTTCGTTTGCGAGAACAGTTCCCAATTGTTCGCACCACCAGACAGGTTGTTCGCTGACGTAAGCGAGGCGATAAGTAGCGCGGCGAATTCTTTTGTGCTCTTCAGTTATACATCCACTCAAATCCAGCGTTTCAATCGGTTCAGCTTTATTCGTTTTCGGATTGAACCACGAATTGTAAAGCTTGAGAAAAATCCATTGCGTCCACTGGAAATAATCGGGGTCGGTCGTGGCGAGTTCGCGCGACCAGTCGTAGCTGAAGCCGAGGCTTTTGATCTGGCGCGTGAAGTTGGCGATGTTCGCCTCGGTCGTCACGCGCGGATGCTGGCCGGTCTTGACGGCNNGCGTCCCAGCCCATCGGATGCAGCACGTTGAAACCTTGCGCGCGTTTGTAGCGTGCAAGAATGTCCGTGGCCGTGTAACCTTCGGGATGCCCGACGTGCAAGCCCGCGCCGCTCGGATACGGAAACATGTCGAGGATGTAAAACTTGCCGGGCAGGTTTTCCGCACTGGCAGTTTTGCCCTCCAATCCGTGACGTTTTGAAAATGGATGCCCGTGCGGAAGCACCTCGCCCGGATTGAACGCGCGGAAACTTTGCGATTCGTCCCAAACTTTCTGCCATTTGGGTTCGATCATATGAAACGGATATTGTCTGCGGCTGCTCGACATAGAAAAGGAAGTCTAAAGTCCAAAGCCCAAAGTCTAAAGTCTAAACTCACGCGCGAAGCGGCGGACTTCAACTTTTGACATTAAACTTTGGACTGCCAAACCAGCCGCAGCCCTTCGAGCGTCAGGTCGGGCGCGACGGCGGAAATTTCCGGCAGCTTCGCCGCGATCAACTTCGCATAGCCGCCCGTCGCGACCACCGGCAATTTTTTCACGCGCAACTCGCGCTTCAGTTCGCCGATCAATTCGCGCACGAGTCCGCGATAGCCCTGCACCGCGCCGACGAGCATCGCGTGTTCCGTGCTTTTGCCGACCGCACTTTTGACCTCTCGGATTTTTATTTTCGGCAGCAGCGCGGTTTTTTCGTGCAGATAATCCGTCATCGCCGCCAGACCGGGCGCGATGATGCCGCCGACGTAATTTCCACTCGCATCAACTACGTCGAACGTGACTGCCGTGCCAAAATCTACGACAACCACCGGCGCGCCAAAATGAGATTTTGCCGCGACCGCGTTCGCCAAACGATCCGGGCCGATGGAATCTGGCTTTGGATAATCAATGCCCACGCCGCGAATCGTGGTTGGATTCAATTCCAGCGCGTCCAGTTTCCAAGTCACACGAACAAATTTCTTCACCAACGGCGTCGCGCGAGGAACCACGCTACACAAAATCGCGCCGGCAATCTTATTTTTGCCCGCAAAATTTTTTACTAGTGCCGCCGCGCCGCCGCCGACCCACGTCAGCGTCGAGATGTCAGTTTGTTTCAAGACGCGCCGGTCGTCCGCGAGGCCGAGGTGCGTGTGCGTGTTGCCGATGTCAAAGAGTAAAATCATTTTTCCAGAGTGACGTCGCCGCCGATGATGCGTTTCAAATGGCCGTGCTCGGTGCGCACCAGCAGCGCGCCATCATCATCCAAAGCCTCCGCGCAGCCACGAATCTGCCGTATTCCCATCTGCACCAAAACATTCTTTCCGATGGTCAGACAACCCGTTTCCCATTCATCGGCAACCTGTGCGAACTTGCCGCCGCAAATCCGCGCGTAATCAAAATCCAATTCGCGCAAAATTTCCACCGCTAGTTCCGCGCGGGAAATTTCCTCGCCCGCCTCAATCTTCAGCGACGTGGCGATTTTGCGCAGTTCCGGCGGGAATTCCGCCGCGTCCTGATTCACGTCCACGCCGATGCCGAGGATGACATGGCGCACGCGGTCCACTTCCGCGTTCATCTCGGTCAGGATGCCCACGACTTTTTTTCTGCCGATGAGCAAATCGTTCGGCCACTTGATCTCCGCCGTGAGGTTGGTGACATTTTTAATCGCGCGGCGCAACGCGGTCGCCGAGGCCACGGTCAACTGCGTCGTTTCCTGCGGACTCAATTCTGGCCGCAGCAAAATGGAAAACCAAAGTCCCTTATGCGTCGGCGACATCCATTTTCTTCCGAGCCGTCCGCGACCTTTCGTCTGCGATTCCGCAAAAACCACGACGCCTTCCTTCACGCCATCGCGCGCGAGTTTTTCAATCACGTCATTCGTCGAAGTCGTTTCTTCAAACACACGGATGTCGCGGCCGATGACTTTGGTTTTGCCCAACCGCGCCAGCAAATCGTCCGCATGTAACGCATCTGGCGAACCGATGAGGCGATAGCCAAAATGCGGGCCGGCTTCAATTTCATAGCCAGCCTGACGCAATTCCTCAATGCGCGACCAAATCGCCGCGCGACTGATGGCGAGTTGCTCCGCCAATTGCGCGCCGGAAACGCCTTCGACATTGGCGCGCAATGCGGAAAGTATTTTGGCGTCGGTGGTCATGCAAAATCCAAACCAATGTCCACCACGCGCGCCGAGTGCGTGAGCGCGCCGACAGAAATAAAATCCACGCCGGTTTCGGCAATCGCGCGGACGGTTTTCAAATTCACGCCGCCGCTAGCCTCGGTTTTGGCGCGGCCATTCACGATTGTCACGGCCTGACGCAGCTGTTTCAAAGTCATGTTGTCGAGCAAAATGAAATCCGAGCCAGCATTCGCAGCTTGTTCGACTTGTTGTAACGTGTCCGCTTCAACTTCAACTTTCAATTTCGGAAATTTTTTCCGCGCGCGCAAAACGGCGGCGGCGATGGCGTTCGGCTTTTCGTTTCGCAGCGCGGCGAGATGGTTGTCTTTAATCAAAATCATGTCGAACAGACCGAAGCGATGGTTTTTTCCGCCGCCAGCCACGACGGCGTATTTTTCAAAACGCCGCCAGCCGGGCATGGTTTTCCGCGTATCGAGAATTTTAGCGCGAAACCCTTTGATTTCATTGACAAATGCTGCCGTAGCCGTGGCCACGCCGCTCAACCGCTGCACAAAATTCAGAGCGACGCGTTCGGCACTCAAAATGGCGTGCGACGAACCGGAAATTTTCAGCAGCGTTTTCCCAGTGGCAACTTTTTGTCCGTCACGCGCCAATTTCTCAATTTTGATTTTCGGTGACAGTTCGCGAAAGGCGATTTCGGCAAATTTAATTCCCGCAACCGCCAGCGGTTCGCGCGCGCGCATGAGCGCGACGGATTTGGCGTTGGCTGGAACGGTGGCCAGCGTGGTCGCGTCGCCGCTGCCGAGGTCTTCGGCGAGCGCGGCGCGGACGGCGCGGCGGATTTCAGCGGCGGTGAGTTCCACGCGCACAAGATGACGGCGAATGGAATCTGGGAAAAGAAAAATGCGCGGTGAGAAAAACCGCGCAAAATTATAATGGCCGAAAACACGACTTTGGTTTAGAAATGCCGCATGAATTTCCAGTCCAACTTTCCCATTGCGCCAGTCATTGCGGTGCTATTTGTCGGGATTATAGTCGTAGGCGCGATTTTCAGTGCGATTGCCACGCGCAAACGGCGGGAAGGATTGTTTGAACTGGCGCAGCGGCTCAACCTGAATTTTGACGCGGGCAATGACGGTGGCATTGCCGGACGATTTGGTTTTCTCAAGCAACTCGACCAAGGCGATAATCGCTACGCCACCAATGTGCTTTCGGGAACTTACCGGCAAAACGAGGTGCTGGCGTTCGATTATCACTACCAGACTTATTACACCGACAAAAACGGCACGCACACGCAACACCACTGGTTTTCCTTTTTCATCCTTACTGTGCCGACGACGTTTCCCGACCTGACCATCCGGCGCGAAAATTTTTTCACGAAGGTCGCCGAGGCGTTCGGTTATCAGGACATCAAGTTCGAGTCTGCAGAATTTTCCAAAACGTTTCTGGTGCGCTCGCCGGACAAAAAATTTGCCTACGATGTCTGCAACGCGCAGATGATGGAATACCTCCTCGCCAACCGCGACTTGAGCATCGAGTTCGAGAATGAGGTGATCGCGCTTGTGTGCGGCGCGCGGCTGGCGGTCGAACAATTTGAGCTCAACTTGCAACGGCTGATTGAAATCCGCGCGCGTTTGCCGGAATACCTTTTCACCAACTCATGATTGCCGTTCTCATCGCTATTTTTATTGTCGTCGGATTGCCGGTGATTTTTGTCATCGCGCAATACAACGCGCTCGTCGCGCTGAAGAATTATATCCGCGAATCGTGGAGCGATGTGGACGTGGAATTGAAACGGCGTTACGACCTTATTCCAAATCTGGTCGCGACGGTGAAAGGCTACGCGACGCACGAGCGCGAGGTTTTTGAGCGTGTGACGGAATTGCGCAATCGCTGCGCGGCCAACAACGGCGCAGTGGCCGACCAGTCGCGTGACGAAACGCAACTTGTGGACGCGCTGAAGCAAATGCTCGTCGTCGTGGAAAATTATCCGCAACTCAAGGCTGACCAGAATTTTCTCTCGCTGCAAAAGGAGTTGGTCAACACGGAAGACCGGATTCAGGCTGCGCGCCGATTTTACAACGGCAACGTCCGCGACTACCGCAACAAGTGCGAAACCTTTCCGAGCAACTTCGTGGCAAAAATGTTTGCCTTCAAATCCGAGGACGATTTTTTTAGCGTGCCGCCGTCGGTTCGTGACGTGCCGAACGTGGATTTCGCCACGGCAACTTGATTCAACTCAGCAATTTTTCAAAGCGCGCGGCGGCGGCGTCCCATTGCGCGGAATCCTGCGGGGTGAACGTTTTCAACTCAAAAGAATTCCGCACGATTTCGCGCGCGGCCGCGTGCGACTCGACATGACCGAGCGCGATGGCCTGCACGAGGATGTTGCCGAGCGCGGCGCATTCGGTCGGACCGGCGAGCACGGGAATTTTCAGCGCGTTCGCCGTGAACTGATTCAGCGTGGCGTCCTTGCTGCCGCCGCCGACAATGTGCAGTCGCTCAATCTTCTTGCCGACGAGCCGCTCGGTGTGCCGCAGCGTGCAACGGTAAAACAGCGCGAGACTTTCGTAGATGCAGCGTACGCACGCGCCGATGCTGGCGGGTTCGGGCTGGCCGGTTTCGCGGCAGAAATCGGCAATCTTCTTGGGCATATCGTCGGGACTCAAGAAACGCGGATCGTCGGGATTAATCAACGAAACAAACGGCGGCGCGGCGAGCGCGAGTTTTTCCAGTTCTGAAAACTCCAGCTTTTTGCCGCCCTTGTTCCAATGGCGGCGCGATTCCTGGATGAGCCAGAGGCCGACGATGTTTTTGAGCAGGCGCACGGAATCGCCGTAGCCGATTTCATTCGTGAAGCCGAGGTTGCGGCTTTGGTCGTTAATGACGGGCTGTGGTTTTTCCACGCCCATCAGCGACCACGTTCCCGAACTCAAGTAAGCCCAGTTCTCGCCGCTGGCCGGCACGGCGGCCACTGCCGCACCGGTGTCGTGCGAGCAGGAGGCGATGACTTCGATTAACGGCAAACCGACTTCCGCCGCGAGATTTTTTTTCATCGGGCCGAGCTTGGTGCCGGACGGACAAATCGGCGCGAACAGGCCTTCGCGCAGGCCGAGCGCGGCGAACAATCTTTTTGACCAGCGTTTATAGGTGGGATTGTAAAGCTGCGTGGTGCTGGCGAGGGAAACCTCGTTGCGCGCGACGCCGGAGCAGAAAAAATTGAACGCGTCGCCGATGAGCAGAATGTGTTTGGCCTTGGCCAGCCGCTCGGCGGGCTCGGTGACGATCTGATAAATCGTGTTCAGACCCATGAACTGGATGCCGGTGATGGAATAGATGGTCGGCCATTCGACTTTGCCTTTCACGATCTCGACGCCGGCGACGGTGCGCGAATCGCGGTAGCACCAGACCGGCGCGACCGGCAGGTTGCGGTCATCGTAGATCACATAATCGACGCCCCACGAATCCGTGCTGATGCTGGCGATGGGCAATTTTTTGGCGGCGGCTTTTTTCAGGCCGTTCTTCAATTCGTTCAGCAGCCGGTCAAACTCCCAGTGCAGTGCGCCGGCGACCTTGGTCGCGCCGGTGGGGAAACGGTGCAGTTCCTCGAGGGCAATTTTGCCATGGTCGAGCGTGCCGAGCATGAGGCGGCCGCTATCGGCGCCGAGGTCGCAAGCGAGATAATATGTAGGCATAAAGAAATTGCTGCGCAGTTTAAGCGATGGCGGCGCCGTGTCAAAAAGTTTGCCAATGCGCGTTGCAGGCGTATTGTGTAAAAATAAAAATTATGAGCAACCAACTTGACCAACTCAAACAGTTTACCGTCGTCGTCGCCGACACCGGCGATTTTGCCTCNNGCCCGGCAAGCCACCCCGAACGCCCAGGAACTTTTGCCGGTTGTCCTCGACGATCTGTTCGTCGCGTTCGGCAGCGAGATTTTAAAAATTGTTCCCGGTCGCGTCTCGACCGAAACCGATGCGAATCTTTCTTTCGACACGGAAGCGTTGGTCGCCAAAGGCCGGAAATTCATCTCGCTATATGAGTCAAAAAAAATCGCGCGCGAACGCATCCTCATCAAAATCGCTTCGACGTGGGAAGGTATCAAGGCGGCGGAAATTCTCCAGCGCGACGGCATCAACTGCAATCTGACGCTGCTATTCTCGCTCGCGCAGGCCGTTGCGTGCGCCGAGGCGAAGGTCAAACTGATCTCGCCGTTCGTCGGCCGCATCATGGACTGGTATAAGGCCAAGGAGAAAAAAGAGTTCGCGGCCGCCGAAGATCCTGGCGTGATTTCCGTGAAAGAGATTTATTCCTACTACAAAAAATTCGGCCACGCGACGGAAGTCATGGGCGCGAGCTTCCGCAACGCCGGCGAAATCCAGGAACTCGCTGGCTGCGATCTACTGACCATCAGCCCGCAACTGCTCGGCGAATTACAGAAAAGCACCGCGCCACTTCCGCGTAAGTTGAGTCCTGAAATCGCGCGCGAATCCAAAATCGAAAAGCTGCCGCTGGACGAAAAAAAGTTCCGCTGGCTGCTCAACGAAAACGCGATGGCCACGGAAAAAACCGCCGAAGGCATCCGCTTGTTCAACGCCGACGCGCAGAAGCTCGCGCAGTTCGTCGCGGCGAAGCTGTGAATAGTGCCAGTTTTTTAAACGGCTTTCACCGCCAGCGTCATTGCACATTCTGATCCGTCAGCGGCGACCAGTCGTAATTGTAATCTTGAACCCATGAAAGCGGGGCGGCGGAATTGGGCTGACAACTGCTGTAAGGGGTGAATTGCGCGTGGCCGTCCACGAACAGAAAATTTATCCCGCTGTCACCATGGGCAGGTTCTCCGCCCGGCGGATTCTGATCGAAGAAAAATAACGACCCGGTCGCGTTCTGGCTGGCAAAGCATGGCTGAATCACCCGTTGCGAGGCATAGGTAACTTCCGAGGTCTTGTGCGGGATGGGGTCGTTGGGCATATTGCCATTTTCCGGCGGGGTCAGGTCGCCGTAAAAGCACAGATAATAATAATAGGAACACGCAAACGGAATGTTGCTCGCGGTCTTGCCGTTTTCCGGCCCCCATTGCGCGGCGAACCGATAGTTGAATCCCGCGCCCGTGTCCACCGGGCACCGGAAACACGCCCGATTGTTCGTGCTGATATAGGGATTCAGCAGGTTCGGCAGGTCGAGCAACGGCATCAGCCAGAAATTGTCGCCGGAATAGGGAAACGTTTCCTGATTGTCAGAAACATACAACAACTGGGCGACGCCCAACTGCTTCAAGTTGGAAACGCAATTGATGGTTTGCGCCCGTTTTTTCGCGGCAGCCAAGGCCGGGAGCAGCAGCGCCGCCAGAATCGCGATGATGGCGATGACCACGAGCAGCTCGATGAGCGTGAACGCGCGGCGGGGGTTCATGCCGCTGATTACAACATCCCTCCGGATTAGTTGCAAAATATTTTTTCTCCGCAATTTATTGCACGTCTTGATCCGTCAACGGCGACCAGTCGTAATTGTAGGCGTGACCATCGGTATAGGACAAGTATGGGTCCACAATGGGATTAAAATTGTTGTAGCTGGTGAACTGCGCGTGGCCGTCCGCCAACAGCAGATTCATTCCCGACGGGCTGTGGGCATTTTCCGGAACCGCCGGAAGATCGCCCAGGAAGAACCGGCTCCCCGCGATATTGCTGGCATAACAGGCTTGGAGGATTTTGCCCGACGGAAATGAAACTTCGGTGGTGCGATGCCGGGTCGGGGTCGCGGGAACCGGCGGGGAACCGGTCGGCTGATCCAGCGAGCCGTAAAACGCCAGATAATAGTCATACGAAGTCGGCACCGTGATGTCGCTGGCCGTTTTGCCGTTCATCGGCCCGAACCACTGCGCCTCAAGCACACTGAAAGCCGTCCCCTTTTCGAGCGGACACTGGAAGATGGCCGGATTAGTGGTGTTCAGGTAGGGGTGCAACATATTGGGCAAGTCAATCAGCGGCATCACCCAAAAATTATCGCCCGACTGGGGGAAAAAATCTTCAAAGTCGCCCGCGTATAAGCTCTGCGCGATGCCAAACTGCTTCAGGTTAGAAATGCAGTTGATGCTCGTGGCCTTTTTCTTGGCGGCTGACAAGGCTGGCAATAGCAGCGCCGCCAGAATCGCGATGATGGCGATGACCACGAGCAACTCGATGAGTGTGAACGCGCGCCGCAGCTTCATGCCTATATGACACCGCTGTTTCACATTTGTTGCAATCTATTTTTTGCCCCAGCCACATAAAACGATGGCCGCCGGTGCCGGAAACCGGACAAACTATTTTGAATTATTTTTTGGCGGGGGCGCGGGATGGCTTCGTTATGAGTTTTAGTCGCGGAGCGACGGCAGATAGTAGCCCACGGCGTGAGCCGTGGGTGAACGGGAAAAATCGAACCCAGCCCCGGACGGGGCGAAAGCATTTTTCGTTGATTGGCTTTCTGTCGCCCCGTCCGGGGCTTTGATCGGCTTACGATCCAGACCCACGGTTTCACCGTGGGCTACTATCTGTCGCGCCACCGGCGCTGGATACAGCCGGACGGGACGTGGAAATGGGGCGGACGCAAACCCACGGCTAAAGCAGGGGTATATTTTCAGGAGGCTTCGGCGAATTGTTGGGCTACGTCACCGTAATACCGCCTTTCTCTCAACATTGCTAACGCCGTTGGTGGCATCGCCACCAACAAGCATCCAAATCGTCCCGTTTGTAATATTGAACTCTCTGTTTGCCACGTTATATCTGGTAATATAAATCGTGCATTCTTCCGCTGGCACTCCGTCTTGTCCCTTGTAAGCTGAAACTGTAATGGTCTGATTAAGGTTCACGTTCGACTCGTTTTTGAACACCTGTCTTACGTCCACTACATATTGAGTAAAAGGATAATTTAGCAACGGCCTAGCGTAAACCTTCTGGACGCGAAGAACTGCTATCGCGTTTTTAGCTAACTCGTCATCAAACAACTTCTCAGCTGCGCTAGCCTGCATTGCGTAGGCAGCAAACAAAATAACGGCGATAGTTTTCATAAGCGTTGTTAAATAGTCTAACGTAAAAAACTGAGCCACCGCCGACGCGCAGCGCGGATTGTGATCGTAACGGCAACTGCTATTAGCTTCGGTGACTTATTAGGCCGCTCAATAAACTTTAAGTTCATACTTATGAATGGCTACATCTTGCTTCAGCAAATTCGACGCTTCCGCTTGTTTGTCAGCGGGAACGGAAATGTTATATCTGGCTGGCTCACCTACGAATGCTCCAAGTGTGTAATCGAATGAAATGTTGGCAGCTCCAAGCACACGACCAACTTGTGATAAAATCTGTGCTTGGTCGGGTGAGTCACCGGGAAATGATGCCACATCAATCATTCTGCTGTGGGAATTTCCCGCCGAGTCAACAATTTCAGTCGTGACCAGCACAAGGTTTGTTTTCTTGACGACAAAGACAGAAACGCCGGTAGCGAAAATCAGTCCCGTGACTACAATGATTGCCATTTGCATTTTTGTCCACGTCATAAGTTTCAAAGCTCCCTTCACCAATGTTAAAGTTGCCGTTCCTGCCGCCGCGCCTTTGGCCACGGCCACGGCAGAAATGGTTTGCACCAGCGCCACGGGCGCGGCTTGCACGGAGTTGGCGGCCACCGCGCCGGCAATCACCATGGCCGTCAGCGTCACGCCGCGTTTCACCAACCGGGCGCGCAGTTTTTCCAGCGCGCGGGTCACGCGTTTCTGCGCCGCGCCTTCGTCCAGCCGCAGAGCGGCGGCGATCTCGCCGGCGGTCTGGTTCTCAAAGTAGCGCAGCACGAGCGCGGTGCGGTCGGTCTCGCCAAGTTCGTTCAGGGCGTCGTCCAGCAGCGGGGCGAGTTGCGCCCAAACGTCCGCCGGCGCGGCTTCCGGGGGCGACGCGTCGGTCTGGTTGAAGGTGGATTGCATATAGGCTGCGTGTTCGCGGAGCTGGCGGCGGCGCCGGGCTTTCACCGCATCCGCTGCGGCGTAGCGGGTGGTGCGGTAGAGCCACGCGGCGAGCACGGTCTTGGGCCCGAGCGTGGCGGCCTTGCGCGCGAGGATGATGAACACGGCTTGCGTGATCTCTTCGGCCAGATGCGCGTCGCCCGCCTGCCGCACCGCCGCCGAGTGGACAAGGCCGATGTGCCGCTGCACGAGTTCGGTGAACGCCGTCTCGGAATGGGTGGCGGCGAACTCGCGCACCAGGGTCATGTCATCGCGCATCACACCTATACATGGCCGCAGAACGGGGAAACGGACAAACTATTTTTGGGATATTTTTGCGGCGCGAAGGGACACTGCGTGCACCGGCGGGAACGGATAGATTTCAGACGCGCTGGCCGTGGGTGATGGCTCGTAGCGGGGAAAATGGTGCGCGGTGGAGGTTTCGAACCTCCGACCCCTACCGTGTCAAGGTAATGCTCTACCACTGAGCTAACCGCGCGCAAAGGGACGTTGAGTTTGGCAAGCCGGAAGAAAATGGCAAGTGAAAAGCCGGACGCCAACCGGTTCTTCAGTTTCAACTTTGAACCGTCGCGCTGAATTGCTACGTTGCGGGCATGGCAAGAAAGTCGGGCGACGATGCCCACTCCAAAAACGGTTTCAACGATGTCATCGGCATCGCGCTGCTGGCGCTGGCGCTGCTGCTGCTGGTGGCGCAACTGTCTTTTGACCGGGGCGACCTGCCTAGCTTCCGCGTCCCGCCGAACAAGGAAATCCACAATTGGATCGGCACGATTGGCGCGTATCTCGCGTGGTTCACGTTTTTGCCGCTGGGGATCGCGGCGTATCTGCTGCCGTGGATTTTCGCCGCGTTCGGCGCGGCGTATCTGCTGGATTTTCTCGGCTACCTGCGCGAACGCCTGCGCTGGTGCGTGCTGTGGACGGCGCTGCTCTTTGTCGCGGTCACCGGCTTGCTCCATCTGGCTGGCCGCGTGGATCTCATCAACGACTGGCGGCTCAGCATCGACGCCTATTTTGCCGGCGGCTGGCTCGGTTATCTGACCTACGGACGGGTTTCCAACTATGACTACGGCTTTGTCCTGCTGGGCCGGCTAGGCGCGACGATTGTATATGCGGCGCTGGGTTTGATCGCGGCGCTGTTCCTGACCAATTTTCAACTCGGCAACTGGATCCGCGCGCTGGTGCAAAAGGTGAAAGCCGCGCCGGCCGACGAATTCAAATCCGCCGAGGAAATCGCCCTGGAAAAACGCGCGGCGGAACTGGAAAAACAAAAACGCGTCATCGAGGCGCAGGTCGAAAAAGTCAGCGGCCTCGGCGCGGACGGTCAGCCCGTACCGGAGCCGACCGTGCGCGACTTGAGCGTGCCGCAGGCGAAAGGCCCGCGCTACCGCAAGAGCACCTTGCCGCCGGAACCGCCCAAGCCAATCGCACCGGCGGATGAACCGATGGAAGTCGGCGAGGTCATTCACGCCGGTGAAGTCGGCGCCGCGACGACGGATGAAATTCTCGGCAAAAAAACGGTCGCAAAAAATCCGGTTGAAGTATCCCAGCCGGAACCGGTCGCCGCCGAAAATGTGGAAACGCCGGTTGCCGAAAAACCCGGCGAACCGAAGGCGGAGCCAGTCATCACGATTGCGGACGGTTCCGCGCCCGCGCCGCGCCCGAAGCCCGCACCGCGCAAACCGAAGCCGATGACCGTCGCGAGCGTACCGATGATCGGTAATTACCAGTTGCCGTCGCTGGATTTTCTCCAGCACGCGGACATGACGGTGAAGCCGACCGAGTCGAAGGAAGAATTGATGGCCAACGCGCGGCTCATGCAGCAGACGCTCGCGCAATTCGACATCGAAGTCTCGCTCGGGGACATCACCAAAGGCCCGACCATCACGCGGTATGAATTGCATCCTGCGCCCGGCGTGAAGCTGGAAAAAATCCAGAGCTTGAGCAACAACCTCGCCGCCGCGCTCAAGGCGGAACGCATCCACATCCTCGCGCCCGTGCCAGGAAAAAGTTCGGTTGGCATCGAAGTTCCAAATTTAATTAAGACGAAAGTTATCATGCGCGATCTGTTCGAGTCGGACGAATGGCGCAACACGAAGGCGCGTATTCCGATCGCGCTCGGCAAGGATGTCTACGGCCATCCCATCGTCGCCGACCTCGCGGAAATGCCGCACTGCCTTATCGCCGGTTCGACCGGCTCCGGCAAATCAGTTTGCATCAATTCCATCATCGCCTCCCTGCTCTACCGTTTTTCGCCGGATCAACTGCGCTTCGTGATGATTGATCCCAAGGTCGTCGAGCTTCAACAATACAACGCGCTGCCGCATCTGGTCGTGCCCGTCGTCACCGATCCGAAAAAAGTTTTGCTCGCGCTGCGTTGGGTCGTGAACGAGATGGAAAAGCGTTATAAAATTTTTGCCCGCGTCGGCGTCCGCAACATCAAGTCTTTCAACGAACGGCCGAAAAACAAGCCGTTGCCGGAACAGGAAATGGAACTGCCGCTCGCCGCGAAAAAAGAAAAAATTGAGGCGGGCGCAGGCGGCTTCGCCGTCGAGGTGGACGAGGAGATCGTCGTGCCGCGCGAGGAAGAAATCATCATTCCCGAAAAACTTTCCTACATCGTTGTCATCATTGACGAGCTGGCGGACTTGATGCTGGTCGCGCCGGCGGATGTCGAGATGGCCATCGCGCGCATCACGCAGATGGCGCGCGCGGCAGGCATCCATTGCATCGTCGCCACCCAGCGCCCAAGCGTTGACGTGATTACTGGTGTGATCAAGGCGAACATCCCGGCGCGCATCGCGTTTCAAGTGGCAAGTCGCGTGGACTCGCGGACGATTCTCGACGCGATGGGCGCGGACAAATTGCTCGGCAAAGGTGATATGCTTTATCTCCCGCCCGGTTCCGGCAATTTGAAACGCGCGCAAGGCGCGCTCATCACCGACAAGGAATTGGAGGACATCGTCAACTTCATCGCGCAGCAGGGCAAACCGAGCTACGAGGTGGAAATCCACCAGCAACTTTCCAAGCCGTCCGCAAACACGGACATCGAAAGCGGCATTGACGAGGACGAGGAGATCATCCAGCAGTGCATCGAAGTCATCCGCAGCGAACAAAAGGCGAGCGTTTCACTTTTGCAAAGACGTTTGCGCCTCGGCTATGGCCGCGCGGCGCGCATCATGGACGAACTGGAAAATCGCGGTATCGTCGGCGAGAGCAAAGGCGCGGAGCCGCGCGAAATCCTGATTGACCTCGACGGCAACGGCGCGGACGGCGGCGGGCAGAGCGCGGTGTGATTTTTTTTGGCCACCGATTTCACAGATGAAACACCGATAGGAACTCCGACTCAAATGCTTTCATCCCTGCGCCAAACCAGCCCCGTGCGGCTGGCGATTTTTTTAATGTTCGCCCTCACGGCCTACCGCCTATGGTTCATTACGCAGATGGAATTGGTTCCCGATGAGGCCTACTACTGGCTCTGGTCAAAACATCTCGCGTGGTCGTATCGCGACAAAGGCCCGGCGGTGGCCTGGACGATTGCGCTGGGCACAAAATTATTCGGCAACACGGTTTTCGGCATCCGCTTTTTTGCGGTGATGTTGAGCACGGCTACCGGCGGGCTGCTGTTCCTGCTGGCGCGGCGTTTGTATGACGACCGCGTGGCGCTGTGGACGCTGCTGCTCGCGTCCGTGATCCCGATGCTCGCGGTCGGTTCCATTTTGATGACGATTGATTCGTTGAGCGTTTTTTTCTGGGCGTGGGCGGTGCTGATTTTTTGGAAGGCGATCCACCGCGATAAATTGATGGACTGGCTCTGGCTCGGCCTCGCCATCGGCGCGGGCTTCCTCGCCAAGTTCACCAACGGCGTTCAGCTCGTGTGCATCGGATTTTTCCTGCTCTGGTCGAAAGAACATCGCCCGCTGCTGTTCAGCCGTAAAATGCTTGTGCTCGGTGCCGCGTTCGGCGGGTGCTGCCTGCCGATCCTCTGGTGGAACATGCAGACCGGCTGGGTTCACGCCATGGCGCTGCACACGCGCAGCGGGGTGGACAAAAGTTTTCAGGTGCATCCGCTGGAACTGCTCCAGTTCATCGGCGGCCAATTCGGCGTGATCTCGCCGCTGATCGCGGCGGGCATGGTTGTCGCTGGCAGCGCACTGTTTTGGAAAAAACATTCGGATGAACGCGTCCGCTTTTTGCTGAGCCAGTTTCTGCCGCTCTACGGCCTGTTCGCCTTCTTCAGCTTGAACAAAGCCGGCCAGCCCAACTGGGCCGCCCCCGCGCTCGTCACGGGAATCATTTTTACCGTCGTCTATTGGCGCGAACTGCTCGCGCGGCAGCCCACGTGGCGCTGGGGCGTCGCCGCGGCCTTTGGCGTCGCGCTAATGATGACGGTTTTGCTGCACGATACCGACCCGCTCTTGATCGCCGCGCGCCCCGTCACCAATTATTTTCACCACAGCCCATTGCGCGATCCGCTGCGTCGCGCGCGAGGCTGGCAGGATTTTGCCGCCCATGTGCAATCGGCGCGGGAGAAAAACCGGGTGAACTTATTGATCGCGGACAATTACGCGCAGGCCAGCATGATGGCGTTTTACCTGCCCGACCAGCCCACGACCTATCTGCACCCGGAACCTTATGGCGCGACGCAATTTACCCTCTGGCCGGGCTACGCCGTCCGGCCCGACACCCGCGCCCTTTATGTGACGACCTCCAACGATCCGCCGCCGACATCCGTGACGGATCAATTCGGCAAGGTGGAACTGTTGGACGATTTCTGGTCGCAATACCACGGCCGGCCCATGACGGAATTCCACATCTACCTCTGCACCCGCGGTTGAACGCGCGTCAAATCTGTCATCTCACTGAATACTGCCAGACCCAATCACCATGTCTTACATCAGTCAGGTTTCCGGGCGATCCGCCGTCATCCGTTTCATTCCAGCCGACGGAGTAGAGTAGAAATTTCCCGTCCTCCGTGCGGCGATAATGCAGCGGCTGGCCGCCGATGATATCGTGCGGAATTTTCCCGATGAATTGTGGAGTGAGCGTGTCGAGCGTTGCGGGATATTCGCTGTGCGCAAGATGGTAACGCTCCAGCGCACAAACGATTTGGGACTGGTCGGCAAGCGTCTGGTTGTACGCGCATACTTGCATCGCCTTGTTAAAATTGGGAATGGTAATCGCAGCGATGACTTGAAACGGGGAATAATGCGATAAGGCATGAAGGATTTCGGTATTAGCCTTGTCCAGGCGGCTTGGGAAAACCTGTTCATTGGCTGGATCAAAGCAATCGATCTGTTTCTGCTCCATTTCCACCGTAGATTTCAGGTTTTGATAAATCCAGCCTTGCGGATCGAATGCCACGGCATGTCCCTTGACCTTGTCCCAGAATTTCACAGGCATTCCATATGCGGCATACATCTCGCCGCTGAAATATTTTTTAAGATTCTGTTTGGTGATAAAATTGATGGCATGCACTTGCCCCTCGCGGAACGCCTCGGCGACGAACGGCAGCAGCCGAACGGTTTCCATTTGCGATTGGATGGCCTTTAGTTGTGGCTCATGCCAGGCACGTAAACGCAAACCGTCCTGCATCGTGCTCACATAGACGCCGGTGATGGCCACATTGATCATTGCCTCGACCAGAGTTTCGGGTTTGCCGGTAGGCGGCCTTTCCAGAATGCAGCAAACGTCATGAATCAATGTCAATTCGTGTAATGCTTTGTCCGGCTGGCCAAGCAACAAATAACATTGAGTCCTTTGCGCCAGCGTCTGCGCCAGTGCTCGCAACGTCACGAAATTTGGAATGGGCATCGCATAGGCTCGCGAGTAATCACCGGGAATAATGGCATAAGGTCGTTTCAACGCTTCGCGTATCAAATCAAAATCCGGTTCAAACTGATCGCTCCACGCCAGATAATCTGCGGCGAAATAGGCGGAATCCAAAATGACACGATAGGTTTTTGGAAAGGGCATTGTTCCAATAGGAGGTTCGATATGAATTCTGGGCGAACCGCCCCCGGCTGCATTTGTCGGAAAGCATTGGGTGAACCACGCGCCGATTTCCGGGCCCGGTTCCATGCCGGAAAGCAAAATGATGCGCGCGGGTTTGATTTCAGCGGGTGATTTTGCCAGCAGACGGTCGCCGCGCACGCCAATTATCATATTCGTGCCGAATGAGCCGATGACATTTTGGATCAACCGCGTAATTTTGCCGTCCAAATCAGGCGAAGCATAAATCTGCGGAGTATCGGAATTTTTCAAGGTGATGCGCGCGAGGCCGGCATTCGGGTTTTCAACCAATCGGAGATCAAAATTATCTAGCATGGCAAGCAACGCGGCACGGGCGGTGATATTTTTCCAGTAGATGGACAAACTAGGTTCGGATTTGATTTGTCCGTTTTTACCCGGCTGGTTGTAACCGATTTTTGGATCAAGCAGATAATTGATGCCCGCCTGCCGCGCCAGATTTTCAATGGCCACCGTTATCGGCACATCCTGAAATTGTATCAGTGCGATGGGTGCGTTGGTGTCGGGATTTTCATCTGAAACCGTCGGAACATTCGCCTCTGTAAAAATGTGCGGGCGCGACGGAAAAGAAGAGTATTTCAAAACAAGGTCTGCATTTTCCGAATTCGCAGCAGCAATGTTCTTCGCAGTCAGCAGCGGTTGCCATGTCCATTCGGCCAAGACGACGGGATTGTTGGTTGGGAAGCGTGAAAGTTTCTCATACAATTCATTCGGCGCAGTTGCGTTAGTATGTCTTACAAACCATTCCGTCATGTGTTGTGCTTTGAAAAAATTCTGATCATCCGACACAGGCGGCGGAATATATTTGTCCCAATCCAGCACCGCGCCTTTGGCTTCGAGTTCGCGTTTGCAATTTTCCCAAGCACGCTTGCCGCGCCAGTCTTCCTCGGCGTAAAAAACAGCGACCAGCGTGGCAAAAATGGCAAGACTAACTAGCGTCCGGCGGAAATTACGCCAACTGGTGAATGGCCAGCGGATAAAATACCACAAGCCAAGCGCCAAGGTTGCGCCAGCGGCGGACATCAAACATTGTTGCCAAAACGGCGGCATATGATCGCCGCGCCGCATCGCATCCAAATCAAACGATGCCAGCAACCCGGCGTTGGCGATAAAAAACACCAGCCAAACCAAGAAAACCCGTCGAAGCCACAGATGATTTTGTTTTTTGGAAGATTCATTCATACGGTTTTAAGCCTCATGATTTCCGTCCGTGGTTTGGGTGAAAAAATTCTTGGCCGCTCAGCATCCGCTGGCAGCGCACGGTCGGCCAGCAGTTCGTTCAGCAATTTTTGCTGGTCGCGGAATGTCATCATCATTTCCGCCGTCGGCGCGGATTTGGCCATCATCGTTTGTGAGCCGTCGCGCTGGGAAAGATTGATGATGAAAAGCAAAAGCCAGACCGCTGCCAAGCCGGTCCAAATCCGGCGGCACGGCCAGACCAATTCAAGCCAGAGTTTGTTTGCACCACCAAGGCACCAAGACGCCAAGAGAGCGACCCAGCTTTGCGACTTTGCGTCTTGGTGGTTCAGCCCAGCCACAATCTCGCGGCGGACGGCGTCGAGCCTCGGCGCGGCGGCTTGGTGGCGGGCGAATAAAATATCATGCGGCGTTTTCATTTCATTTGCTCCAATAATTTTCTTAAGGATTTTTTGGCATAGTGCATCCGTGATTTCACCGTGCCGAGCTGCGTTTCCGTGATGCGCGCAATTTCTTCGAGCGAAAAATCCTCGACAAAGTGCAGCAGCAGAACCGACCGTTGCGGTAGCGGTAGCTGATTCAGCAAATCCATAAATTCAGTTTCCGATTCGCGCCGGATGAGCAAGTCGTCCGGGCTGCTTTCAAATTCGTCCAGTGTTTCCGGGATTTCATCGAACAGAATTTCCTGCCGCTTGCGCCAGCGCTGGACAATTTTTTGATGCGCAATGCCAAAGAGCCAGCTTCCGAATTTATTGTCATCGCGCAAGCCACCGATGTGCTTGACCGCGCTGATAAAAGTATCCTGCACGAGGTCGAGGCCGGCCTGTTCGTCGCGGACAAGTTCAAAAACATAAACGTAAAGCGGCAGTTGGTAGCGCCGGAAAAGCACGTCCCAAGCCGCCGGTTCACCGGCGCGGGCCTGCGGCACGGGCAGTTGTTCGATGTCGGCCACTTCCGGCATTGTCGGTAAGAGGAATGCGCGAGGCGAGCAAAGGTTCAAACCAAGTTGAAATAATTTCCAAGATTGCCAAGTCCGCGTCAATCGCGCTAAATAAGAGGAATGTCAATGGTCGCCGAACAGCTTCGCGCCGCGCGTGAGGCGAAAAACCTCACCGTGCAGCAGGTCGCCGACGCGACCAAGATCCGCACCGACCACGTCCGCGCGCTGGAAGAGGGAAAGTTCACCGCCTTTTCCGCGACGATCTACATCCGCGGCTCGGTGAAGATTTACGCGAAGTTCCTCAAGCTCGACGAGGCCAAACTGCTCGCCACGCTGGACGGAGAATTGAAGGGCACGCAGAAATTCAGCGAGCCGCCGCCGCTCTCCGACCAGAAAAAAAGCCTGCTGGATTCCGTCGCGCTGGTGCTGGCGAAAGTGAACTGGAAAATGGGCGCGGCCGGTTTCGCCCTCATCATACTGGCGCTGATCGTCGGCGTCTCGTTCTGGGCCTGGCGGCATCACCAGAAAAACGACCCGCTCAAAAATTTGCCGGCCGCCGTCTATCAACCGGCAGATTCCGGCGACACGCTGCCGCTGCCGGGGCACAGATAGAGTTTCACACGTCTTCCAGATACAGCGCGCGATTGCGCCACAAATAAATCAGCCCCGACGTCGCGGTCAGCACGACGGTGATCCAGAGCGTGATGGCGGTGAACATCGCCGACCAGCCGGTGAAAAGGTTTTGCAGCCACACCGGCCATTCATGGCCCGCGTCCACCACGAGCAGGGCGATGA
>PLHK01000121.1 GCA_003139955.1 Limisphaerales bacterium
GGCAAGCCGGCGCAGGCGATGGAAAAAATTCTGGCGGGCGTGATGGACAAATTTTTCCAGACCTACTGCCTCGTGGACCAGGGTTTTGTGAAGCGTAATTCCGAAGTCAGCGTGAAGGAACACGTCGCGCAGATCAGCAAGCAGCTTGGCGACGAAATCGTCATCCGCCGTTTCGTGCGCTTTCAAGTCGGCGAAGCCACTGCGTAAGAGTTCTTGAACAAAATTGCAAAGGCGTCCAGCGATGGACGCCTTTTTTGTTTATGAATAAGTTGTTATTTAATTCAATGATAGCTCCACTCTTTCTCGTCTTTTTTAATTTGCGCACTCGGAAAACGCTTCTGAAGATTTGTAACGGCATCAAATGTAACTTGCAAACAGCCGCCGAGTTCAATCCTTTGCCAATTACTTTTTTCTGCCAAATAATCCAATCCCTTATCAGTGATGTTTGTGCATCCTCTCAAATCCAATTTCACTAAATTTGTCATCACAACTAATGTTTGTAATCCGTTATCAGTAATACGAGGACATGCAATAAACCCGAGAAATGTGACTGTCTTTAACCTAGTGACATAAGTAAGACTTGTGTCAGTAATATTTGTGCAATAGCCAAATAATAAGGTGTTCAAATTTGGAAGATTGAGGGATACTAGCACCGCCAGACCAACATCTGAAAATCTGACAGGAGAATTTGAATCACCCCAGCCCGCTTCAAAATCTATATCATTAAGTTGCGGTAAATGGCTCAGTGATGCAAAAGCTTCGTCAGGCAAAGAACGCGCCCAGATATTTTCAGTAGATGCTGGCAGTTGCAGGACTGCCGCTTTTGAATCAACAACTGGCGGTTCTAAATTGCAGCCGGCCAGAAAAATTGTTCCGCAAGAAATTGCCAAAAGCCATTTTTGGATCACAATTTTAATTTTCGTCCGATAAATTTTTTTGTCGAGAGAATTTTGCCAATTAAGAATAGCGGCTTTGATTTGACGCTGCGGCGCGCGGCTGTTAAACATTTCGCCATGCTGCTTGTGCTTCAACTTTTATGACCATGGCCAAAAAACCAAAATTTTCCCGGATTCTGCTCAAGTTGAGCGGCGAGGCGCTGGGCGGGCTGGCGGGCGTGGGTATTTCCGCCGAAGCGGTGCAAAACATGGCGGAACAGATTTGCGAGGTGCGCGCGCTGGGCGTGCAAGTGGTCGTAGTCGTCGGTGGCGGCAACATTTTTCGCGGCTTGAGCGGCAGCAAGCGCGGCATCGAACGCGCCACGGGCGATTACATGGGGATGCTCGCGACGATCATCAACTCGCTCGCGCTGCAGGACGCGCTGGAAAAACTCGGCGCGCCGACGCGCGTGCAAAGCGCGATTGCGATGTCGCAGATCGCGGAATCGTTCATCCGCCGCCGCGCCGTTCGGCATTTGGAAAAGGGCAGGGTGGTCATCTTCGGCGGCGGCACGGGCAATCCGTATTTTTCCACCGACACGGCGGCGGCGCTGCGCGCGAATGAAATCGGCGCGGAAGTGATTTTGAAGGCGACGAAGGTGGACGGCATTTACGACAGCGACCCGAAGAAAAATCCGAAGGCCAAGCGGTTCGCTCAAATCAGCTACCTGGACGCGCTCCAACGGCGGCTGGAAGTGATGGACTCCACGGCGTTTTCGCTGTGCATGGACAACAAGATGCCGATCATCGTTTTCGATTTCTTCCGCCCGCACAATCTCAAGCGCGTCGTGTTCGGCGAAAAAGTCGGCACGCTCGTCACTGGTTAGTTTTCGCCCATGCCCGAACTGCCTGAAGTCGAGGTGCTCGCGCGGCATTTGCGCCCGCTGCTCATTGGTAAAACCATTTGCGATGTCGAAGTGCGCCGTGAAAAAGTTTTGCGTCCGACCACGACTTCCAATTTCAAAAAAGTTTTGCGCGGCGCAAAATTCACTGACCTGCAACGGCGCGGAAAATACCTGCTCTTCGCGTTGCGCCAAAAAAATTCGCGTAAAGAAATACTTTTGCTCGGACATCTTGGCATGACGGGACGGATGTTCCTTGCGTCCAAAAACGCGCCGCTGCCGAAACACGCGGCGGTGGTTTTGAACCTTGGCGCGAGGGATTTTATTTACGAGGACACGCGTTATTTTGGCCGGCTGACGCTGGACATTTCGGCGGCGGAAAAACTGGGGCCGGAGCCGTGGGACAAACATTTCACTCCGGAACGGTTTCAGGAAAAGTTAAGAACTTCCCGTCAGCCGGTGAAAGTGAAATTGCTCGATCAATCTTTCATCGCCGGCGTCGGCAACATTTACGCGAGCGAAGCCTTGTTCCGCGCTGAGATTTCTCCGCGCCGCGCGGCAAATAAAATTTCACCTGCCGCTGCCAAAAAATTACTGGCGGCGATTCGCGGCGTGTTACAGGAGGCGATTGACTGCGGCAGCACGATTCCGCTGAATTTTGCGGCGCAAAAAACGGACGGTCTGTTTTATTTTGGCCGCGCCGCCGGTGCGCCGGATTATTACGAGGAGCGATTGCGAGTTTATGATCGCGCGGGAAAACCCTGTTGTAATTGCGGTCGCCCCATCAAACGCATCGTGCAAGCGGCGCGGAGCACATTTTATTGCCCGCACTGCCAAAATGCGTGATGAATGAAATTGACGCGGCGGGTGACGGTTTGTAAATTACTCGTCCGTTTGCGTTCCAGAGTAGCTCAATGGTAGAGCACGCGGCTGTTAACCGTGTGGTTGAAGGTTCGAGTCCTTCCTCTGGAGCCAATTAAAACCTCAAATTCATTGGGGTTTTCTCCAAAAAAGGTCGGCCACTGTCAGTGAAACTGTCAGTAAAGCGGCGGTAAAATCATAATTTGCCACCATTTGCCAGAACTTCACTGAAACTCGCCCACTACGCCCTAACGCGTCGTGTCGCTTCTGATTCACCCTTCAGGCATGAACATGAAAACACGTTTCATCCTGTTCCGTCGTGGTGGTATTTACTACTGCGAAGACACCCAGACCCGCAAGCAGACCAGTCTGCACACGCGCGAACACAGCGCGGCGCTGGCACTCATCAGCGCCCGGAATGAATCGTGCCGACAGTCCGGCCTCAATCTGCAACTGGCGCGCGCCTATCTCACCGCCAGCGACCCCGCGTGGCTGGAGCGCACCTGGCAGCACGTCATGGATCAAATCCAGTTGCAGGGTCGGGACTCGTCGCGCTCCCGCTACGGCCGCGCGCTGACAGCCAAGACCTTTGACGGTCTCCGTGATAAAAAATTGATCGAGACCAAGGCCGAGGATTTTTTGGCCGTCTTGAACGACGGCAAAGTTTCCGTCGTGCACTTTTTGCGCCGCCTGCACAATTTCGCCCTTGGCCTCGGCTGGCTGGCGCAGCCCGTTCTGGCGCCCCGCCTCTGGCCGAAGTCGCATCCCAAATCCCGCCGGGGCATCACGCTCGCCGAGCACTTGCGCATCCTTGACGCGGAGAAAAACGCCGAACGCAATCTTTACTATCAGTTGCTTTGGGAGATCGGCGCAGCGCAGAGTGACGCCGCCGCCCTCACGCAGGACAACCTCGACTGGCCGACCGAGACGCTGACTTATTTTCGGATGAAGACCGGCGAACAGTCGCAAATGGCCATCAGCAAAAAACTCCTCGCGATTTTGAACCAGCTTCCAACCGTCGGCCCGCTGTTTCCGACCATCGCCGTCACCACCGCCAAAGACCGTTCGGCTGAATTTTGCCGTCGTTGTCGGCTGCTGGGTATCAAAGGCGTCTCGTTGCACAGCTACCGTTACGCTTGGGCTGAACGAGCGAAAATGGCCGGGATGCCGGAGCGTTTCGCCCAAGCAGCGCTTGGTCACAACAGCAAGGCCGTCCATCGCGCCTATGCTAAACTCGCCTTGGTGCGAATTCCTACGCTGGAAGAATATGAAATGCGCAATGCGCGACCCGCGAGTTGAAATCAATGCGCCTTCAGCAATTCGCCGTTACTGGCAGAATTTTTCTTGGCCGCGTTTTTCTTGTGCCAATGCTGGTAAATGGTGGCACTCACGCGCACCAGCCAGTTGCGGTCTTTGACCTGCTCCAGNNGCCGCCTGTTCCGCCGTCAGGCGGGCGGGCAACTGGCCGAGCAGCCGCAAAAATTGTTGTTGTTCTTCTCTCATTCGGTCACCAGTTTGAAATCTTTGAACGCCGGATGGCGTTGACCAAACAGCTTCACATTCCACCACGCATTTTCTTTTGTGACATACTTGGCGCAATAATCGGCCACGTCGTCGCGATTGTTCACCGGCTCGATGCGCGCCCGCCCGTAGCGGTGAAACCACTTCTCCCAGATTTCCGTGCGGCGGCGATTTTTGCAGTCGCACCACAGGGCGTGCGCATGGCAGCCGTCCCGTCCGGGATTCTGTTCCAGCGCGTAGAAATACGACACGCCCCGCATTTCCGTCCGCATGAACTTCTCATAACAACGACGGGCTGAATCAAATGACGCCTGCCATTCAAACGTCAGGTGCGAAATGACCTGCCACGGTGCCAGACCGTGAACCCAGTCACCCATCTCGATATTCAACTGCGCGGCTTTGAGCCTTAAATCGGTTTCAATGTTTCGTGCGTTATTCATAATTGACCATTTGCTTTCCGTGCGTGGGCACACCTCTCGGACAAGGATGGGTTGGCAGGGGCAGGCGCTCCGCGCCTGCCCCTACCAAGCCCGTCCCTTGGGGTCGCCGTGCGTGACCACAATACGGACTATTCCAAGGGCAACACCGTCACCGCACGAATCAGGACGCCGTTCTTGGCGTCAAATCCGTTCGGCTCCATCGAGTCAAACTCGATCACCAGTTTCTGCCCGTCCTTGAAAGGGCAGGGACACTGTTTCTCGGCTTGCTCGATGGTTTGGATGTCGCGCGGGCACCATGTTTGAACCGTGGGTGCCTTCCCATCGGCGCATTGAACTTCGTAAAGGTTCACGACGCCGACGACCTTCTTCGCTTTGTTGCTAACTTCCTTGTAGTGATGAGCTACAAACTTGGCGATGACCACGCGGCGGCCAGCCAGGAAGCTTTCGACTGCTAGTTGTTGTTTCATTTTTTTCCGTTTGGCTTACTACGCGACAGGGGCGCCACGACCTTCGCCGCCGGACTTACCGGCGATTTGTCCGTGATGACCACTGGCACCGCTGGACGGGCGGGCAGTGTGGCCGGTGAGGTGCACAACGGTTTGGCCGAGGCCGATGTGATGTCAGTCCCGTTAGGAACGTTCGAGACGCCCAGATAACGGTTGAACGCCTCTTCCGTGACGCGCTTGTGGCGCAATCCCGGCAGAGCTTGAAGCCGACCGCGCTTAATCTGATTTAGCACGGTCTTGTAACTAACTTTAAGAATGCCGGCGATTTCGGCGGCGGTGTATATCTTCACGTTTTACCTGTCGCTTTGGGCGTGGCCACCCCGCATCCACCGGGACACGGGGCAGCCACGCAGTTCTGCGTGGTAAAGTTCAGAGAAGCTGGCTAGTCAGAAACGACACAACCCGACCAGTGATGACTGGACGGGCTGGAGAGAAATTTAATTAATAATGAGATTTCGGGCGTGGTATGAAGATAAAAGAATTCAGTCGCGGCTTGGTGGATTTTTAAGGTGCGCCTTATTTTTATTTTAAGTTTAAATAATTAGTATTTTTATGCTGGGGCGCGAAAAATGTTTAATGCCGCATTTTTCAGATGTTGTAATTTTGTTCGCTTTAATTTGTTTGAGTCAATCATGGCTCTCACACGCAAACTTCAAAGATCAATACCGACGAGCTAGATTTGCTCAGGTTGCGAATTTGTGCAAGGGAAAAAATTAAAAAAAGATGCGTTTTTATTGACGGTTTTCCATTTGGTTCCATTTGAGGGCATTTGAAGTCTCATGACCAAACCCGGCAGACTGCATTGCGCACTGGCTTGTTTCACATCACCCTGATCAAGCCAGCACTCCATTCCGTCAACCGGGTTTCGTCACTTCGCCGAATTGGTATGACTGGTCGTGTCAAATTTGCCACCAGCCCCGCGCCCATGTGACCCTTCGCGGAACTGGTTTCAAATCCGACACCACCAGGACACATCACGCGCGAACGGCTCGCACAGGCTGGCGTGAGATTTTGGCCGCGACTTGAATCATCACCGCTTGACGTTATTACATTTGTTGCTACATTGATTTCATGGTTCTGGAATTAAAACTGCGCAAGGTCGGCAATTCTGTCGGCATGGTTTTGCCCAAAGAGGCGCTCGCCCGCCTGAATGCGGACGATGGCGACGCCGTTTATCTCACCGACTCGACCGATGGCGGCTTTCGCATCACCGCCACCAATCCCGAATTTGCCCGCACGATGAAGGTGGCCGAGGGATTGAGCCGCCGCTACCGTCACGCCCTGAAAGAACTGGCAAAATGAAAAAGCCGGTCTGGTTGGATCGCGCTGTTTGTCTTGCGATCCATGAAATGGTTTTGTCACAGCACGGCGGTCTGGCCGGGGTGCGTGACGAGGGTTTGCTGGAATCGGCGCTGGAAAAGCCGCCCAACCTTTTGGCTTATGGTTCGCCCACGCTCGCAGAATTGGCGGCCAGCTACGCGGCGGGTATCATTCTTAATCACCCATTCATTGACGGCAACAAACGCACCGGTTTCATGCTGGCGGCGACATTTCTGGAATTGAACGGGCAGGAATTTACGGCGTCAGAAGAATCGGTGGTGGAAAACACGCTGGCACTGGCTGCCGGAAAAGTTAAGGAGGCCGATTATGCCGCGTGGCTGAAAACCAATTTACGGAAGATTTAAAAAGGCGATATATCCCTTCGGTTGAAGACTGGATTCCGGCCTCTTAAAACGGCTCGACAAAAATTCCTGAACGGGCTTAAGTTTAACGCATGAGCGGATGTCGTTCTAACCACTTTTGTGCACGTGGCTGAATAAGAGAAAAATCTATCCACTCGATTGAACCTTTAATGGCTTGGTCGATCGAATCACCAGACAATGAGCCAGCGACCATCCCGCATTAACCATGCGCCACTATGGCCCCGGCCCGTATTCAAATATCGGAGCGTTGTAACCGCCATGTAGACGCAGGAACCAAACCATGTCTTTATGCCCTGCCTCCATGGCTCTGTGCAATGGTGTTTCACCTCTACTGGCATAAGCCTTGGCATTGACCTTGGCATGATGAGCTAAAAGAATTCTCGCCATGTCTATATCGCCCTTAGGCGACATATAACTTACAAATCTCACTTTGACCTGCTCGAAATAAAAATCCGGTCACATCGGTTTTCGGGGATAAAGTATGGGTCGTAACTCGAACACTGCGAAGCCGCTGTCGTGCTGGCAATATCGGTGACATCGCCCTCGACTCGAATCCGTGCTTGTGGCGCTGACGGAACTGAGAGCCAACAAATCAAGCCGGTGACTAGCAAAAGAACCGGCCAAATAATTCTTGGTGTCTTCATAAAATCAAAACGCTCAATGTCGCCTAACGAAAAAAGCTGAGNNTCCGGCGACTTGTTAGGCCACATCACAAACTACCTCCGCCGTAAAATCCGGTCGTCTCGCCGTTGACAACACTGAATGTAATCTCGCATTGTGGCGTCTTGCAATCCAGATGGGAAACATTTGTGACTTTGTAGTTCTGGCCATCCCTCGTGACAATCGTATTCCAGAGAACCGCATCTGGGCTGTTAGACATCTGCTCTGCATTGGTGAATGAAACAACTGAACAGGTGAACTGGTGCTGCTCCATAATCTGACGTGCCGCTGCCAACGGCGTCCCGTCAGGAACCCACTGCTGAATCTGCCGCCCCATTCTTGCGGCGCGTGACTCTGGATGGCTGCAACCTGTCAGCGCGACTAGCAAAATAAACGGTAGTAT
>PLHK01000055.1 GCA_003139955.1 Limisphaerales bacterium
AACCTGCTGGTGATTTACATGTCACTCGAGCTGATGCTCAACGCCGCCAACCTGGCGCTCGTTTCCTTTTCGCGGTTCAACAACAAGCTCGACGGCCAGGTGCTGGTGTTTTTCATCATCACCGTGGCGGCGGCGGAAGTGGCGGTCGGCCTCGCGCTGATCGTGGCGCTTTACCGCAAACGCCAGTCGGCGCACGTCGAAGATTTGACCTCGATGAAACTCTGACGGATGAAATACGAAATTTTACCCTGGCTGATTTTGTTCCTGCCGCTGCTTTCAGTGGTGGTGATAACACTTTTTACTCTGCGGAGCAAAACCGTCAGCAGCCTTATCTCCATCGGTGCGGTCGTCGCCAGTTTTATCCTCACGGTCATCTTCATTCACGCGAATGGTTTTCCCAGCACGCACGGCGTTATTTATACTGACGCAAAAAGTCTTAACCTTGCCAACGAAACGTCGGTCAACTGGCTCACCATTGGAAATCTCTCGGTGGACTTCGGCCTCAAACTCGACGCGTTGAGCTTGATGATGGTTCTGATTGTTACTGGTGTCGGCGGCTTAATTCACATTTATTCCTACGGCTACATGGACGAAGACCACAGCAAATCGCGCTTTTTCGCGTTCTTGAGTTTGTTCACGTTCTCGATGCTCGGCATCGTGCTCGCGAATAATTTCCTGATGATGTTTATTTTTTGGGAACTCGTCGGCGTGTCCAGCTATCTGCTCATTGGTTTTTGGTTTGAAAAACCCAGCGCCGGCGACGCCGCAAAAAAAGCCTTCATCACCAACCGCCTTGGCGACTTCGGTTTTCTCGCTGGAATTTTAACGTTCTGGGCAATGTCTGGAACCGTTGGATTTACTGGTCTTGAAGCGTGGGCGTCATCAGGAATAAGTTTTGGTCCAATAACGATGGGTTCGGGTATGACGCTTGCGGCTTTGCTGATTTTCTGCGGCGCGACGGGCAAGTCCGCGCAATTCCCGCTGCACGTCTGGCTGCCGGACGCGATGGAAGGCCCGACTCCGGTTTCTGCATTGATTCACGCGGCAACGATGGTTGCGGCTGGTGTGTATATGCTTTGTCGAACACTGTTTCTATTCAACGCTGAATCGCTTCACATCATTTCTTACATCGGCGGTTTCACCGCGTTGCTTGCCGCGCTCATAGCCGTCCAGCAAAACGACATCAAACGCATCATCGCTTACTCGACGCTCTCGCAACTCGGCTACATGGTCATGGTCGTCGGCTTGAACGGCCCGACGCCTGCGATGTTCCATTTGACGACGCACGCGTTTTTCAAAGCGCTGCTGTTTTTGAGTGCCGGCTCGGTCATCATCGGAATGCACCACGAGCAGAACATCTGGCAAATGGGAAATCTTCGCAAAAAAATGCCCATCACGTTCTGGACATTCCTCATCGGCGCGCTCGCTTTGAGCGGAATTCCGCCGTTCGCCGGTTTTTACTCGAAGGATTCGATTCTCGCGCAATGTCTGGAGCAGAAAAGTTATCTGCTGTTTGGCGTCGCCGTTTTCATCGCCGGACTCACGGCGTTTTACACGTTCCGTTTGTTCTTCGTCGTTTTCTCCGGCAAAGAAAAATCCGACCACGCCAAACACGCCCATGAATCGCCATTGGTCATGACCGCGCCTCTGATGATTCTGGCTGTATTCGCAGCTATAGGTGGATTTATCGGAGTTTGGAATGACTACGGTTCCCAATTTATTGGTGAGCATAATAATTGGGATCCACTTTCATTTACGCAGCAATTGTTTGAGCCGTTAAAATCGCCAGTTGCGATGTTCATCGGCATCGGCGTTGCGCTCGCGGGAATTTTTCTGGCGTTCTCGCTTTATAAAAATGCCGCGAGCGATCCGCTGCCCGCGAAACTGGGCGCGCTGGCAACGTGGATGAAAAACAAATTTTACTTCGACGAACTTTACGAAGCCACGTTCATCCGCGCGCATGATTTTCTCGCGGCGGTGGCCGACTGGATTGATCGCTGGATTTTGGAAGGCGCGATCATCGGCGCGATTCGCGGCGGCACGGATTTGAGCGGACGCGCGCTGCGCCTCGCGCAAACCGGCAACCTCCAGACCTACACGATTCTATTCGTGCTGGGCGTGGTGCTGCTGCTCTATTTCGTTTTGGGAAAATAAAATGTCCATACTGACTTACATCGCAGGTTGGCCGCTGCTGGCGGCGTTGGCGCTCATCGTCGTGCCGCGCAATTACCGCGTCATCATCCGCGCCATCGCGGTGCTGGCCACGCTGATCTCGGCGGTGCTGGCGGTGAAAATGTTTTGCCAGTTTATTCCCGGCGCGAACGGCTTCCAGTTCGAGCAGCAAATCTCGTGGGTCGAATCGCTCGGCATCAGCTATCACGTCGGCGTGGACGGCTTGAACGTCGGCCTCATTTTGATGGGCGCGATCGTCGCCTTCGCCGCCGCGCTCTGCTCGTGGGAAATCCAGACGCGCGAAAAGGAATTTTACATCCTGCTGCTGGTGATGACCGGCGGCATTCTCGGTGCGTTCGCATCGCTCGACTTGTTCTTCTTCTACTTCCTGCACGAACTCGCGCTGGTTCCGACCTTCATCATGATCGGCGTCTGGGGCCGCGGCGAAAAGAAGAACTACGCGACGTTCCAGATCACGCTATATTTGAGCATCGGCGCGCTCATCGCGCTCATCGGCCTCATCGCGCTTTATCTGCAATCCGGTGCGAACACGTTCGACATCCCGAAAATCATTGAACACGCCAAGACCAATCCGCTCGCGGTCAACGCGCAAAACTTCATCTTCCCGCTGCTGCTGTTCGGCTTCGGCATTCTGGTTTCGCTCTGGCCGTTTCATTCCTGGGCGCCTCTCGGTTACGGTGTTGCACCGTCACCGACCGCCATGCTTCACGCCGGCGTGCTGAAGAAATTCGGGCTCTATGGTTTGATTCGTATCGCACTCCCGCTCCTGCCACAGGCTGCGCAAAGCTGGGCGCACGTGATCGCGTGGCTATGCGTCGGTAATATTTTGTATGTCGGCTGGGTCGCAATGCGCCAAAAAGATTTGAACCTGCTCATCGGTAATTCCAGCGTGGCGCACATGGGTTTTATTTTCCTCGGCATCGCCAGTCTGAACCTCATCGGCGTGACCGGTGCGGTGCTGATCATGGTCGCGCACGGTTTCCTCGCGGCGCTTACATTCGCCCTGAGCGGCTACATTTACAAACAGACCGGCACGTTGCAAATCAGCGAACTCGGTGGCCTCTGCCGCAAGCTGCCGTTTATCGGCACCGCGTTGCTCATGGCCGCAATGGCTGGCTGCGGATTGCCCGGCTTCGCGAATTTCTGGGGCGAAGCCACGGTGTTTTTCGGCGCGTGGAAAATGTTTCCGGCCATCACGGTCATCGCGCTCTGGGGCGCACTGGTCATCGGCGGCATTTATATGACGCGCGCCATCCGCAACATCCTGCACGGCCCGCTGCCGGAAAAATGGGATTTGCTGTCCGACGCCTCGAATGTCTGGCGCAAACTGCCTTATGCGCTGCTGCTCGTGAGCCTGCTGGTGTTTGGCTTCGTGCCGAAATTGCTCACGGAAAAAATCAATCCCGATGCGCAGAAAATTGTGACGATGGTAATGAGTCAGGGAAGCACAGCCGCCCCGGCTGTTGTCATCAGCGCCCCGTTGACGAGTTCCGTTCTGGCTGACGTGGCGTCAGCCAAAGCGCCCGCGGCGGGCGCGCTCCCCGAAACTGTTTCAATTGGCAATCGGCAATTGGCAATCGAAAATAAATGAATTCCTCCCTGATAATGCTGGAAATTTCGGTGATCGGCCTCGGCCTGGTACTGCTGCTGGCGGATCTGTTTGTGCCCGCCGAGCGCCGCCGCTTCGTCGGCTATGCGGCCATCGTGGCGTTGGGCGTGTTGCTGGTCACGAGCTTGAGTGGCAATGGCAGTTGCGGCCAGTTCGGCACCGCGTTCGGCGGCATGTTCGTCAACGACGCGCTGTCCCTGTTCTTTAAGCAACTGTTCATCGTCGCGGTGATTTTGGTTCTGTTCATGGCCGCCGAATTTTCCGACAAACTTGCCGAGGGCAGCGTGGCGGAATATTATTCGCTGATTATTTTTGCGCTCGCCGGCATGTTGTTTGCCGCGTCATCGAACGACTTCACGATGCTGTTCGTCTCCATCGAACTCATCACCATCACCTTTTACGTCCTCGTCAGTTTTCAACGCAGCAAACTTCAATCGCTCGAGGCCGGCGTGAAATATCTGATCCTCGGCGCGCTGTCGTCATCGTTCATGGTGTTCGGTATCGCGCTGATTTGGGGAACGACCGGTGAACTGAATTTCGACAACCTTTCACATTTTCTCGCCCAAAACCCGGAGGTTGCGACCAGTCAACTCTTTCTGCTCGGCGTGTTGCTGGTTTTGGTCGGACTTGGCTTCAAGATCGCCGCGTTTCCATTCCAGATTTGGGCGCCGGACGTTTATCAAGGCGCGCCGACGCCGACGACCGCGTTTCTCGCCATCGGTTCCAAAGCCGCCGGCTTTGTTTTGCTGCTGCGCGTGCTGTTCACCGCCGTGCCGAGCGTGACCGCGCACTGGGCGAATTTACTGATTGTGATTTCTGCGATCACGATTCTTTACGGCAATCTCTGCGCGATTCCGCAGCGCAATTTGAAACGTCTGCTCGGCTATTCCAGCATCGCGCAAGCCGGTTATTTGCTGCTTGGCGTGGCGGCCTTGAGCGCGAGCGGACAGTCGGCACTGTTGTATTATCTCGCCGGTTATGTGTTCACGGTGATGGCGGCTTTGTTTGTCGTTACGTTGGTGATGCGGCAGTTGCCGACGGAAGACATTGGCGGCCTCGCCGGTTTAAACCAGCGTTCGCCGCTGCTCGCCGCTACCCTCACCATCGCGATGGTTTCACTGGCCGGCATCCCGCCGCTCGCGGGATTCTTTGGAAAATTTTTGCTCCTCAAAGCCGTGATTGAAACCGCGCAGGCCACCGGAAACCATGGTTATTATTGGCTCGCCTTCATCGCGCTGGCGGGCGTGATTATCTCGCTCTACTACTATTTCGGCGTCATCCGTGCGATTTATTGGAGCAAACAACCGGCAGATTTGTCGCCGATCGAACTCTCATCGCCGGCCAGACTTTCCATCTGGGTTTGCCTCGTCGGCATCTTCTGGATTGGCATATTCCCGAACACGCTTTTGAACATCACCAACCTCGCGGCGGTAGCTTTGGGGAGATAATTTAGCCGCCAAACCAAAACGCGCCGGCAACATCTGTCGGCGCGTTTTTGCATTAAGCCCGATTCAGTTCAAACCGTCCGCATCTGCACGGCGTCCACGATTTCCGTGCCGACGGAAATCGCGCCGATAATGACGACGGTGTCGCCTTTCTGCAAACGGCCTTGCTCGGCCAGCATTTTTAAACCGGTTTCAATCGTGTTCTGCGGATCAATGAAATCGAATCCCATGACGAAGGGCGTGACGCCCCAGCTCAAGGTGAGTTCGTTCGCCGACTGTTCGTTGTCGCACATTGCATAGACGGGCGAATAGCGCGGGCGCATCCACGACGCGTAGCGCGCCATGTGGCCGTGGCGGGTGAAGGACAGAATGGCGGCGGCCTTCAATTCATTCGCCATGACGACCGCGCTTTTGACCAGCTTTTGCCGCGCGTTATTGAGTTCCGCCAAATCGTGAAACTGCGCGCTGCCGCTGCGCTCGATGCGCTTGGCAATCTTGTCAAAAACCTCAATGCATTTCAGGGGGTATTTCCCGACGGTGGTCTCGCCGCTCAACATGATGGCATCCGTCTCTTCAAAAATCGCGTTGGCCACGTCGGTCACTTCCGCGCGCGTGGGCATCGGCGCCGTGATCATGCTTTCGAGCATGTGCGTGGCGACGATGACCGGACGGCCGATGCGCAAACAACTTTTGACGATGCGGCGCTGGACGATGGGAAGTTCTTCGTAAGGAATTTCAATTCCCAGATCGCCGCGCGCCACCATGATGCCGTCGGCCTCGCGCACGATGGATTCCAAATTTTTTATCGCCTCCTGATCCTCGATTTTGGCGATGACGAACGGATGCGGTTTATCTTCCTCGAACATTTCGCGAAGCTGTAATAAATCACGCGCTTCGCGCACGAACGAGAGCGCGATGAAGTCCACGCCGAGTTCCAGACCAAGTTTCACGTCTTTGATGTCCTTGGCCGTGAGCGCGGGCAAACTGACTTTGACACCGGGCAGATTGATGTGGCGGCGGCTGCCGAGCTTGCCGGCGGTGAGGACTTCGCATTCCACCTTGTTGCCATTTTTGGCGAGCACCTTCATCTCAATCGCGCCGTTGTCCATGAGCACCACGTCGCCGACGCTGATGTCGTTGATGAAATTCTCGTAGTTCACGTCCACGGAATGCTCCTCCTCGCTTTTTTCGCCGCGCACGGTGAGCGTGAATTTCTGCCCCGGCTTCAAATCCAGCGGCACGCTCAAGTCACCCGTGCGGATCGCCGGCCCCTGCGTGTCCATCAAAATGCCCGTGTGGCGCGCGCGTTTGGCCGACTCGGCGCGGATGGCGGCGAACACGCGGCGCACCCAGTCGTGCGGCGCGTGCGACATGTTGAGGCGGAAGACATTCACGCCGGCGTCCATCAGCTTGCCGATCATTTCGGCGGAGTCCGTGGCGGGGCCGAGCGTGGAAACGATTTTGGTGTGCCGCTGCAATCCTCTTTGCATGGGTGCAGAATACTTGTCTGGAATTGCAAGAAAAGATTTTATTGCCGTGCCGCCATGAATCTTGCTTGCCATCGCTCGCTCGCGCCGCCATCATAATCCCCTAATTTTTAATAAATTTTATGGCTGACACCGCAAACAAATATCCCGAAAACGCCACTGGCAAATACTACGTTGATAACCAGTGCATTGACTGCGACCTGTGCCGCGAAACCGCGCCGGAAAATTTCAAGCGCAACGACGACGGCGGGTACTCCGTCGTTTACAAGCAACCCGGCACGCCCGAAGAGGAAGCGCGCTGCAAAGAAGCCAAGGAAGGCTGTCCCGTCGAGGCCATCGGCGACAACGGCGCTTAATCCGCCCAAAATTTTAAAGATAAAACCCGCTGGAAAGTTCCGGCGGGTTTTTTTATTCCGTGAATAATCCTTGATAGGAATTCGTAAGTCCGCTTTCATCAAACCATGTTGCCAATGGACACTGCGAAAACAATTCTGGCCGCCGCGAGGAAGGCATGGTTCGGTTTTTTCCTTAAGCCTATATTTATGCGTTACGTTTTCACACTAATGATTGTCGCGTCCTTGCTCACTGCCTGTCAGAAGCAAGTCACACCACAAATCACCACACCAGATATCTCAACATCTTTAACTTACACTGATGCAGAGATTGTCGTTAATTTCACTATGAAGAACGGAGAAATAATGCCTGCGACATGGTCCGTCGCCAAGAATTCCTCACATCCATCTTACAGTTACGACAATACTATAGTGGACTATGTCTGTTACGGGCGATTTGGATTTGGCGAAGGCGACATTTACGCTTTTCAAGTCGGAACAAATAACGGCAACCAAGTATTGCCGTTAGATGAGTTTGCCTGTGTTTTCAATGGCAAGAACATGGTAGTCTATAACACAAATGGAGTTCAAATTAGCATCAGACGAAAATAGGCCTAACCAGTCGCCGTAACGAATGCCATTGGCGCAGTTAAATTATTTCACCGGCAGCATGATGCGGATGGTAGTCCCGCGCCCGACGCGCGAGCGGATGCGGATTTCACCATGATGCGTCTCGATGATGCGCCCGACAATCGCGAGGCCGAGTCCCGTGCCCTTGGCCTTCGTCGTGGCCAGCACGGTTTTGAACGCACCCTTTTGTTGCTCCGCCGTCATGCCGCCGCCGGTGTCCTTGAATTCCACCGCGACGCGCGTTGTTTCATCCGCGTCCTGCACCACGCGCGAGCGGATTGTCAACGTGCCGCCCTGCCCCATTGCCTCGGCGGCGTTGAGCATCAGATTCAAAAATGCCTGCTCCAGTTGCGGCGCATCGCCGGAGACCATCGGCAAGTCGGCCTGCAAATCGTGAACGAGCTTGATGTCCTGATTCGCGAGTTTGTGGCGCACGAGCAAACTTAATTCGTCCACTAGATCGTTCATGTTCACCGGCGCAAATTTCGGCTCCGTCGTGCGCGCGAAATCCAGAATCTGCTCCACGATTTTGTTCAAATGTTCGATCTTCGACTCGATGATCTGCGCGTCCTTGTTGCGCGGATCCTTCGGCTCAAATTTCAAATCGAGCGAATGATACAGCAACTTCATCACCGTGAGCGGATTGCGGATCTCGTGCGCGACTTCCGCTGCGAGCAAACCGAGCGCGGACAATTTTTCGTTCTGGCGCAACTGCTCCTCCACGTCCACGACGCGCTCGTAAAGCCGCGCTTTTTCAATCGCGATGGCCGATAACTCCGCCAGCGCCGAGAGAATTTTTATTTCCTCATTGGAAAAACTATATGGTCGCGCCGTATAGACGCTCAATGCGCCGATGCATTGCCCGGCGAAAATCAGCGGCACGCTCAACAGCGAAATCAAACCCTCGCGCCGCGCCAGCTCGACGTTTTGATACCGAGTGTCCGTCTGCACATTGGCGACTTGCAGCGGCTTTTTGCGCCGCACCACCACGCCAATCAAGCTTTCCCCGGCGCTCAAGCGCGGCTTGTTGATATAGGCGGTTCCCGCGCCGAAGCTCGCGCGCAAATCCAGCCAGTCGCGCGATTCGTCGAGTAGCATCAGCGAACACATCCGCGCCCGCATCAGCTCGCACGCTTCTTTCGTGATCGCGCGCAACGCCTCGTCCAGATTCAAAGTGGAATTGATCGTGCGGCTCACGCTGGACAGCGACTCAAACAACATCACTTTCAACCGCAGTTGTTCGTAAAGCCAGGTGTTGTGGATCACCTTGGCGGCTTGGATCGCCAATTCCTGCAACAATTCCTGGTCGTCTTCCGAAAACGCGTTCACGCGCTCGGAATCCACGTTGATGACGCCGCGCACCTCGCCCTGCACTTCCAGCGGCACAGCGAGTTCCGAACGCACGTCGCGCCGGACGCTGACGTAGCGCGGATCCTGGGTGACGTCGCCGACGCGCACGGCCTTGCCGGTCTGCGCGACCCAGCCGGTGACGCCTTCGCCGACGCGGAGCTTCAATTTTCGCGCGGTGGACGAGAGATTTTGCGCCGCGTGGATTTCGAGGAAGTTGGACGTGGGATTAATGAGCACGAGCGAGCCGCTCGACGCGCGCATCACGCGCACGGCCTCGCTGACGATGAGCTGCAGCGCCTCCTGCGAATCAAGCGTCGAATGGATGACGCCGCCGACCTGATACAGCAGGCGCAGGCGCTCGTGGCTCGACTTCAGTTTTTCCAGTGGGTCTTTCACTTGAAAATCATCGGGTGCGCAAAATCAAAATCGTTCCCAACGTCGCAAAAAACAGGTTGGGCAGCCACGCCGCGAGCCACGCCGGCAGATGGCCGTTCATGCCGAACGCGAGGCTGACCTGTTGCAACACGAAATAGGCGAAGCAGATGAAAATGCTGCCTGCCACGCCGAAAAACAGATTGCGCCGGCCCGATTGCGCGCCGAACGGGATGGCGATGAACACGACCACAAGGCACGTCCACGGCCACGAAAGCCGTTCGTATAATTTTGTGCGCAGCGCGTTCGCATCGTCGGGGGGCAAGTCGGGATGGAGCTTGAGATACTCGCGCAAATCTTTCAGCGGAATGTCCGCGCTGCGCGAGCCGTGCAGGGTCTGCGAGTCGCTCATCTTGATGTCGCTCAAAATCTCCCTCGGCGTCTCGTCAAACTCCGGCATGGCGATGAGGATGAGGTTGGTGGGGAACTCCGGCTGCAGGTCGCCCTGCGGGCTGGCTTGCACGAACATTTTTGCGTTGGAAAAAATCCAGACGCCATTGGTGCGCCCGGCCCGCTCGGCTTGGAGCGCGCGCCATGAGCCGTCCGGCAACGTCCACGTCACGTTCGGGTTCAACATGATTCGGGTGACGGTGTCGTATTCCCCGATCTGCCAAATGCGGTTGGCGTGGGCGGTGCGGAAACCGATTTTGGTGAAATGGGTTTTTTCCTTCGGATTATTTTCCAACTGGACGTGGCGCGAAAGGATTTCCTCGGTCCAGTTGGCGCAGCGCGGCACGATGACTTCATTCATCCAAAAATAAATTCCGCTGGCGGCGAGGCCGACGACAAAATACGGCGCGCACAACCGCCACAAGCTCACGCCGGCGGCGCGGAGCGCGGTGAGTTCGTGATGCCGCGCGTGCTGCGTGAGCGCGTAAAGCAGCGCGAGCAGTAGCGCGATGGGCAGCACAAGGACGAGAAATCCCGGCGTCATCGCGGCGGCATATTCCACGGAGTCTATCAGCCGGAGCTGGTGTTCCTGCATCACGTCGAGTTCGCTGAAAAAAAAGTAGGCGATCCAGAAAACGAGAAAACCGCCGAGGCAGTAAGCCAGCGGCGTGAGGAGTTCGCGAAACAGGTATCGGTCGTGCAACCGCATGGCGCAGGTTAAACGGGCGGCGGATTTCTAACAACCGAATTTAAGAAGGTGGTGGGTTGGGAGAGACTCGAACTCTCGACCAATGCCTTAAAAGGGCACTGCTCTACCGACTGAGCTACCAACCCATCCTATTGTCGCAGAACCGATTGCGAAGATTCACCAATGATTACAAGCGTTTCTTGTAACCCACACTTGTCACCCATCGTCTTTTGTGCTATATTTTCGCATGAAAATGACGAGCAAAAACACATCGCAGACGACCGAGCAACCAGTATTCCACAAGGTTGCAGAGAACCTCTATCGGCTCGAATCATCGGACGGATACTATGCCCTATTAAAGCGAGGAGGCAAGCAGTTTCGCCGCTCGCTTAAAACCAAAGACCGCAAACTTGCCGACCGCCGATTGAATGACTTGCGAGCAAAGATTGGCTGTCTGAAAATTTCTGCCGACGCGAAATTGTCTTTCGAGAAGACCGCACATCTGTGGTTGGAAACGAATAAACACGCATTGAGTTCCAACACCGTCAAAAGACGGAAAATGTATATCAAAGGACTCACGCCGTATTTTCGGAATCTGCCAATCCGCAACATCACCCAGCAGAATTGCGACCGCTGGGTTACGGAACGCGGCGCGGCGCTCGCTTCCGAAACTTTCGTTCACGAGTTGGACGTTATGAAAACAGTTTTTGAATTCGCCCTTGAGCGCGGCTTGATTCTCTCCAATCCCGCCAAGCATATCAAACGCCGGAAAGTTATTTCCAAACAGATCGTCGTTCCAAGCCTCGATCAGTTTAAGGAGCTTGTCAGCGCCATCCGATTGTCAGACGGTAAAAGGGACAATCAGAAAAAAAGCAAAGACGGTGCAGACTTGGTTGAATTCTTGGCGTATTCGGGAGCGCGCATCGGTGAGGTTGTCGGCGGCGGCGACGCCAACGAAAAAAGACCTTTGTTCTGGTCCGACGTTCACTTTGAGCGCGGGACGATTTTCTTGCCCGGCACAAAGACCGAGGCCGCTCCGCGCACCATCCCGATGTCAGAAAGATTGAGCAAGTTTTTGGCGCGATTAAAGACGCAGCAGAACCCGCAGCCGAGCGACCAAATTATTAAGATTAAAAGCGCGCGGAAATGTTTGCAAACGGCCTGCAAGAAACTGGAATTGCCGCAATTCACCCATCACGACTTTCGACATTTCTTTGCAACGACCTGCATTGAGTCGGGCGTGGACATTCCCACGGTTAGCCGCTGGCTTGGACATAAGGACGGCGGCGCGCTGGCAATGAAGCGTTATGGGCATCTACGGCAAGAACACAGTTTTGCCATGATTAAAAGGGTGAGCTTTGACAAACCTGAAAGCATTGTTACACAGCCGAAGGCGACGGAGACGGACACCGGAAAATCGTCCGTTTCCACTGACGCTCGCCGTGCCCTAGCCAAAGCCAAAGCGAAATATAGTTATCCGTGGTGGGTATCAGAGAATCCGCTGGAAGTTTTTTGGGGACAACTCCATGAAGAAGTCTGGATTATTCCCGTTGAGAGGTTTTTGGAAATGGCCAAGCAAGCAATGGGACGCCCGGTATTGAAACAGGAATTTGCAGACCGTCCGGCGCTGGCAGATGAATTTTTGGAAAGAACGCCCGAAGCCACGCGCCTTGAATTGCTCGCCAAATTTCCGGCGCAAAAACCGGAAATTGCCGACAACAACTACGCCGCCAATTGAGACTACGAATTATTCGATTGGCTCGGAAGTTTCCCGCAAAAAGCGGTTAAGATCGTCTTTGGAATAAATCGGATGGCGCAACGCTCGCGACGGATGCAGCAAACCACGCTGGGTCAGTCGGTCGATGGTGACTATGGAGACCCCCAGATAAATGGCCGCCTCCGCGCGTTTGAAGCCTTTTTTCTCAATAGGTGTTTTTGTTTCCGCACCGGTTGCCTCACCGTTGCGGCCTTGCTTTGGAAATTGGCGGTTATTTTTAGGCATGAGAATTCTATTGGTTTTCTTGGATTTCAATGGTCTTGACTGAAGTTTCAGTTCCAGCCAGCGACGAATACCGGTCCAGCGCGGGCAGTATTCGGACGAATTCAACGCAGCGGTCTTGCAGCGCCAGCCCCAATTCGCGCAGGTTTTTACCCTTGATCAGCACCGTGCGGTTGATGAATGACAGCATGAGCGTGTCTTGACCATCGCCAGCCTCAAATTTGACGAGTTCCAAATGGTGAAACGGCAGCAGGTAAAAACTTTTTGAATCTGGTTCCAGCCGCAAATTATCCACGGGGGCGGGATCACTATTGACGCCCCGCCTGATTTTATAACAAGGATTTTCATTTCTCATACTCTCATGCCTTTACTTTTTTGGTTGGTTTGTTGCGGCGGAATTTCCATGCGCCGCCGCATGGTTTCAGGCTTTTGAACCGGCGGCTTGACCGTTTCAGTCGGCTTCTCGGCTGGCTTGACGGATTCAGT
>PLHK01000052.1 GCA_003139955.1 Limisphaerales bacterium
TCCTCCAGCGAATGCCGGCTGCGCGTCAGTTCGCGCAGCGTCCAACCATTGACCCGGGCCAGATTAAAGATGAGCGGGCGCAAATCCCGTCCGTCGGTGGGTGTTAAAGCGCAGCGGAAAAATTCACCCTCGCCCGCCGAAACGTCGAACTGCGCGACCTCCGGCAAATTTTCCCAGACCGTCCGCAGCGCCTCCGCCGGCGCAGCGATCTCGGCGATGACCTGACTGCCGCCGGCCATCCGCCGCTGCAAATTTTCCGGCGTGTCCGACGCCAGCACGCGACCGCCCAGCATGATCAAAACGCGCCCGCACATCATCTCCACTTCCGGCAAAATGTGCGTTGAGATCAAAACCGTGTGCTTGCCCGCCAGACTTTTGATCAAGGCACGGACGGAACGGATTTGCTGCGGATCAAGGCCGATGGTCGGCTCGTCTAAAATGATCAGTTCCGGATCATGCACCAGCGCGTCCGCGAGGCCGACGCGTTGTTTGTAACCCTTGGAAAGCTGCCCGATGATGCGACGACCGACATCCGCAAGTCCGCATTGTTCCATCACCGTCGCCACGCGCTCGCGCGATTTTTTCCAGCCGAGTCCTTTCAGCCGCGCGCGAAATTTCAGATACTCGCGCACGCGCATTTCCGGATGCAGCGGATTGTTTTCCGGCATATAGCCGATGCGCCGCCGCGTCTCGTCGGAATCATGAAACACATCGAAGCCCGCCACGCGCACCATGCCGCTCGTCGCCGGCATGAAGCCCGACAGCACGCGCATCGTCGTGCTTTTGCCCGCGCCGTTCGGGCCGAGCAGGCCGACGATTTCGCCGCGCGCGACCGTGAACGAAATATCGTCCACCGCCGTGCGCCCCGCGTAGCGCTTCGTCAAATTGGAAACTTCAATCATCACTGCATCAGCCGTAAAAAATCTTCGCCAGTGTAGCCGGAAAAATGCGGTCACGGCGAACAAAATTTCATCTGTGCCAACCTTAAACAGGCAAACGCCGCCGGAGTTGCGTTCAAAATAAATTGACTTCCCCGCCCGCCGCGCAAAAAACTGCGTGCGTGAATTCCCGCGCGGACAATTTCTACGCCGACTGGCGCGAACGCCGCCGCGCCGTGGCCGCGCTGCGCGACGACGGTTCCGCGCCGCCCGAAAAATTGCTGCAAGCCGTCTGGCAACACCAGCGTCTCCAGCGCGATAAATTAAAAACGGCGGACGGCCAAAGCGTCCGCGTGCTGCATCCGGGTTTTGCCAGCGTCGAAGGCGGACCCGATTTTCGCGGCGCGGTTTTGCAGTTTGCAAATGAAAAGCCCATTTCCGGCGATGTCGAGATTGACCTGCAAACCAGCGGCTGGCACGCGCACGGCCACGATAAAAATTCAAATTTCAAAAATGTCGTTTTGCACGTCGTCTGGGAAGAAGTCCAAAGTCCAAAGTCTAAAACCCAAAGTCCGCTGGCGGTTTTGCCCTTAAAAAATTTCCTCGACGCGCCGCTCGCCGAACTGGCGCTCGCGCTGGAAAATGAATCAGGTTTGCCGGAAAATTTGCGCGGCAAATGTTCCGCGCCGTTGCGTGAACTTTCCGAATCACAATTGGCCGAACTGCTTCACGCCGCCGCCAAAGTGCGTTTTCAAAACAAGGCGGACGCGATGCTGGCCCGCGCCAAAAATTCCGGCTGGGAACAGGCGCTCTGGGAAAATTTGTTCCGCGCGCTCGGCTACAAAAATAATATTTGGCCGATGCAAAATCTCGCGGAGACAAAGCCGCGCTGGACGCGCGGCACAAATTCGGCGTTTGAGATTCAGGCGCGCCTGCTCGGCGTCAGCGGGCTGCTGCCGGACGAACTTACGCGTGCGCAAAAAAACTCTGACACATTTTTGCGCCGCGCGTGGGATTTTTGGTGGCGCGACCGCGATGAATTTGAGGTCTGTATTTTGCCGCGCGAAGTCTGGAAATTTCACGGCCTGCGCCCGGCCAATCATCCGCAGCGGCGGCTCGCGCTGGCGGCGCACTGGCTCGCGGCGGAAAATCTGATTTCAAAAATCGAAAATTGGTGCGCGGTGGAAATTCCCGACAAAAAACTTTTGGCATCGCTCCACGAAATTTTTCAAATCGAGCGCGATGATTTTTGGTCGTGGCATTGGACCTTCAAATCCGCGCGGATGATCAAACCGCAGCCATTGTTGGGTGAAGCGCGCGTCACGGATTTGGCCGTGAACGTGATTTTACCGTGGCTCTGGATTCGCGCCCGCGCCGGCGGCAATGAAGAATTGCAACGCGAAGTGGAACGCCGACTTTTTGCGTGGCCGGTGGCGGAAGATAATTCGGTTTTGAAACTTGCGCGGCAGCGTTTACTCGGAACCTCAAACGCACGTGTTCTAAAAGGTGCGGCGCAGCAGCAAGGCTTGATGCAGATTGTCCGCGATTTTTGCGAACACACGAACGCCGTCTGCGATGACTGCCGGTTTCCCGAATTAGTCCAATGTCTAAAGTCCAAAGCCCAAAGTTAGCCGTTCGCCGAATTTGGACTCGGAATTTTGAACTTACTGAATTTCCAGACCCGCGAAAGGATTGTTCAATCCGCTGGCCGGCGGCTGTTCGGCGACGGGAACTTTCTTTTTTTCCGGCGCGGGGGCGGGTTCATCGGGTTCGTCCGCTTCACCTTCCACTTCGCGCGGATTTTTGGCGCGTTTGTTGCGCGGATGCGGACTGATCATCAAATTGATGGCGCGGCCGACTAGCTTGGGCTGGAAATCGGGATGGCCGAACGGCGCGATTTCGGCAATGAATTTGTTGATGACCTCGAAACCGATCTCGGTATGCGCCATTTCGCGGCCGCGAAACTTGAGCGCGACCTTGACCTTCATGTCTTCGCACAGAAAATCCACGGCGTGCATCACTTTGATGCCGAGGTCGTGCGGGTCAATGCGCGGGCTCAACTGCACTTCCTTCACGGTCGAGGCGTGCTGGTGTTTGCGCGATTCTTTTTCCTTCTTCGCGAGCTCATAGCGGAACTTGCCGATCTCAATGATGCGGCAGACGGGCGGCACGGCATTCGGCGAAATCTCCACCAGATCCACGCCGTGCTGGCGCGCCAAGGCGAGCGCGTCGTTGAGCAGAAACACGCCGAGCTGCTTGCCGTCGGGCCCGATCACGCGGACTTCACGGGAACGGATCTTGCCGTTGACGCGCATCTGCGAGGCGGGGGAGGAATTACGTTGCGGCGAAAAAGGGCGACTCAAGCGAGCCTTTCTAGTTGGGGCTGATATGTGAGATGTTGCATCAAAACGGTCGTCTGGCTAATTCTTACGCTGACGTTTTTAAGCAATGCGCGCGACCGCCGCAAGCAAATAAATTGGAATTCAATGGTGCCGAAACAGCCGGTTGCGGTTTTGGAACAGATACCAGACGATCAACACGTTCACCGCGAGCACGATCGCGATGCCGATTTTCGGATGCGTGAACAGCGCGTGCGCCCGCGCCTCGCTGTCCGGCGCGTGGCGGCGGACGAGCTCAAAAATCTCGATGGGGATGAAAAACGCCGATTCGCCGATCGCCAGCCAGATCGCCCATTTGGCGCGCAACGCCAGACCGAGTCCGCTCGCGCACAAAAACAGGCCGTAAAGCAGCGTCCCGGACGCCAGCACCCGGACGTTCGATGGCGTGACCGTTTCCAGCCGGTCGCCGATGGCCGAGAAAAACCGGTTTTCCGGGTCGAGATGCACCCAGCGCAGAAAATTATCGAACGCCTCCGGCAGATCTTTTTTTGCCAGCGCAAAAATCCCCGCCGCCGCCGCCAGCAACAGCACGCCCTTGAAGATTTTGAAGCCGGCGATGAAATACAGCGTCGGCGCGTGCTTCTTCGAGCCAGTCTGGATGTTTGCGTTCTCGGTCATCAACGTGTTTTAGACAGCAAAAATTGCAAAAGTTCAGAAATTTTCAAGCGTTCCTGTTTGCCGTCGTCGCGATAACGGATCGTCACTGTGTCGAGCAACTCCGGTTTTTCGCCGAGCGTGTCGAAATCAATCGTCACGCAGAACGGCGTGCCGGCCTCGTCCTGGCGCGCGTAGCGTTTGCCGATGCTGCCGGTCTCGTCGTAAAAAACATTCATCCACGGACGCAGCAAATCGCGGACGTCCTGCGCCTTTTTGACAAGTTCCGGTTTGTTTTTCAGCAAAGGAAACACGCCCACTTTGATCGGCGCAACGCGCGGATGAAATTTCATCGTCACGCGCGTTTCAGATTTTCCTTTTTCATCCGTCTCGGTGACTTCGGAATACGCGTTGGCGATCAGCGCGAGGATCAAACGATCCACACCCGCGCTCGGCTCGATGACGTGCGGAATGTATTGGCCCTTCGCCAGACCGTTCGCGTCCTCGGTCGCCTGCTTCGAGATTTGCTCCGCCGTTTCGTCCGGCTTGGCGGATTTTGTCAGATAATTTTTGCGGTGGTCGTAATAACGCTTCCAAAGCTCATCCGATTTTTCCTTCGGCAACTTCGCCCACGCGGCGCGCAGCTCGTCATCAAACACGCCCATCGGTTTGCCGGAAAATCTTTGATGCTGCGACAAATCAAAATCACTGCGCGCGGCGATGCCTTCCAGTTCATCGCCGACCACGTTGCCGTGCTCATCCTTTTTGCTGAACGGGAACTTGAACAAAATATCCGTGCAGGCCCGCGCATAATGCGCGAGTTCCGCCGGCGTCTGATGATGAAAACCGAGCGTCTCCCGCGAAAGCCCGATGTCTTCGTAAAAGCGCACGCGTTCCTCAACCCAATATTGATGCCACGCCTGCCAGCCCCAGTTTGGTTCGGGAGATTGGAGTTGGGAGTTGGGAGTTGGCCTGAAAACGCTGCCGTGGATCGCCTCGATGACTTCGTCCGGCTTGATGAAAAATTCCAGTTCCATCTGCTCGAACTCGCGCGAGCGGAAAGTAAAATTGCGCGGCGTGACTTCGTTGCGGAACGCCTTGCCGACTTGCGCGATGCCGAAAGGGACGCGTTGCCGCGACGTTTCCAAAACATTTTTGAACTGCGCGAAAATCGCCTGCGCGGTTTCGGGGCGGAGATACGCAATGTTTTCTTCAGACTCAATCGGGCCGTAATGAGTCTTAAACATCAAATTGAATGGGCGTGGTTCGTTGAGTTTAACTCCGCTTTCAGGATGAAAATCAGTGGAGTTTTCAATTTTTTCCGAACGCTCACCAAGTAAAATTGGATTTTTGAGGCCGCTACTTTGATAAAACTGAATCGCCGTCTTTTGTGCGCTTTCAGGAGGTTTACCGTGAGGCAAAAGAACCGTAAATTTTTCGGCATTAAGAAATGGAACTGCATCTTTTACTGCTTTTTGTATAGCTTGATCAAATTGTTCTCCCGTAATTCCCTGAAAAAAATTTTTCAATTCTTCGTCAACATTTAATTGGCCGAATTTTTTCAAAGACTGACTCAAATCCTTTAAAGAAGAAGGTGATTCTTTGGCGATATATTTTTCCAACGCTTTTGCGATCACGTTCGTTTCGGCATGAACTGTCGAGCCAATGTTAATTGGTTCGTTCGGAAATGATTCAATTGCGCCCAAATAATTAAAAGCAATTCCACTTTGCGGTTCGACTTGATCCGCGCGAACACGTTTTTTTGTCAACGGACATTCACGCATTAAATCCGCGAACGTGTCCACGTGGCCGCTGGCTTTCCAGATTTGCGGTGACATGATGATGGTCGCTTCGAGGCCGGCGACGTCATCGCGCTGGCGCGTCATGGCGTGCCACCAGAGTTCCTTGACGTTGCGCTTGAGTTCCGCGCCGAGCGGGCCGTAATCCCAAAANNACGTTTTCTTTTGGTTCGGCCATAAAATTGAGTCGGTCAGTGTTCGCCAATCGCACTGGAAAATCAATCACGAAGCGGCGCTTCCAATGTTTGTGGCTGGGCGAAGCACTGGCACGCCCTTTCCGCCAATCCGCGTGGCAGCACCAAGAAAATTTGCCCATCTTGCGTGAATTTCACGCGTAATGCGTGAAAATTTTACCCCTTGGCGACGCAGTCTGAAAACGAAGGTGCCAGTTCATTGGCTTTTCTTAAAATTTGCACTTGGCATCGCCTGTGCTAAAGATAATTCAACCATCCGTGTTGACAGTAGCGATGATTCGCCTAGAATCCCGCCCCTGTCCCCGGTACAAAACGAAAGAAAAATTATGAAACAACAAACTAAAAAAGCGTTCACGCTCATCGAACTCCTCGTCGTCATCGCGATCATCGCGATTCTTGCCGCCATGCTCCTGCCCGCGCTCGCAGCGGCCAAGAAAAAGGCCCAGAAAATCAGTTGCGTCAACAATCTCAGACAGGTCGGCATCTCCTTCCGCATCTGGGAAGGTGACAATGGCGACAAGTATCCCATGGCCGCAAGCGGCACTGTCGGCACTATCACCTTGCCGACCACCACCACCATCACAACGTTTCAAGTCATGTCCAACCAGTTGAGCAATCCAAAAATTATCACCTGCCCGTCCGATGGCATCAGTGGTCATAGTGTGGCAACCAGTTTTGTCGGCATCACGTCTGTCAATTCGAGCTACGTCGTCAACGAATCTGCTCAGGAAAGCGATCCGCAAATGATTCTGGATGCCGATTGCGGCATCGGAGCTTCAACTACCACCAGATATCAATCCCAAACTCAAACCCTTACCCCGGGCACTTCTACATGGACCACGGATCAGCATAACTTGAGCGGCAATATAGGCCTGTCCGACGGCAGTGTTCAGTCAGTTTCCGCCAATGGATTTACAACCGCGTTGAATAACAGCGGCAATACGGTTCAAGTAGCGAACCAAGTCTTTATGTTCGACAAATGATTTTGGAATAACCATCAACTCTACCAACGAGGCCGCCGCAAGGTGGCCTCGTTTTTTATTCTGATGGCGCGCCGTTTTTCTTTTCCTTGGCCGTGCGCTGTTCCGCAAAGAATTGCCGGAGCAGGCCGCGACATTCCTCCAGCCGCACGCCGGACGTGATTTCGCACCGATGATTCAGCGTGGGAAACTGCAACAGATTCAGCGCGCCGCCCGCCGCGCCGCCTTTGGGATCACCTGCACCAAAAACCACGCGCGCCAGCCGCGTATGCACGATCGCGCCCGCGCACATCGGGCACGGTTCCTTGGTGACGTAAAGCGTGCAATCGGTCAGCCGCCAGTCGCCCACGGCATTTTCCGCCTGCGTAAGCGCGAGCATCTCCGCGTGCGCCGTGGCGTCCTTGAGCGTCTCGACTTGATTAAATGCGCGGGCGATAATTCGCCCTTCGCGCACAACGACTGCGCCGACGGGAACTTCGCCTTTTTCATAAGCCTTCGCCGCCTGGCGCAGCGCCTCGCCCATGAAATAATCGTCGCTGTGCAGATCAATGATCACGTCGCTCATTTTGTTTCCTCCAAAATCCAGTCATTCCGTCCGGCGGCGCGGCAATGGCAGTGTGCCGCAAAAAAGCCACCGCGATATTGCCAGAACCACGGCCAGATTTGCTCGCGGTCGGTCTGCGGAATGTTCAAGGCCGAAATCATTTCGCGCGGGAAAAATTCAAAGCGGCCTTCAGCGTGAACCGGCGGCAGCGTTTTCAATTTCGCCTTCACCTCGAACAAAAACATCAGCCAGTGCGTCTGGCCTTGGTAACCGTGTTCGCTGATCAGTCCGGCGAGATGCAAGTCGGATGGCCCGATTTTCAATCCGATTTCCTCATGCGCCTCGCGGCACGCGCAGGCGTAAGGCGATTCACCGATGTCCATTTTCAATTTGCCGCCGCACGGACTCCACAAGCCGCGGTTCGGCTCCTGCGCGCGTTCGAGCAAAAGAATTTCCTCCCGCTCGTTGAAGCAATAGAGCAGCGTGGCGATTTTGTAGGGCAGAGCCGAAGGCATTTGTAATTTATGATTGATGAATTTTGGCAATGGTGCGCTTTGCCGGGGAAATCATAAATCATAAATCGTCAATCGTAAATTCTTGTCACGCCGCGCCAACAATTTAGAATCCGGCTTTCAAATTGATGAAAACATTCAACATCGCAGCCTTGGCGGGCGACGGCATCGGCAACGAAGTCATGCGCGAAGCCATCAAGGTTTTGCGCGCCACCGAAAAAAAATTTGGCTTCCAACTCAACCTCACCGAAGCACCCGTCGGCTGGGCGGGCATTGACGCCACGGGCAAAGCGTTGCCGGACGCGACGCTCGCGCTGTGCAAAAAATCCGATTCCATTTTGTTCGGCTCCGTCGGTTTGCCGGACCGCGACCCGACGATTCCAAAAGAGGAGCGTCCCGAACGTGCCGCGCTGTTGCGGCTGCGCAAAGAATTTGGTTTGTTCGCGAATCTGCGCCCGGTGTCGCTGCCGAAAGTTTTGTCGCACGCGTGTCCGCTCGCGAAGGAACGGCAGGGCGATGGCATAGACATTCTGGTCGTGCGCGAATTGACGGGCGGAATGTATTTTGGCCAGCCGAAAAAAACGGAAGATTTGGGCGGCGGAAATTTTCGCGCGATTGACACGATGGTTTATACAACACCAGAAATCGAGCGCATCGCGCATGTGGCGTTCAAGGCCGCGCAATTGCGCCGCAAAAAATTGACGAGCATTGACAAGGCAAACGTTTTGGAAAATGGGGTTTTGTGGCGCGAAGTCGTCACGCGCGTCGGGAAAAATTATCCCGACGTGACGCTGGAACACATGTTCGTGGACAACGGCGCGATGCAGCTCATGCTCAAGCCCACGCAGTTCGACGTGATGCTCTGCGAAAATATGTTCGGCGATATTTTGAGCGACGAAGCGGCGGCACTCGGCGGTTCGCTCGGCATGTTGCCCAGCGCGAGTCTGGGCGCGACCAATGGCGGAAATACTTTTGGCTTTTACGAGCCAGCAGGTGGAACGGCACCGGACATCGCCGGAAAAAACCTGGCGAATCCCATCGCGCAGATTTTGTCGAGCGCGCTGATGCTGCGGCACAGTTTTGGTTTGAACGATGCGGCGGCGGCGATTGAAACTGGGGTCGGCAAAGCCATTTCAGCCGGCAACCGCACGGGCGACATTTTCAGCGCGAGTGAAACCAGTGCCAAACGCGTCGGCACGCGTGAAATGGGCGACGCGATTGCGGCGGCCATAGCTTGATTTTGGCAACTAATCATTTCCAAACAGAAAAGTGGGCAGATTGGCCGTGCCTTCGCGCGGCAAATAATCATCATTGTCCACCATATAAACCTGCGTTGCCAGACCCCATTGCCTGAGATTGTTCAGGCACGCCGCTTGCCTGGCGCCCTTGGCCTTGCTCAATGCCGCCAGAATCGCGTTGACGGCAATCAACACCAGCAGTTCAACCAGCGTGAATGCCCGGCGGCGGGCAACGCTTTCGTCGGAAAGTCATCCACAAGCTTTGCCGCCGTCAACCTGACCGCAAAAATTTTCCGTGGCGTGTGAACGCGGAGTCGCTAATCTGCGTCCAATCGAACCATTGATGCTGCCATGAAAAAAACCACCTGCCTGCTTCTCTTCGCCGCCGCGCTGTCGCTCCGTGCCGCTGACACGAACGCGCCCACCGCGCCGGACAAATCCTTGCTCGGCCAAATTCCTGACGCCTCGCACGCGCCGGTGCGCGTGACCAACACCGTCACCATCGCCGGCGAACGCGTCACTTATGTTGCCGAGACGGGCATGCTGCCGTTGCTCAAGCCCGACGGCACTTCACGCGCGTCGGTTTTTTACGTCGCCTACACGCGGATTGAGAAACCGGCGGGGAAACCGCGCCCGGTCACGTTTTGCTTCAACGGCGGGCCCGGTTCCGCGTCGGTGTGGCTGCACCTCGGCGCACTCGGCCCGCGCCGTGTGAAGATGAACGAAGACGGTTCGCTGCCCGCGCCGCCGTTCGCGTTAGTGGACAATGAATTTTCCATCCTCAACGCCAGCGACTTGGTTTTCATTGATCCCGTCGCAACCGGTTTCAGCCGGCCGGCGAAAGATGAAAAAGCCGAAGCCTTTTTCGGCGACGCAGCGGATTTGGATTCCGTCGGTGAATTCATCCGCCTTTGGACGACGCGCCATGACCGCTGGCTCGCGCCGAAATTTTTGTGCGGCGAAAGTTACGGCGTCTTCCGCGCCGCCGGCCTCGCGGATTATCTGCGCGGCCGCTACGGAATGTATCTGAACGGACTCATCCTCGTTTCCGGCGTGCTGGATTTCGGCACGATCAGCGGCGGCACGGGCAACGATTTGCCGTATCCGCTGATTTTGCCGGCTTACACGGCGGCGGCGCATTTCCACAACAAACTGCCGCCGGACTTGCAATCCGATTTGACGAACGCACTCGCCGAGGCGCGCACTTTTGCCAAAGGTGAATTCACTTCCGCGCTGCTCGCCGGTTCGTCGCTGCCAGCGGATGAACGGAAAAAAGTGGTCGCCGAACTCGTGCGGCTCACCGGATTGAAAGCGTCCGTCATCGAGGATAATAATCTGCGCGTGGACCCGTTTATTTTCCGCAAACAACTGTTGCACGACGACGGCTTGATTCTCGGCGCTTACGACGCGCGGTTGACCGGACGCGATGGCGATCCGGCGTCACCCGGCGCGGATTTTGATCCGTCCAGCGTGGCGGTGATGGGGCCGTTTTCGGCGGCGATGAATTCGTATGTCCGCAGCGAATTAAAATTTGAGGATGATCTGCCCTACGAACTGCTCGCCGGCGTGCAGCCGTGGGATTACGGCGCGCGGAATGATTTCGCCAACGCCAGCGACAAGCTCGCGTCCGTGATGAACCAGGAGCCGTATCTGAAAATCCTCGTGCTCGGTGGCCGGTGCGATCTGGTCTGCCCGATTGACACGATCCGGCACAGCATTGACCACATGGGGCTGGCCGACGCCTACCGGAGCAATGTGTCGTTTGCCGAGTTCGACGCCGGCCACATGATGTATATCAATTTGCCTGACTTGAAAAAATTGCAGGTGGAGGTTGAAAAATTTGTGCGGCCGTAAAGTCTAGCTAATATAACTGTTAGGCATAGCACGCATGTCAAAATCGTTCATCATTGTCGTAGCAGCAATTACCGCGGTCGTTTTGGCGGTTGGTATTCCGAATTTTATCAAAGCGCATCAGATCAGCGCAGCCAATTATTACGTCAATAATTTGCGCCAACTTGATGCAGCCAAGAATCAGTGGGCACTTGAAAAAAACAAGATGCCCAATGACTTGCCGCCTAGATGGGCGGAGCTATCAATCTATCTTCCCAGTTGGTTTACAAACTGCTGCGCTACGAATGGCGTGGTCATTGGTTCGAAGGGCGAGATTTATACCATCGGACGAGTTGGTCAGCCATCATCATGTTTTGTTGATGGTCAAATTGTATATTCAGATTGAATTCATGCCGCCAACAATCCGCCGGAACCAAATGCCATTGGCGCTTTAAGTTCCGCTGTGGCGATTCAATTGTAAACAGAGTTGCTTGTTTCCGAACGGACGCGCGCCAGTTAAACTACGATTGCAAATGAAACGCATCCTTGTCCTGTCCGCCGTGATTTTCAGCGGCCTGCTCGCACGCGCGCTGCCCGCGAACGACGCGCTGTCGCTGGATGGCAGTTGGCGCTATCAACTTGACCGCGCCGACGCGGGCATCGCGGAAAATTGGGCGGCGAAAAAACTTTCCGGTCAATTTTCCGGCCACATCCATCTACCCGGCTCGCTGCCCGAACAAGGCATCGGCGACGACGTGACGACGAACACAATTTGGACGGGCAGCATTGTTGACCGCTCTTTTTTCACCGCGCCGGAATTTGCACCCTACCGGCAGACCGGCAACGTGAAAGTGCCGTTCTGGTTGACGCCCGAAAAGTATTACGCCGGCGCGGCGTGGTTTCACCGCACGGTGGCCATCCCATTGGACTGGCAAAACCAGCGCGTCGTCCTGACGCTCGAACGACCGCACTGGCAGACGCAAGTTTGGCTGGATGGAAAAAATTTCGGCACGAATGATTCGCTCGGCACGCCGCACGAATATGATTTAGGCCAGCTCGCGCCCGGCAAACACACGCTGACGATTCGCGTGGACAATCGCCGCATCGTGGACATCGGCGAAAATTCCAGCAGCATCAGCGACCAATCGCAGGGCAACTGGAACGGCATCGTCGGCGACCTTTCGCTGCGCGCGACGCCGCTGGTGTGGATCGAGGATTTGCAAATTTATCCGCACGTCGCGACGCACTCGGCGACGGTGACGGGAACCATCGGCAACGTGTCCGGCGCGGGCGGCGAGGCGGGAATGCTTTTTTATGTGGACGGAAAACTCGCGCAGTCGGTCGTCGCGGACTGGACGACAAACGGCGGGACTTTCACCGGTGAAATTTCCTTGGGCGACGACGCGACAAACTGGGACGAGTTTCATCCGGTTGTGCGACATCTGACCGCGAAACTCGGCGACGCGACGCGTAGCACGACTTTTGGTCTCCGCGAAATTTTGACGCAAGGAACGCAATTCACCGTGAACGGACGCAAAACTTTTTTTCGCGGCACGGTGGAATGTTGCGTGTTTCCGCTGACCGGCCATCCCCCGACGGATGTGGATTCGTGGAAGCGCATCATCGCCATCGCGAAGGCGCACGGGCTGAATCTGTTTCGTTTTCATTCGTGGTGTCCGCCGGAAGCGGCGTTTCAGGCGGCGGATGAACTGGGGTTTTATCTTCAGGTCGAGGCCGGTTCGTGGGCGAATGACAGCACCACGCTCGGCGACGGCAAGCCCGTGGACGCGTGGGTTTATGACGAGACCGAGCGCATCCTGAAAACTTACGGCAATCATCCGAGCTTCGTGCTGATGGCTTACGGCAACGAGCCGGGCGGCAAAAACCAAAATAAATTTCTCGCGGATTATGTGGATCATTTCAAATTGCGCGATCCGCGCCGGCTTTGGACGGGCGCAAGCGGCTGGCCGGAGTTGCCGGAAAACCAGTTTGACGTGACGGCGGCATCATGCATCCAGCCGTGGGGCGCGGGCTTGAACTCGCGCCTCAACGCGCAGCCGCCGGAGACGACGACGGACTACGGCGACTTTATTTCTGCGCACGATGTGCCGGTCATCAGCCACGAAATCGGCCAGTGGTGCGCGTATCCGAATTTTTCGGAGATTAAAAAATACAAGGGCTATTTGAAGCCGGGCAATCTGGAAATTTTCCGCGACTCGCTGGCGGCGCACAATATGGGGGACGAGGCGGAATGGTTTTTGTATGCGTCGGGAAAATTGCAGACGCTGTGTTACAAGGAAGAGATCGAATCGCAATTGCGCACGCCGGGTCTCGACGGTTTTGAACTGCTCGGCCTTACGGATTTTCCCGGCCAAGGCACCGCGCCCGTCGGCGTGCTGAATGCGTTTTGGGACGACAAAGGTTATGTCACCGCCGCGCAATTCAGCCGTTTCTGCAACGCTGTTGTGCCGCTCGCGCGTCTGGAAAAGCGTGTGTTCACGGCGGATGAAACGCTGTCGGCGGATTTGGAAGTGGCGAATTTCGGCGCGGCACCGCTCGCAGACGCGACGCCGTATTGCGAACTCGTGGCGGAAAATGGGCGCGTGGTCGCGTCGCAGATTTTCGACCGGCGTGACGTGCCGGTGGACAACGGCATCAAGCTCGGCACGGCGAATTTCAGTTTGAAAAATATCCCGACGCCCGCGCGCTACAAACTGGTCGCGGGCTTCGCCGGCACAAAAATCCAGAATGACTGGGACGTGTGGGTTTACCCCGCGCAGACCGCGCCGCGCGCGCCGGCCGCAGCGGTGATTTTCCACGAACTGAACGCCGCCGCGCGCGCGGTGCTGGATTCCGGCGGAACGGTGCTGTGGCTGCTGCCGCCGGAAAATGTCCGCAACGATTCCGCGCGGCCGGTGAAGTTCGGCTTCAGCAGTATTTTCTGGAACACGGCGTGGACGCAACGGCAGGCGCCGACCACGCTGGGAATTCTTTGCGACGCGCGGCAGCCGCTGTTCGCGGAATTTCCGACGGATGATTTTGCCAACTGGCAATGGTGGTATCTCGTGCGGCGCGCGCAACCGATGTTCCTCGACGATTTGCCGGATGGCCTTCTGCCAAGCGTGCAGGTGATTGACGACTGGACGACGAATCACAAACTGGCGCTGGCGTTCGAGGCATTGGCCGGGAACGGAAAAATTTTCGTCTGCAGCGTGGACCTGGAAAATGATCTTGAGCACGACCCGGTGCGCCGGCAGTTCCGCACGAGCTTGCTGGATTATCTCGCCAGCCCGCGTTTTCAGCCCAAATGGCCGGTGGATGTCGCGACGCTGCAACATCTGGCGATGGCGTCGGGAAAATAAATCTTGCACGGAAAAAGCGGATTCCACCGCGCACGGAAGAAAGAAAGTTTGCCCGCACCATTTTTTGCCGCCACAATGACATGGTTTGTTCATGAGTAATCCCGCCAACACCGCCAGTTCTGTCGCGCCGGAGAAAATTTCCGCCGCGCCGGCTGATTTTTCGCGCCCCGTCGTCCGCCCCAAAAAAGGTGCGCTCCAGCTTTTCAAGGATGTTTTGAAACACGGCGGCCCAGGCTACCTGCAATTCGCCATCACGAACATCTGCAACGCCGACTGCGGCTTTTGTGGTTTTGCGCGCTCGCAATTTGATCCGAAGGCCCGCCGCAGCGTGACGCTCGACGAGGCGAAGCGCGTCGTGGACATCGCGCTGAAAAATCACATCGGCTACCTGCTCTTCGTCGGCGGCGAGCCGATGGTACACCGCGATCTGCGCGCCATGACGCGTTACGCGGCGGAACGCGGCATCCATCCGATGATCTGCACGAACGGCGGTTTGTGGAATGATCAAAACATGCGCGACCTCGCCAGCGACGGCTTGAGCAGCGTCATCATGTCCATTGACGCGCACGACGTGACGAAGCACGAAAAAAATCGCGGCCTGCCGGACGTTTGCAAAAAAATCAAGAAGGCNNAGCTGCACGTTCAGTTATCCGCTGACGTCGCTGGCGAGCAGCTATTTAAGTTTCAGCGACAGCGGGCTGGTGAATTTCAACAAGGAAGAGCTGGTTCAACTGTTTGAAAAAATCAAGCAGATGAAAAAGAACAGCGGTTTTCCCGTGGTGAACCCGACCGAGTCGCTCGACGAGATGCAACGGCATCTGCGCGGGGAGAAGGAAAAGTTCGGCTGCCTCGGCGGCCACAAGTATTTCTACCTCGACTGGAACCTTGACCTCTTCCGCTGCCACGCGTGGCACGAGCCGATGTGCAAGGTCTGGGACTGGGACGATTCCAAGCTCATCCGCGACGGCTGCACCAAGTGCATGATTGACTGCTACCGCGACCCAAGCGTGCTGCAATTCGTCGCCATCAGCGCGAGCGATGCGTTCAATAATTTAAAAAAAGGGAACGTCGCGGCGGCGGCCAAAAATATTTTTGATTCGCGCAACTTGACTTCCATCAAAGCCGTGTGGGACGACCGCAAATGGATTGGCGGCGTTTGAATTAAAACCACGCGAGAAGATTTTCGCGCATCCTTCAAGACGAAATAATTTTTCTACGAGGCATCCAGCCACTTCGTATTTGGCTCTAGTTTCCATTTGCCGAATCGCGACCCGGAATAGAAAACTGTTATCAAGTGTGCCACCAAAACTCTTTTCTTTGGCTTGACGAATTTCTTGATTGTGCCAATTTGCTACTCACAAAATTAATTTTAATCAATGGCTGCAACCAAATCCAGTTTTCTTGACAAAGTGCTTGGCCGCATCGGTCGGCTGGACACGGAGGGTTTGCAAAACGTCGTCCAGCGGCTCGCGCGCGAACGCAGTTTTCTGGAGACGCTGTTCAACACGATTGAAGACGGCGTGCTGGTGACGGATGAAGCGGGTCGCGTGATATATTTTAACCAAGCGGTCACGCGACTCATCGGGTTGCAACTGAACACGGAAGATTTGCAGATCACAGACATTTTGCCGGAGGTGGACTGGACGAAAATTTCCCGCGCCGACCGCGTTGGCGGCGCGCACGTCACGCGTCACGAATTTGAAATCCATTATCCGCGTCCGCGTTTTCTCCGGCTCTACGCCGCGCCGCTGGACGGCGAAGCCATTGGCAGTTCGGGCGTCGCGCTGATTTTGCACGACGCGACCGAGGCGCGGCAAAAAACTTTCGAGGCCATCGAAAGTGAGCGCATCCAGGCACTGACATTGCTCGCGGCGAGCGTCGCGCATGAAATCGGCAATCCGCTTAACGCGCTTCACATCCATCTGCAACTGATGGAGCGCGAGGTGAAAAAATTAAAATCCGCGCCGGTGAACTCAAAATTGCTGGCGCGCGCGCGAACAAAACATTCCGCGCTGGAAACGGACACCGCGGAAGTTGGCAAAAAACTGGAGCAGTATCTCGATGTGGCGAAAGGCGAAATTCACCGGCTGGATTACATCGTCACGCAATTCCTCGGCGCGATCCGGCCTGCGCCGTTGCAGTTGAAAATGGCATCACTCAATGACGTGGCGGAAAAAACTTTGGAACTGCTGCGACCGGAGATTGAAAATCGCGGCGTGACGGTGAAGACAAAATTGGCGCGTCACCTCACCGCGACGCCGGTGGACGCGACGCAGTTGCAGCAGGTTTTGGTGAACTTGGTGAAGAACGCGACGCAGGCGATGACGACCGGTGGCACGCTGACATTGCAGACCGGTGAAAATTCCGACAGCGTCTGGGTGAGCGTCGCGGACACAGGCGGCGGTATTCCGCAGGAGCAGATCAACCGGATTTTCGAGCCGTTTTACACGACTAAAAAAAAGGGCAGCGGCCTCGGCCTGATGATTGTGCAAAGAATTGTCCGCGCGCACAACGGCCGCATCGAGCTGGAAAGCCATGTTAGGCGCGGAACGACTTTCCGGATCTGGCTGCCGCTGCACGAACGCAAGCCGCGCTTGCTGGAAAATAAAAATTAGCGACCCATGAAACCGACTTTGCTCATTGTGGATGATGAAAAGCCGACGCGCGAAGGTTTGCGCGCGGCGCTGGAGGAACGTTACGACGTTTATATCGCGGAAGACGCGAAGACGGCGATGGATTTGCTGGAAGCTGAAAATTTTGACGTAATGCTGACGGATTTCCGGCTGCCGAACGAAGATGGAATGAAATTGATTGCGCGCGCAAAATCACTGCCGAAGCCGCCAATCTGCATTTTGATGACGGCTTACGGTTCGGAAGAACTCGCGGTGGACGCGATGAAGCACGGCGCGGATGATTACATCGCCAAAGGCCGTCTGCAAATTGACGAACTGGAGATGCGCATCGCACGCGCGCTGAAACAGCAGACGCTGGAAGTGGAAAATGCTTCTTTGCGCAAACAAATTGATGCCAAATTCGGCCTGGAAAACATTGTCGGCCAGTCGCCAGTGATGACAGAAATTTTTGAAGTCGTGCAACAGGTCGCGCCCACGCGCGCGACGGTGCTGATCGGCGGCGAAAGCGGCACGGGCAAGGAACTCATCGCGAAGGCCATTCACCAGTTGAGCCCGCGTGCGAAACAGCCTTTCGTGACGGTGCATTGCGCGGCGCTCGCGCCGACGCTTTTGGAAAGCGAGCTGTTCGGTCACGAGCGCGGCGCGTTCACGGGCGCGCACGAGCGGCGCATCGGCCGGTTTGAGCAGGCGCAGGGCGGAACTTTGTTTCTGGATGAGATCGGCGAGATTGATGCGACAATCCAAGTGAAGCTGCTGCGTTTTTTGGGCGAACGCACGTTCGAGCGCGTCGGCTCGAACAAGACGTTGACGGCGGACTTGCGGCTGGTGGCGGCGACAAATAAAAATCTGGAAGAACTGGTCAAGGCCGGTAAATTTCGCGAAGATTTGTTTTTCCGCCTCCGTGTCGTCGAGATTGAATTGCCGCCATTGCGCGAGCGGACAGGCGACATCCCGCTGCTGGCGCAGAGTTTTCTGCGGGAGTTCGCCAAGGAAAACGGGAAAAATGTGAACGATTTCACAGCGGATGCGCTCGAAGCGTTGATTGATTTTTTGTGGCCGGGCAATGTGCGCGAGCTGCGGACGGCCATCGAGCACGCGGTGGTTTTGTGCCGGGGCGAACGAATCGCCTTGCGCGACCTGCCGCCGTCGGTACGCGGCGGCGGTGCGCGCGGCACGCAATTGTTGCAAGGAAAAGATTTGACGGTGAAGGATGCGGAGAAACAATTGATCATCCGCGCGCTGAAAGAAACGGATGGCAACCGCACGCGCGCGGCGCAGAAGATCGGCATGAGCCGGCGGACGTTCCACCGGAAACTGCACGAATATCACTTGGAAGGATTTTGATTTTATGATGATTTCCGAACGGATTCAGCGGGTGATTCACGCACTTGAAGTTGGCGTATTTTCCCGCTGGCTGCAATTTTTGCCCCTGGTGGTGGCGGTCATCGGCCTGGCGGTGCTTTACGATTTGAACGCGTATCGAAGCTTTAATTCTGTCGAGGCGATGGATGCGGCGCAAGTGGCGCGCAATGTGGCGGAGGGCAGGGGCTACACGACGGATTTTATCCGGCCGTTCAGCGTTTATTTGATTCAGAAACATAATCACGAAGTCCATAAAGGTGAGATCCAGTTGACGAATTCGGTGGACTTCGCCGAAATCAACGGGGCGCATCCCGATCTAGCCAACGCGCCGGTGTATCCGACCGTCTTGGCCGGCTTGATTAAGCTCTCGCCACCGAATTGGGATGCGGGCAACCACAAGCCATTCTGGTCGGAGGGCGGCCGGTTTTTGCGCTATCAGGCGGAATTCCGCATCGCCATCCTGAACCAACTACTCCTCGTGGTGGTCGTGGCGCTGACTTTTCTGATCGCCAAAAAATTGTTTGATGCCCAAGCAGCGTGGCTGGCGGCGCTGTTGACGCTGGGCGCGGACTTGCTGTGGAAATTCAGCGTGTCCGGCCAGTCCACCCTGCTGTTACTGGTTATTTTTTTAGGATTGATCTGGTGCTTGGTTAAAATCGAGGAGCTTGGCCGCGCGGCCAAGCCGCAAGTCCGCAATTTGTTTTTGCTGGCCGTCACCGCCGGCGTGTTGACAGGGGCAGGGATGTTGACGCGCTATGCATTTGGCTGGACGATCGTGCCGGTGGTGGCTTTCCTCGCACTGTTCGGCGGCGTGCGGCGTCCGGGCCTGGCGATCACGGCGTTTCTGGCTTTTGTGCTGGCTGTGACCCCGTGGATCATTCGCAACCTTGCGGTGAGCGGCACGCTGTTCGGCACGGCCGGCTATGCGATCGTGGAAGGGACATTTGCGTTTCCCGGTTCGCGACTGATGCAGTCGGTCAACCCCGACCTGACTTCGGCCTACTGGCTGCGGCCATACATGAGAAAATTTATCGAGAACTCCCGCTTCATCCTTCAGGGCGACCTGCTGCGGATCGGCGGGAACTGGGTGGCCATGTTATTTTTTGCCGGACTGCTGCTGGGCTTGCGCAATGTCGCCGCCCGGCGGATGCGCTATTTCACGCTGATGTGCCTTGGCGTTTTTGTCGTGGCGCAGGCGCTTGGCCGAACCCAGCTTTCCACCATCTCACCCGACATCAATTCGGAAAACCTGCTCGTGCTGCTCACGCCGCTCGCGGTGATTTTCGGCGTCATATTTTTTCTGACACTGCTCAACCAGATGAAGACGCCATCGCCGCAAATCCGCCTCGCCGTCATCGCCCTGATGGTGGTGATTTCCTGCCAGCCGCTGATTGCCAGCCTGCTGCCGCCCAAGGCTTCACCCTTGGCCTATCCGCCATATTATCCACCCGAAATCCAAAAGGTCGCCAGTTGGATGCAACCGGATGAACTCCTGATGAGCGACATCCCCTGGGCCGTCGCGTGGTATGGCGACCACCAATGCACTTGGATCAGCATGAATTCCCAGTCTGAATTTTTCCAGTTCAACGACTACGTTAAACAAGTTCGCGGACTCTACCTCACGCTCAATACGCTCGATAGCAGACTCTACACCGAATGCCTGCAGGGCGGCGTGGGCAGTTGGGGGAATTTCGCCTTGAATACCGCCGTCGTCGGCCAGATTCCGCAAGGATTTACGCTGCGCTATTTCCCGGCGGGAGTCCTGCAATCCGGACTTTTCTTCACCGACCGTCAGCGCTGGTGATTGTCACACCGCCGCGCGCCGCAGCCGGTCGGCGATGCCCGACCATTCCGGCAAGTCCGGCGGCGCTTCCACGACGATCAATTTCGCGCCCGCCGCGTCGCAGCGGTGCAGTTCCGCGTAAAGCGCCCGCGCAAACGCCTCCGCGTCATGCGGCATCACGCTCACGTCGGCAAAATTTTCGCCCGCCGGAATTTTTGTGTGCACGATGACGTGAATGGTTGCAGGTTCCACGTTGAAGGTTGAAAGTTGGGAACGTAAATCCACGTCGTCGCTCCAATTCAAAATCACCAGTTTCGCTTTCGGTGAATAATGCTTCGCCAGCAAACCCGGACTCCGCAGCGTTCCTTCGAAGTTGAATTCTGAATTCTTAATTCTGGATTCTCCCGCGACCGCTGCCAGCGACTCGGCGTGGATCATGCCCGGACGCAAAATGCGCGGCGGCGAAACCGACAAGTCCAGGACGGTGGATTCAATGCCGACTTGCGATTGGCCGCCGTCCACGATCAACGAAATTTTTTCGCCAAGTCGCGCGCCGACGTGCTCCGCGTTTGTCGGCGAAATCTGGTTGGACAGATTTGCGCTCGGCGCGGCCAGCGGAAAACCGCATTCGCGGATCACCGCCTGCATGAACGGATGGCTCGGCCAGCGGATGCCCACAGTCGCACCACCAGCAGTCACGTTGTCGGGAATTTCTTCCGCGCGCGGCAATACTAAGGTCAGCGGGCCGGGCCAGAATGCCTTGGAAAATTTTCCCGCGAGTTCCGGCCATGCGCTGACGCAGGCTTTTGCCATTTCGTTGCTCGCGACGTGGACAATGATGGGATTGTGCGCCGGGCGGCCCTTGATTTGAAAAATTTTGGCGACGGCTGGCGCGTCCAGCGCATTGGCGGCGAGGCCATAAACCGTTTCCGTCGGCAGCGCGACGACTTCGCCCGCGCGCAACCACTCCGCCGCGCGCCGGACGGCTTTTTGAAAAAGCGCCGGCGTGTGGGTGGAAAGGATTTCAGCGGCCACGGCTTATTCGTAGCGCAAAGCTTCAATCGGGTCGAGCCGCGAAGCTTTCCAGGCGGGATAAAAACCGGAAATAATCCCGATGAGCGCGCTGGAGACGCACGCGATGCCGATCCACGCATACGGCGTCAGCGTCGGCCAGCCGGTGAGGTGCGCGATGGTTTCGGCCGCCGCCATGCCGAATACGATGCCCAGGATTCCGCCGATGGCGCTCAACGTGACGGCCTCGATCAAAAATTGGATGAGGATGTCGCGGCTGCGCGCACCGACGGCCATGCGGATGCCGATTTCGCGCGTNNATGATGCCGATGCCGCCGACGATGAGCGACACGCTGGCAATCGCGCCGATCAGCACCGACATGGTTTTGGACGTGGCGGTCACCATCTGCATCAATTCCAGTTGCGTGCGCACGGTGAAATCCGGCTCCGCACTTTTGTGCCGGTCACCCAGCAGCGTGTTGATGTCGTCCTGCACCTGCGTGATGGTGTCTTTGCTGGCAGCCTGCACCATGATGGAGTTCACAAAATTCCGGCTGGTGATTCGCTTCATGTGACTCGTGTAGGGAATGATCACAACGTCATCCTGATCTTGGCCGAACAGATTAAATCCCTTCGCCTCCAGCACGCCGACGATCTTGAACGGAATGTTGCGGATGATCAGCGTCTGGCCAAGTGGGTCGTCATTCACAAACAATTGATCCACCACCGTCTTGCCGATGACGGCGACCTTGGCGATGCTGCGCACGTCGGCGTCGGTGAACATCGCGCCCTCGGCCATGTTCCAATCGCGGATCTGCGGATAATCCGGCGACTCGCCCATGACCTGCGTGTTCCAATTCTGACCGTCCGCCAAAACTTGCTCGCGATCGCGCACTTCGGGGCTGACGGCGACGACATTGGCGACTTCATTTTGGATGGCGCGCGCATCATCCACGAGTAAGGTCGAAGCGCTGCCCCAGCCGCCTTTCATGCCGGCACTGCTGAAATTGCCGGAGAAAACCGTGATAATATTTTGTCCGAGACTCGAGACTTTGTCCTCAACCTGTTTCGTCGCGCCGGTCGTGATACTGACCGACGCGATGACCGAACCGACGCCGATGATGACGCCGAGCATCGTCAGCAGCGAACGCATCTTGTTCCGCCGCAGCGCACGAGCAGCGAGTTTGAAGGGCGCAAAAAAATTCATGCGAGCTTCACCGCCTCCTGCGCCGCGCGCAAATTTTTCAATTCGCTTTCCGCAATCAAGCGCGCTGCCACTTTTTCGTCCGTCAAAACCATTCCGTCGCGCAGGATAATCATCCGCTTCGTGTAGCGCGCCACGTCCAACTCGTGCGTGACCATGACGATGGTGATGCCGGCGTCGTTCAACTTCTGGAACACGCCCATGATTTCGATGCTCGTCTGGCTGTCCAGATTTCCCGTCGGCTCGTCCGCGAGCAGCAAGGACGGCTGGTTGACCAGCGCGCGCGCGATCGCCACGCGCTGCTGCTGGCCGCCGGAAAGCTGGTTCGGCTTGTGGTCGGCGCGCGCCGCGAGGCCGACCAGCTCTAGCGATTTTTCGGCGCGCACTTTTTGTTCGGCGGACGGCACGCGCTGATGGTTATAAAGCATCGGCATCTCGACATTTTCGAGCGCCGTCGTGCGCGACAGGAGGTTAAAACCCTGGAAAACAAAGCCGATCTTGTCATTGCGAATTTTTGCCAGCGCGTCGCGGTCGAGCGTGGAAACGTCAATGCCATCCAGAAAATAATTCCCGCGCGTCGGCCGGTCGAGGCAGCCGATCAGGTTCATCAACGTACTCTTTCCGGAGCCACTCGAGCCCATGATGGCGACGAATTCGCCCGGCGCGATCGCCAGCGACACGCCGCGCACGGCATGGACGTCCACTTCACCGGTGTGGTAAATCTTGTGGATGTCTGTGAGCTGGATGACGGCGTTCGTTGGCACGACAAATAAAATCAATGGCGCGGGAAACCGCCGCCAAACGGACTGGATGATGACGCGGAGTTTCCCGCACCGGGTTGTGTGACGCCGGTAACGACCTTGTCGCCTTCCTGCAAACCGTCGGTGATTTCCGTGAAGATGCCGTCGGTAATGCCGATTTTTACCGACACCGGCTTCAACACCGGCGCGCCCTCGTCGCCGGCGAGCAGATAAACCGTGCGCCGGTCATGACGACCCTTGTGCTGAACTTTGCTGCCGGCGACCGCATTAGTTTGCGCCGCGCCGCCGACAGCGTTGGTCAAGACCACGGCGTTGTCCGGCGGGCGAAAGCGCAGGGCGACGTTGGAAATCTTCAGCGCATCTTCCCGTTGCGCGACGATGATGGAGACGTTCGCCGTCATGCCCGGCTTCAATTTGTAATCCGCGTTCGTCACGCTGATGACCGTGTCGTAGGTGACGACGTTGTTGACGGTGCTCGGCGAATTGCGCACCTGCGTCACCTCGCCTTGGAAGGTGCGGTTCGGATATGCGTCCACCGTAAACTCCACGCTCTGACCCTCGACCACGCCGCCGACATCCGCCTCGGCCACGTTTGCGTCGATCTGCATCTTGGTCAGGTCGTTAGCGATCTGGAAAATCGTCGGCGTGTTGAAGCTGGAGGCGACCGTCTGACCCAGTTCCACCGCGCGCGAAATCACCACGCCGTCCACGGGCGAAAGGATTTTGCAATAATTCAAATTCACCAGCGAATTATCGAGCGAAGCCTTCTTAATCTTCACCGTCGCCTCCGCCTCGTCGAGCGTGGCGCGGGCGGTGTCAAAATCCGAGCCGGAGATCAGCTTGTTCGTGAACAGCTCGGCGCTGCGGTCATACTCCACCTGCTGCAATTCCAGATTCGCTTTCGCGTTGGCCAAATCCGCCTCGCTCTGCTCGACGGCTGCCTCATACGTCGCCGGGTCGATCTCCGCGATGATCTGGTTCGACTTCACGACCGAATTGTAATCCACGTTCAGCACGCTGATGCGGCCAGACACCTGGCTACCCACTGTCACGTTCACCACCGGGTTCAACGTGCCCGTCGCCGTGACCGTCGCCGTCAGGTCGCCGCGCGTCACCGCCACCGTGTTGAAACTCAACGCGCTGCCGCCGGCGTGGCGGAAATAAAAATAGCCGCCCGCGCCCAGCGCCAGCACGACTACGATCCAAATCCATTTCCAACCGCCACCGCTTGATTTTTCCGGCATAAAATAAATGATTAATCCGCCAAAGCAGACTACCTTGGCAACTGACAAGTTACGATAAATTCCCGGTTTAAGACAATTTAAGTCAGCTTTTATTCAAGACGCTTTTCAACGCGGCGAGCGAGCGCTCATTTTCCTGAGGCGTGCCGACGGAAATGCGGATCCATTCCGGCAATTGATAACCGCCCATCGGTCGCGTGATGACGCCGAGCTTTTGCATCGCTTCAAAAACTTTCTGGCCAGCGCCCACGCGCACGAGCAGAAAATTCGCGGACGACGGCACGAATTCCAGATCCAATTTGCGGAACGCGCGCGCGAAAAATTCCAAGCCGATGAAATTATTCTGCCGCGTCTTGCGGACGTGTTCATCGTCGTCCAGCGCGGCGAGCGCGGCGGCTTGCGAAAGGAGATTCACGTTGAACGGCTGCCGGATTTTTTCCAGCGCGGAAATCAAATCTGCATTTCCAATGCCATAGCCGAGGCGCAAACCGGCCAGCCCGTAAATCTTTGAGAACGTCCGCATCAAAATCAGATTCTTCCGCGCGCCAAGGCGGATGAGCGGAATCAAATCCACCGCGTCGTCGAGAAATTCTATGTAAGCCTCGTCCAGCACAAGCAGCACGTCGTCGGGCACGTCGTTGACCAGCTTGATGACTTCCTCGCGCGACGCCAGCGTGCCGGTGGGATTGTTCGGGTTCGCGACAAAAACAATCCGCGTCTGCGGCGTGATGGCGCGCAGCATCGCGGGCAGATCGTGGCCGTAATCTTGCGCCAGCACGGTGATGACGTTCGCGCCGAGCATTTTCGCGACGATGGGATAAATCGCAAAACAGTATTGCGACACAACAATCTCCGCGCCCGGCGTGAGCAATGCGTGCGAAACAAACTCGATGATTTCGTTCGAGCCGTTTCCCAAAATCAAATTCGCCGGCTCGACGCCCAGTTTCGCCGCGAGTTTTTGTTTTAAGTAAAACGCGTTGCCGTCGGGATAAAGATTCACGTTCGCAATCGCCTTTTGCAACGCGGCCATGGCCAGCGGCGACGGGCCGAACGGATTTTCGTTCGACGCGACTTTGATGATGGAATCGGCCGGCAGATTCAGTTCGCGCGCGACTTCTTCAATCGGCCGGCCCGGCTGATACGTTGGCAACGTTTTTAAGAATGGATTTAAGGGGAGCGACATTTGGAATCAGAGTGAATCAATGATTTTTTTGACGTTGATATGTTTGGCGATGAGGTCGCGGATTAGCGAGATTTTTTCCGCGTCGGCTGGCCGCGTCTTCACGATGAGATCGTGGACTTTGGAGGCGACCTGATAACTGTCGGCCTGCGCCAGCAGCACGGGAATCTGCAATGCCTGTAAGGCTTTCATCACGCCCGCGCCGGGACGCAGGCCGCCGGTCAGGACGATGCCAGCCAGGTTGTCGGCGCTGTCCGGCGCGGCGGTCGCGCCGGCGGCGAGCAAAATATCCTCGCGGTCGCCCGGTGTGATGAGCAGCACGCCGCGCTGGAAAAATTGCATCGCGTTCTGCGCACCCATCGCGCCGACCACGACGTCGTCCACCAGCGTGTTCATCGTCGGCGGAATGTTCAGCATCTCCGCGCCAAGTTCCTCACGGACCAGGCCGACGGTGGGCTTGGACAAAATATGCTGGTGCGGCAGCACGCCGAGCAGTTCGAGTCCCTTGCGCTTGAGACCGCGCCGGACGAACTGCGTGATCTCCGGAATTTTTTCCTCCATCACCTTGTTGATGATGACGCCGATGATCTCGACGCCTTCTTTTTCAAACAAGGCTTGGTTGAGCGAAACTTCGTCAATCGGTTTGCCGATGCCGCCTTGCGAAACGATGATGACTTTGCAGCCGAGCGTTTTCGCGACCTGTGCATTCGACAAATCAAAAACCGAGCCGACGCCCGCGTGGCCGGAGCCTTCGCACAGGACAAAATCTTTTTCCCACGCGACGCGGTCGAAGGAATTTTGGATTTTTTTGACGAGCGCCTCGTTGTTCGCATGAGTAAGATACTTGCGCGTGAACGCCGGCTCGACCGCGATGGGACTCATGTCCACAAGCGGGCAGTTGAGCTGATAAACCGAATCCATCAGCACGGAATCCTCGTCAATTTTCTGCTCCTCGATCTCGACGAAGCGCTGGCCGACGGGCTTGATGTAGCCGACGCGTGGAAAATGTTTTTGCAGCGCGGCGATGAGGCCGAGCGAAACCGTGGTTTTGCCGTCGTTCTGGCGCGTGGCAGCAATGAAGACGCGCGGCGTGGAAGAATTCATTCTCCCGGCAGGTGCGCGTCCGCACCCGGATATAATTTCAAATAATCCGTCGCCTGCACGGCGATGATGGCCGCGACTCCCAGAATGTCGTGCGCGCTGGAACCGCGCGAAACGTCGGATGCGGGCCGGTTCAGTCCGAGCAAAATCTGGCCGTAGGAGTTCGCGCGACCGACCAAGCCAACCAATTTGCTCGCGATGTTGCCGGAATTCAGGTCGGGAAAAATCAGCACGTTCGCGCGGCCAGCCACCTGGCTGTCGTGCAATTTGCGCGACGCGATTTCCGGCACGAGCGCGGCGTCCACTTGCAATTCACCGTCGAAATCCGCCTCGATGCTCAACTGCGCCGCCTTGTGCCGCGCCTGCGCGGTGGCCGCCTGCATCTTGCCGATGGACGGATGCGCGCCGCTGCTGCCCTTGGTGGAAAACGAAAGCATCGCCACGCGCGGTTTCGTGCCGAGCAAATGGCGCGCGAGCCGCGCAGTGGAAACCGCGATGTCCGCGAGCTGCTCCACGTTCGGTTCGGGAATCACGCCGCAGTCGGCCATGAACAACACGCCGTTTTCGCCGATGCGCGTGTCTTCGACTTCCATCACGGTGCAACTCGAAACCGCACCGATGTCCGGCGCGGCCTTGACGATTTGAAACAATGGCCGCAGCACGCTGCCCGTAATGTGCGACGCGCCGGAGATAAGGCCGTCCGCTTGGTGCATCGCCAGCATCATCGCGCCATAAAAATTCGGCTGCATCATCGCCTCGCGCGCCTCGGTCGGGCGCAGGCCTTTTTCGCGGCGGATGCGATAGAGCCGGCTGGAAAAATTTTCCAAGTCCTCGCTGGTGGCGGGATCAATGACGCGGATGCCTTCCAGCGAAATTTTCAGCGCCTCGGCGGCTTCGCGCACCTTGACCTGATTGCCGAGCAAGATCGGCACGCCCAGCCGCAGCGCGTAAAACTGCCGCGCCGCCTGCAAGATGCGCGGTTCGTCGCCTTCCGGAAACACCACGCGCTTGGGATGCCGCTGCAATTTTTCAATGACGTTGCCGATGAAACGCATGACGGCAAGTTAGCGGACAAAAGTGAAACTGCCAAAGGAATTTCCCGACCGGGCTGGCGACGGGCTATTGATTCGTTGAGGCGGTTGTGAAAATAAATTCTATTTGGTGCCGCCGCCCAACGTATAAAGCTGAACCGCCGCCGACTCGCGACGGGATTACAACCGCAGCACCAACGGCGGTTTGCTTGTTAGACGTCAAATATGTTCAAGGCTTGGTGTCATCTCGAAACTTCTGTGATTTATCTTCCAACGCTCTGGCTATCCGCTCCAACGCGCGGACAATGCGACTCAAAAGGTAGAAGAAATAAAAAGTAAGAGCGATCATGCCGCCGTAAATGAGGAAAACGAATAAAATCCCCATAATGCCACCTGCTGTCATCATATTTACCTTTTTGTTTGTTGTGGTTTAGTTTCGCGTGTGCACTTGCCGCCCAACAATGCGATGGCAAATTTTATTTCCTCGGCAAAGCCACTTGACCGGTGCGCGTCAGTTCCAGCACGCCGAACGTTTTCATCAGGTCGAGAAATTTTTCCACCTTGCTGTCGTTGCCGGTGATCTCGATGGTGAGCGACTTCGGCTGCACGTCCACGATTTTGGCGCGGAAAATGTCCGTGATCTGCATCACCTCGGCGCGCGACTTGGAATCCACGCCGACTTTCACCAGCACCAGTTCGCGGTCCACATATTCTTCGTTGCGGAAATCCTGCACCTTGATGACGTTCGGCAATTTGTTGAGCTGCTTGACGATTTGATCCAGCGTCGCCTCGTCACCGGTCGTGACAATCGTCATGCGCGACAGATGTGGTGCCTGCGTCGGGCCGACGTTGAGGGTGTCAATGTTGTAGCCGCGGCCGCTGAACAGCCCGGCCACGCGCGTAAGCACGCCGAACTTGTTTTCCACGAGAACTGAAATGGTGTGTCGCATAAAAACCGTTTGGAACAATTTGTGAAACGGATAAGAAGCCTAGCAATGCGCGCGGGAGCGGTCAATTTGCAAATACGGCTGCCGACGCAGACGGATGCGCGGGCGGTAAATTTGATTTTACCCTTTCGTCCGGCGAAAAAAACGTGAACATTTCTAATTTCCGTCTGTCTGACTGGACGAACAATAAAAATGCGGTTCACCTTGAAAACATTGGCGGTGTTGCTGGTCGCGCTATTTACCGGCGCGGTCTTCGCGGCGTCGTTCACCGCGGCGCTCGATCGTGACGCCATCACGCTGGGCGAAAACGTGACGTTATCGCTCAAGTTCGACGGCGTCCAGCCGTCGGACGCGCCGGCCATTCCCGACATCGCTGGCTTGCAGTTTCAATACATCGGTCCGTCGAGTTCATTCACCTTCATCAACGGCCAGACCAGTTCCAGCATCACTTACAACTACACGGTCACTGCGCAGCATGATGGCCAGTTCACCATTCCGGCGCTGCGAGCGGACATCAACGGCCAACCGTTCATTTCCCTGCCGCTCACGCTGACCGTGTCCAAGGTCGCCGCGCCGCCGGCTGCCAACCTTGATGCCGGCGACCAGGTGGCGTTCATGAAATTTGTTTTCCCGAAGAATAAAGTTTACGTCGGCGAAGCGGTGGTTGGCCGGCTGGAACTTTACCTGCGCGACGACGTGCAGAATTTTGGCAACTTTCAGCTGACCGCTTCGCCGACGGATGGTTTCAACGCCGGCAAAAATGCCGAACCGCCCAACCAAAGACGCCGCGTTCAGATTGGCAACCATAGCTATGTCGTCATCCCCATCGCCGTGCCGCTCACGGCCATCCAGACCGGCCAGCTCACACTCGGCCCATTCACCGCGAGCGCAGTCGTCGTGACCCCCTCGCAAAATCAGGGCGGCGACCCGTTTTTTCGGATGTTTAACCAAGGCGAACAAAAACAAGTCACGCTGGCCACCGAGCCATTCACTGTGGAATCGCTCCCGCTTCCAGAGCAAAACAAGCCCGCCAACTTCAGCGGTGCCGTCGGCGATTTCATGCTCACAGTCAGCGCCGGCCCGACGACGCTGACCGTCGGCGACCCCATCACCGTGCGCGTGCAGATTTCCGGCAGCGGCGCGCTGGACGCCATCACGCTGCCGACCCAAGATACCTGGAATAATTTCAAAACTTATCCGCCGACGACCAAGCTGGAAACGACGGACCAGCTCGGTTTTCAGGGAACCAAAACATTTGAGCAGATTGTTTCGCCATTGAATTCGGACGTTCAGGAACTGCCGCCATTCACCTTCTCGTTTTTCAATCCCAACGATGGCCAATACCACACGCTGACGCAGCCCGCCACGCCATTGACGGTTCATTCCGCCGGAGCCAGCGCGCTCCCGACCATTGCGGGCGGCAAAAATTCCAGTGCGGATAATACCGCGCCGTTGCAGGATATTTTGCCCATTAAGGAAAATTTGGGGGCACTCGAAACAAAAACTGTTCCGCTCGTCGCGCGGCCGGAATTTCTCGCACTGCAAAGTTTGCCGTTGATCGCCATTTTCGCCGCGTTCGTCTGGCGCAAGCGCGCGGACAATTTGGCCAACAATCCGCGTTTGCGGCGACAGCGCGCCGTCGCCCAGCTTGTCAACGGCGGCTTGGGCGACTTGAACAAATTCGCCGCAGAAAATAAATCCAACGAATTTTTCGCCATGCTGTTCCGCCTGTTGCAGGAGCAGCTCGGCGAGCGACTCGATTGTCCGGCCACGTCCATCACCGAGGCCGATGTGGACAAACGTCTAATTTATATTGGTGCAACGCCGATCACCTTGGAATCGCTCCGCGAACTTTTCCAGCTTTGTAATCAGGCGCGTTATGCGCCGATACAAACACGACAGGAACTGACTGCCGTGGCGTCAAAATTTAAGAAAGTTGTGGGCGAACTCCAAAATTTGAAAGCATGAAAAATCTTTTCGCCATTTCGCTCGCGCTGGTTTTCGCCGGAAATATTTTTGCGGCGGACGCAACTGCGGATTTTTCAGCGGCAAACAAATTTTACGCCGAGGGAAAATTTGCGGACGCCGCGAATGCTTACGAAACAATTCTCGCGTCCGGCGCGGCGTCGCCAAATCTGCTTTTCAATTACGGCAACGCGGAATTCAAATCGGGGAATCTCGGCAAGGCCATCGCCGCGTTTTGCCGCGCGGAAATGCTCGCACCGCGCGATTCGGAAATCCGCGCGAACCTCGCGTTCGTCCGCAATCAGGTCCAAGGCGCGACGGTTCGCGAAAATTTCTGGCAAAATTGGCTCGGCAATCTTTCGCTGAATGAATGGACGGTTTTTGCGGCGATTGCCTTCTGGCTGACGTTTCTTCTGCTCGCCGCAAAACAAATTCGTCCCGCGCTCGCGGTAAAATTAAAAAGCGCGACCTGGATTTTTGCGACGCTGACGATTTCTTCCGGCACAATCTTGGGCGTTCAAGCCGCGAATCATTTTTCAAAGCAAACAGCCGTCGTCATTTCCGCGCAAGCGACGGCGCGCAGCGGGCCGTTTGATGATGCGCAAAGCGCGTTCACGACGCGCGACGGCGCGGAGCTTTCTGTTTTAGACCGGCGGGACGACTGGGTGCAAGTCGCCGACGGTTCGGGAAAAAGCGGCTGGCTGCCGGCGAAACAGGTTGAAGTTTTGCCCGGCGCTTGAAAATTTCTTGAACGCAAAATAAAATTATTCTGTCCATCGGTAACAAACATTCACAAATGAACACAGGCATCTCTGCAATCAACGAAGCGGT
>PLHK01000047.1 GCA_003139955.1 Limisphaerales bacterium
GAATACGTCGCCCAGTTCGTGCCGAATTCAAATTCCATCACGATGCCCGTCGCCACGCCGATGGCAAAAGTCAGCGCGAACACTTTTGTCCAAAACCGCGCCATCTGGTGATAGATGGGATTTTTCGTCTTGAGCCACGCGCCTTCCATGATGACGAGCATGACGCCCAGCCCGATGCTCAACGGCGGGTAGATATAGTGAAACGCAATGGTCGCACCGAATTGGAGGCGTGAAAGGGTCAGAACGTCCATAAATTTATGCGTTGAGCTTACAGGCTCGCGCAAATTGACAATCAACTAAATTTGCCAATTGCCAATCTTTTTTTGCCATCACAAGTGAAGTATGGGCGCGGCTTACAATCGCAAGTAGAACGCTTTTTTGGATGAAAACCGGCAAAAACACGCCGTGGTCTTTTGAAACCACGGCGCGTCATTTTTTATGCCAGAACGATGGCGGTGATGGCCAAGGTGATGATGAGAATGTGTTCCAGATTTTTCACAACCAATAATTGGTTTTGAAAATCAAAACATATAGCTCAAGCCCATCTTGAACAGCACCGGCGCGACCAACTGGTTGCCGTTGACATTGGCAAAGACCGGTACTTCGGCATCCGCATAGATTTTAAACGGGTGCAGGTGAACTTCAATTCCTGGCGAGAGCAGCACACGCGTATAGCCGGAGTTGGGGGAATTGGCGTCGGCCCCGTAGTCTTTGGTCCGTTCCGAAACCAGAACCTGCGCTATCGGCGATATGTTGGCGCGGCCAAGTGACCAGCCCCGGTAGTTGATCCCGGCGGCACCGTCAATTTCAAAGCCCGGGCGATACTCGCCTTGCGTCAGCACCGGCAAATCCGCCTCCGCTTGGGCAAACCAGTCCAGCCGCCAGCTTTCAATCAGATTGCCGCGATGAAACCCGCCGAGCAGAATGTCCGTGCTGCCGCTGCCGATTTGGGAATCCCGATCCACGTCGCCGTAGGCATTTTCGTGGGAGAAGTTGCCGGTCGGCAGCCGCAGCCCGAAGTCAATGCCGCTGGATAGATCCTCCGAAAAGCCGGTGTAAATGCCCTTAAGCCGGATGTCGCCCAGACTGCCCCAGTCCACCTTGGTAACGGTGCCGGGGGGAACATCGGGATTGGCCGTCACGGTCTTGAAGGAGCGATACGCGTAAGGCAACTCAATTTCCGCACCCCAACTGCGGTTGAACATATATTGCACGCCGGTCGTGATGAAGTCCGTCCGGATTTCCTTGTCATCGTTGTTGGCCGCCGGTGCTTTCGAACTGTTGCTCCAATTTTGATTTTGATCCTGGAAGTCGTAATTGACGAACGCCATGCCGCCCTCGTCCGAAGGAAACATCGAACTGGTGCCCACTTCAAATATGCCACAGCCGCACGCGCAGCCAAACGCCGCGCTTGGAATTAAAATACCCGCCAGCAAACCGCCACCGATTTTTATCATCTGCGAATTCAAATTTTTATTTTTCATTTTCAAAGTAAAGATTGCGAGAACGCGCCACGGCGTTCTCAAAGTTAAAGGAATAATTTTTGCCCGCGCCAAAAGGGCGGACAGCCAAACTGGAATTGAATCAAACGAAGAATCCGCGCGGCGGCGGCAGCGGCGGCTTGGGGAAAAAGTTTTTGGCGAAGAAATGGGATTGCGGCTGCAATGCAAACTGCGCGGGCGGAAATAAAATTATTTTTCCCGCGACCGGTGGAAATTCCAGCTTCAAATTTGTCGCCACCGCCGCCGATTTTTTTTCGGAATTTTTTGCGGCGGCGATGGCTTTGCACAATGGGCAAAGATGTCGGCCGTCAAACGTCTCGGACACTGCTTCGGTAAGCGATTGCTGGCTGGAAAGATTGGCCGCAAGCATCGTCGTCCACGCGACGGTCTGCAGTGCGGCCCAGTGCGCGCCCGTCGTCACGACGAGCGCGGCCACCACGAAAAATTTTCCGAAGCGCGCCAGCACGGATGAAATTTAAACCGCCGCAGAGAAACCGCAAGCCGATTCACGGCACCTGAATCCACACCAGCGTGCCGCCCGGCAGCAGATCAAACAGCGGGATCAAATCCGCGTCAGCGAGATGGATGCAGCCGTGCGAGGCCGGCCGGCCGATGGATTTTTGATCCGCCGTGCCGTGGATGTAAATGTAGCGCGCATGCGAATCCACCTCGCCGCCGCAGTTGAAGCCCGGCTCCAGACCGTCGAGCCACAGGATGCGCGTGGTGATTTTGGCGTCCGCAAATTCCGGCTGCGACGTGTGGCCGACGATGACGCGCGAGTTAAAAACCGTCCCCGCCGGTTCGCCCGCGCCGATTTTTTCCGCGATGCGATGCAATCCAAGCGGCGTGCGGTTCGAGCCTTGCATCTGCCCGATGCCGAAGCGCGAGGTGGAGCAACGGAATCTTTTCACGAACTTGTTTTCCTCGAACAGCGCAAGCGTCTGGCTGGAGACGTCCACGACCAAAATATATTTCGTCGGCGCAATCTTCAGCCGCGCGCATGTCGCCAGACAAGCCTCGGGAATTTTAGTTTGAGAATTCATAAAACGCAGGTTCGCGCAGCCGGAAATCAACAGCACCGCCGCGCTCATCAGCAAAACTAACGCGTGTCGGTTCATTTGATTTTAGATTCAAAGAATGATTGCGTTTGCGCCGAGCAATTTTTCAAATCCGCCGTCGAATGAAACAGCTTTTAAACCACGCATTAAAGCGAAAGCTGCGAGATAGGCGTCCGTCCAAGTGTTGGTCGAAGCCGAACCGCTTTGAGTAAGTCTTTGCCATTCGTTTTCGATGCCTGATGGCTCATGCAAATATGTGACGCGCGGGTCGCGCGAAAGTTTTTGATAAACCTGCCATGCTTCCTTTTGCGTGACTACGTCCGCGACCATGACATGACGGTTGGTGATGAGCCGGAGAAAACCCATTTGCGTGACCCGACAGAACGCCGCGCCGCCTGGTTCAACTGCTGCAAACCAGTTTTTCGCCGCCTCGTGATGAACGTGGCGGTCGGAAGCCAGCGCGATCCAGACGTTGATGTCAGGCAAGCAGGTTTTCAATCTCGGCGTTGGTCAGCGAAAGCGTTTTTGGCTTTTTGGATTTGATGAGCGGAAGTTTCACGCGGAAAGAACTAGGCGGAGCTTCAGCCGAAATTTCCTTTTCAATCGCCGACTGGACAAATTCCTTCAACGTTTCGCCGCGCAAAGCCGCTTTCGACTTCACTTGGCGGAACAAATCGTTGGGCAGATCAATGGTCGTTCGCATAAAAGCATATTTGCATAAAAGCAGTTAAATGGCAACACAAGAAATTAAATCCAACTCACTTCAGCCTGTAAGTCAAAAACCAGTAATGCTGCAATTCTGTCCAGCAAATTTCCGTTGCCAGTTCGCCGAGAATTTTTTCGGCTTCTTTTTCGCCGGGGAAATTTTTTAGAATTTCATATTCATTTCCGTTTTCGAGTTTCCTCAATTGATAAGTGTTGCCTTCGTCGTCCGTTCTGTTGATGGGCGTGTTGCTGCCGGGAACGAATCTATTATCCATGAAAACCATCAACGCGCCGCAAGAAAATTGCCGGTGAAATCGAGATGGGAAATTTTTAATTTCTGGTTTTCGCAAATGCGACCACCAAGCTGTGGCAAGTCCGGCTGTAAAATTATTTTGAGAGAACGATAAATTAAAGGCATCTGCTTTTTGAAAACTAACTTCGCAGCCATATTTTTTGGCTCTGGCAATCTGAAGAACTTCTTCGTTGAAGTCAGTCGCTGTTATTGATTTTGCAGTTTGCGAAACGGCTTGAGTCCAGTAACCCGTGCCGCAAGCAATTTCAAGAATGCTGTGTCCAGCGCAAGTTTTTTGAAAGAGTTCCTTCAGTTTTGCCAAATCATTTTGACGTTCAGGTTTTTCGTAAATTCGTTCGTATTCGTTAGCCCGTTTTGCGTAGTAATCAATTAGCGTAGCATCGTTCGACACAATTTTATTTCAATTTCTTCACGAGCACCTTGGAATTTCTCCCGCTCTGGTCATATTTTTCGCGGCGCGCGGGCGGCAGGTCGTCCGGCGTGCCTTCGGCGAAGCCGCCCTTCGATTGAAAATAAGTGAATGCCTGCGTCGAGAGCGTGATGAGTTCGACGAGGTTCATCTCCTTCGCCTTGCTCTCGACGAACTGGATCAGCTTGCGCCCGACGCCCTGGTTTTCGTGCGACGAACTGACGTAAAGGCACGCGAGTTCGCCCTTTTTTTGTTCGGGATAAACGTGCAGCGCCACGCACGCGACGGGATTTTTGTCGATCTCGAAAATAAAATAATCGCCGAGCGATTTTTCAATCATGGCGCGTGTGCGCTTCACCAGTTCGTCCGATTCGACGGCGACTTTCGTGAGCAGCTGGATCGCGCGGATGTCCTTTTTCTTCGCGGGCCGGATCTGCTGATACTCGTTGGCGTAAATCAGCGTGCCGATGCCGTCGTTGGAAAAAACTTCCGCGAGCAAGCCTTCATCCACCTTGCCGTTGATGACATGGACGCGCGGCACCCCGCTTTTGCACGCGGCGGCGGCGTGCTGCGCCTTCGATAAAATTTCCGGCGCAAATCCCGCGCTGTTCGTCTGCAACAATTTTTCCAACTCCGCCACGAGCAGTTGCCGGACGAGCAGGCCGTTGCAGATCAGGCCGTCGCTTGACGTGATGAAAATCAATTTGATCGCCTTGAGCGCCTCGGCAATGGCCACGGCGACACCGTCGGAATTCACGCGATACGTCCGGCCGTCGCCGTCGAAACCGAGCGGCGGAATCACGGGCACGACGTCCTGCGCGAGCAACGTCTGCAACAGCGCCGTGTCCACGCGCTCGACTTTGCCGGTGAACTGATGATCCACGCCGCCGATGATGCCGAGCGGATGCGCGATGATGACGTTGGTGCTCGCCGCGCGGAGGTCATTGGCGGAAAGCCCTTCGAGAATCTCATGGGTCAGCCGGTTCGCCGCTGTGAGCGCGAGCTTGAGCGTGGCCGCGTCCGTGATGCCTGCGCCGTCGAGGTCGGACGCGGAAGCTTTCTGCTCATCCGCCAGCAACTTGATCTGCGCCGACGCGCCGTGGACGAGCACCACGCGGATGTTCAACGACCGCAGCACCGCCACGTCCAGCAGGAGCGTGGCGAAATTTTCATCGGTGACGATCGCGCCGTCAATCGCAAGCACGAACGTCTTCTCGCGGAATTGCGGAATGTATTGCAGGATGCCCCGCAGGTCGGTCGGTTTCATTTCAACGCGGAATAACTAGCTGGTTTCGCCCGCGATTCAAATAATTATTTTATGAAACGCACAGTGGTTATCACCTGCGCTTCAGAATTTTTTTGAAGATTAACAGTGCCACGCCCGCGATCACGACGGCGGCGAGCGCGATCAGCCAGGCGGGCACGGCCAACTGGCTCACCTGCACGCTCGGCGTCACGGACAGGCCGGGGCCGACCACGAAACCGGCCGGCAACGCCTCGTCGAAGACAATCTTCACCGGCACGCGCTGGACAACTTTCACGAAGTTGCCGGTCGCATTTTCCGGCGGCAGCAGGCTGAACTGCGCGCCGCTGCCCGCTTGGATGCTGTCCACATGCGCGGCAAATTCGCGGCCGCCGAGCGCGTCAATCGCCACGCTCGTTGGCTGGCCGGGGCGCATTTTATCCAATTGCGATTCCTTGAAGTTGGCGATGACCCAGACTTCTTCAGGCACGATGGACATGATTTGCTGGCCGACATCTAGGTAATCGCCGGCTTCAACTTGTTTGCGCGTGACGCGCCCGTCGCAGGGCGCAAAAATCTTGGTGTAGGACAGATTCAATTGGGCGGCGGCCACGTTCGTTTGCGATTCGTTGAGCTGCGAAAACGCCATTTCCTTTTCCACGAAGATCGCGTCCAACTCCTTCTCCGCCTCGTTCACCTTGGAGGTTTCCTCATCGGCATTTTCCCGCGCAGATTTAACATCCGCCTGCGCCTTCGTGTTCGCCGCGAGCGCGGCGTCGAATTCCTGCGACGAAATGGTATTTTGCTTCACCAGATCCTGCGCGCGTTCGAAATCAGCTTGCGATTGCCGGGCGGTGGCCGCGGCGGCATCGGCATCGTCCCGCGCCTTCCGCGCCGACGCGGTGGCGGTGGTGACCTTGACGCGCATCAATTCCACGCCGGCGATGACCGCGCGCAAGTTCGCGTCCTGCGAGGTCGCTGCCGCTTGTTTTTGCGCGACCGTGATGGCGTAATCCGACGGGTCAATCTCGATGAGCAAATCATTCGAGCGCACCAACTGGTTATCCAAAACGTGAACGGCGGCGACCTGTCCGGCGATGCGCGGCGCGATGGAAACGACGTGGCCGGCGATGAACGCGTCGTCCGTGGACTCATGCGTGAGAAAATCCGCCGTCGCCTTCAGCCCGAAATAGAGCAACACCGCGAGCACGATGGTCGCCGGCCACAGGAACAGCGGCGAACTCCAGTTAAAGGATTTTTTGCCGGCATTTTCCGGCGCGGACGGCGGACTGTCGCTGGGGGGATTTTCATTCATGGCTTAAGATAAATTTTCTTCGGCGTGCGCCGGCGCTTCGCCCGTGTGTTGCTTGGCGATCAAAACGTAAATCGCCGGGATCACGAGCAGCGTGAACAGCGTGCCGAGCGCCATGCCGGATACGACGACGAGACCGATGGAATTCCGCGCCGCCGCGCCCGCGCCGGTGACCAGCGTGAGCGGAAAATGGCCGGCGACCGTCGCCACGCTCGTCATCAGGATGGGGCGCAAGCGCAGCAGTGAAGCTTCGCGGATGGCGACGATTTTGGTGCGGCCCTGGCGCTGCAGCTCGTTGGCGAACTGCACGATCAAAATGCCGTTTTTGGTCACCAAGCCGACGAGCGTGACGAGACCGACCTGCGAATAAATGTTCAGTGTCGTCGTCCAGCCGTTCGTCCAGAATGTAAGGTTCGGGTTCGGCATCTTCAGGAAGCAGAAAATCAGCGCGCTGAACATCGCGAGCGGCACGCAGCCGAGCAGGATGATCCACGGGTCGCGGAAGCTGTTGAACTGCGCCGCCAGCACAAGAAAGATCAGGGTGATGGAGAGCAGCAGCGCGGGCAAAAATTTATTTCCCTCTGTGCGCAACTGGCGCGATTCGCCGGTGTAATCCACCCGGTAATTTGCCGGCAGGATCCGGATGCACTCGTTCTCCAGAAATTTCAGCGCGGTGTCGAGCGGCACGATGGCGACGCCGCTGATCTTGACCGAGTTCAACTGTTGAAAGCGGTTCAGCGCGCGCGGCGTGGTCTTTTTTTCGAAATGCGCGAAGGCGTTCACCGGGATGAGCTGGTTGCCCGGGCCTTTGACGTAGGTCGTTTCGAGCTGCTCGGTGGTCAACCGCGCGCCGCGCTGCAATTGTGGGATGACCTTGTAGCTGCGGCCGGCGAGGTTGAAGCGGTTCACATAATTTCCACCGACGAGCGCGGCGAGGTCGGAGCCGACGGACTGCAAATCGAGGCCGAGCGCAGCCACTTTGTCGCGGTCAATCACGAGCTCAACTTCGGGCTGGTCAATCTTCGTGTCAATGATCGGCGGAAAGGCGAACATCCCGTTCGTCGCGGCCATCTGTTGCAACTGCTGCGCGAATTGCAAAATCTGTTCCGGTTCGGCGGTCGAGGACAGGACAAATTCCACCGGAAATTGGCCGCCGCCCGGCAGCGAGGGCGGCGTGACCATGAGCAGGCGCACGCCGGGAACGGAGTTCACCATCGTTTGGATTTCCGGCTGGATCTGGAAGACGGTGCGTTTGCGTTCGCCCCACGGCTTGAGCACCATGCCGCTGAAGCCGCTGTCGGGGGAAGTGATCTGAAACGTTTGCGCGGTCTCCGGAATTTTTTCAAAGAGCCGGTTGACCTCGTCCGCATAAAACGATGCCTGCTCGATTGTCGCGTTCGCCGGGCCTTCGACGATGCCAAAGGCAACGCCCTGATCTTCCGCCGGCGCGAGTTCGCTGGCGGAGAACTTATACATCGGGATGGCGAGCAGGCTCAGACAAATCCAGACGACATAAACGGTCGGGCGGTTGGCGAGCGTGCCGTCGAGCACGCGGCCGTAAAATGCTTTCAGCCGGTCAAATTGGCGGTTGATGCGGCCGGGCAAACCCTTGTCCTCGCGGTCGTGGCTCAAGAGCCGCGACGACATCACGGGCGACAGCGTCAGCGCCACGATGCCGGAAATGGTCACCGCGCCGGCCAGCGTCAGCGCAAATTCGCGGAAGAGCGAACCGGTCAGGCCGCCTTGGAACGCGATGGGCGTATAGACCGCCGCCAGCGTGATTGTCATCGCGATGATCGGCCCGATGAGCTCGCGCGCGCCGAGGATCGCGGCGTCAACCGGCGTGCGGCCTTCGCGGACATGGCGTTCCACGTTTTCGACCACGACAATCGCGTCGTCCACGACGAGACCGACGGACAAAACGATCGCCAGTAGCGTCAGCAGGTTCAGCGAGAAGCCGAAACTTTGCATCAGGAAGACGCCGCCGATGAGCGACAGCGGAATCGCGGCCAGCGGAATCAGCACGGAGCGCAGCGAGCCGAGGAACAGAAAGATGACGATGGAAACAATCACCAGCGTTTCCAGCAGCGTCTTCAAAACTTCATGGATCGCGTCATCAATGTATTTGGTCGCGTCGTAGGCGATGCTGCCTTGGAGTCCTTCCGGCAATTCTTTTTCGATGGCGGCCATTTCCGTGCGGACGCGCTTGATGACGTCGAGCGCGTTGGCGTTCGGCAAGACCCAGATGCCCATGAACACCGCGCGCTCGCCGCTGAAGCGCACTTCACTGTCATAATCCTCCGCGCCGAGCGAAACGTCGGCGAGGTCGCTTAACCGGACCAATTGGTCGCCGCTCTGGCGCACGACGAGATTTTTGAATTCATCCACGGAACGCAAATCGGTGTTCGCCGTCAAATTCACTTGGATGAGCGCGCCTTTGGTGTGGCCGACGGCGGCGAGAAAATTATTCGCCTGCAACGCCGCGCGCACCTGGCTCGGACTGATGTTGAACGCCGCGAGCCGGTCGGGTTTGAGCCAGATGCGCATCGCAAACGTGCGGTCACCGAGCAGGTCGGCGCGCTGCACGCCTTCGAGCGCGGCGAGGCGCGGCTGCACGATGCGGACAAGATAGTCGGTGATCTGGTTCGCCTCCAGCAACGGTTTGCTCTCGACCACGCCCGCCGCGTTGGTCGTCAAAATCGCGGAGGAAAAACTCAAATAAGCCGAGGCGAATTGCGAATCCGCCGTCTCGACGTTGATGGTGGGAATTTCCGCTTCCGGCGGCAGATCGTTGCGGACTTGGTTCACCTTTGAGCTGATTTCCGACAGCGCCTTCTTCGCGTCGTAGTTCAATTTCAACCGCACGGTGATCGTCGAAAGGCCGAGCTTACTGGCGGACTCGATGTATTCGATGCCGTCCGCCGCCGCGATCGCGCGTTCGAGCGGCTGCGTGACGAAACCGCGCACCAGTTCCGCGCTCGCGCCGACATAAACGGTCGTCACGGTGACGATGGCGTTTTCGTTGCGCGGATACTGGCGGACGTTGAGCGAGCTGATGGCCTGCAAACCCGCGATCAAAATGATCAGGTTCACGACCACCGCCAGCACTGGCCGGCGGATGAAAATGTCGGTGAAAAATTTCATGCGCGGCGGTTCAACTGTTTGGCGGCGTCGGGTTCAGGGAAATGTCTGGTGCGACGGCGTTGTTCTCCAAAACCGTCATGCCGTTGCGCAATTTGAAGATGCCCGCCGTCGCCACGCGCTCGCCGGGTTTCAAGCCGGTCTCCACACTGATGAAATCGCCGCGTGACTCGCCCGTGCGGATGAATCTTTGCTCTACGATCAGATTCGTCACGCCTTGGTTCACCTGCGGTTCCAGCACGAAAACCGAATCGCCGTAGGGCGCGCTCAACACCGCCGTGGCGGGAATGACCAGCACGGTTTTTTCGCCCGGCAGTTCCACTTTGACGCGCACGAACATTCCGGCGCGCAGCCGGCCATCGTCATTTTCAAATCTGGCGCGGAGGCGGACGTTGCGTGTGACGGTGTCGAGGTCGGGGCTGATGACGGTGAGTTCACCCTCAAAATTTGTGCCGGGATAACTGTCGCAGTTCGCGCTCACCTTCAAGCCCGTCTGGAGCTGCGCTAAATTTTGCTGCGGCAGCGAAAAATCCACGAACAGCGGCGACGGTGCCTGGAGCGAGACGATGCCCTTGCCGACAGCCAGTTGCTCGCCAAGGTTGACGAGCCGGATGCCTAGCCGGCCGGCGAACGGCGCGCGGATGGTTTTCTTGGCGATGACCGCGCGGATTTCATCGGCGCTCGCCTCGTTTTGCGTGAGCGTGGCGTCGGCCTGATCCAGTTCGGATTGCGAAACCGTGTTGTCGGCGCGCAATTTCCGGGTGCGGGCCAGATTCAGTTTGGCCAGTTGCACCTGCGCCTCCGCCGCGCGCAACTGCGCGTCTTCGGACGAAGTGTCGAGCTTCACGAGCAAGTCGCCTTGGTTCACCGTCGCGCCGGATTCAAAGGCGATTTCGCTGACCGTTCCGGCGATTTCCGGAGCGATGGTCACACCTTGCGCCGGACTGACCGAGCCGACGGCGGGCAGGATGTCCTGCCAAACTTCCTCATTTGCCGCTGCCGTGGCCACGGTGGCCGGCGGCGGCACAAAGGCCGCGCCGAAAGCGATCATGGTTTTGATCTGCCAGATTTTGACGGCGATCAATCCGCCGCCCAGAACGGCCACGATGATCACCCCGACGATTATTTTTCGTTTCATTTCAATCCTTGGTAAAATCAGCCCTTGCGTCGGCCAAGTTTCGGCGCGGCGCCGGCGAGGAATAGTTCCACGATTTTTTTTGCCGTCAACTGGTCTGGCTCGCAATGCGGCGCGACGAGATGCGCGACGAGGTAAAAATTGGCCACGCCGTAAAAACCGAACGCCAGTTCCTGGCTGTCGTAGCGTTTGTCCAGTTCGCCGTTTTTCTGGGCGCGCTTGATGAGCGTGTGGACAAATTCAAAATTCCGCTCGCACTTGTCCGCGTAAGAGAGGTTTGCCGGCATCTCGCCCGGCGCGGCGAACATGGTGGCGAACGCGATGCGCACCAGTTCGCGGTGTTCGCGGAAAAAATTGAACAAGCCGAGGAGGATGTTCTCCGCCTGTTCCCGGAAATTGCTGCCGCCGGCGACGGCTTCTTGGAGGACGCGATAGCGCTCGTCGTGTGCTTCATGCACCAGCGCCTGAAACAGCGCGGCCTTGTCGGCGAAGTGATAATACAGCGCCGGCTTGGAAACCCGCGCGTCGTCCACGATCTGCTGGACGGACGTGGCGGCATACCCGGCGTCGGCAAAATGCTTGAGGGCTGCGCGCAGGATTTGCCGGCGGGTTTCGGGGCCGTGCTTCAACATAACCTACCGAACGGTAGGTAATAGCCGGATGCTTGTCAAACCTTCCGTGCCGTCGCATTACCAAGGCTTGAAACTGCGCGGCGAACCGCTAGGCTGGCATCGGATTTTGGATTTGAACCCGGTCGGAATTTTTTTTATGAACATTTTGCGCGCGCTGCTTTTTCCCGCCGCCCTGCTGGCGACGACGAATTTTTTTACCGGTTGCAACAAGTCCGGTTCTTCCGGCAGCGACACCATCAAGATCGGCGAGTTCGCCTCGCTCACCGGCAAGGACGCCACGTTCGGCATCTCCTCGCACGAAGGCACGCTCATGGCGATCGAGGAGATCAATGCCGCCGGTGGTGTGCTCGGCAAACAACTGGAGCTGCTCACCGAGGACACGCAGTGCAAGGCCGGCGAATCCGCCACGGTCGTCAACAAATTGATTTCGCGTGACAACGTCATCGCCATCCTCGGCGAAGTCGCTTCCAGCCGTTCGCTGGAAGCCGCGCCGATCTGCCAGCAAAATAAAGTTCCGATGATTTCGCCGTCGTCCACCAATCCCGACGTCACCAAGACCGGCGATTATATTTTCCGCGTGTGTTTCATTGATCCGTTCCAGGGCACGGTCATGGCGAACTTCGCGACGAAGACGTTGAAAATGAAACGTGTCGCCGTGTTTACGGATGTGAAGAGCGATTACAGCAAGGGCCTCGCGAAATTTTTCAAGGAAAGATTCATCGCCAATGGCGGCGAGATCGTGACCGAGCTGGATTACAACGGCGGTGACAAGGATTTCAAGGCGCAGCTCACCGCCATCAAGGCCGCGAATCCCGAAGGTGTATTCGTGCCCGGCTATTACACCGAATGCGCGCTGATCTCCGTGCAGGCGAAGGAACTCGGCCTGAACGTGCCGCTGCTCGGCGGCGATGGCTGGGAATCGTCCAAGCTCTTCGAGATCGGCGGCGACGCGGTGAATGGCAATTATCTTTCCACCCATTACAGCCCGGCGGTGGCCACGGACGTCAGCAAACAATTCGTCGCCAATTTTGCGAAGCGCTGGCAGGGCCAGACGCCCGACGCGCTCGCTGCGTGCGGCTATGATTCCGCGCTCGTGCTGGCCGACGCCATCAGGCGCGCCGGCAGCACGGATGGTCAGAAATTGCGCGATGCCATTGCCGCCACCAAAGATTTTCAGGCCGTCACCGGCAAGATCACCATCAACGAGAACCGCGATGCCACCAAGTCGGCGGTCATCCTGCAAGTGAAGGACGGCAAGTATGAATACTTGGAAACCGTCGAGCCGTGAGATGGTTGATAGTCTTTAGTTGATAGTTGATGGTCCGCGCGGCAAATTTTCCGGGTGTTTAATTTTGAGAAACTTGAGATTTGGCAGAAGGCGGTTGCTTTCGCCGACTTGGTTTATGAGATGACGCGAAATTTTCCTGCTGACGAAAGGTTCGGGCTGATGAACCAGATGCGCCGCGCGGCCATTTCCGTTTCCTCAAACATCGCGGAAGGCGCGGCGCGAAATTCCAAAGCCGATTACGCCCGCTTTCTGGAAATTGCGAGTGGCTTGCTCTTTGAAGTCGTTTCACAGTCGTTCGCCGGACGGCGGCGTGGGTTTTTATCCGAGGCTGACTTCAAAAAAATTTATGTTGCCGCAGAAGAACAAGGCAGGATGTTGAGCGGGTTGCGCCGTTCGGTTTTGAAAAGCCCGTGACGCCCGCGCCGTCTTCCTATCAACCATCAACTAAAAACTATCAACGAATTCTTCCAGCAACTCATAAACGGACTCGCGCTCGGCGCGATTTACGCGCTCATCGCGCTCGGCTACACGATGGTCTACGGCGTCCTGCGGTTCATCAACTTCGCGCATGGCGACGTCTTCATGCTCGGCGCGTTTGCGGGCTATTATCTTTCGCCGGTGGTCAACCAACTTTTGCCCGCGCAATCCTATCTCGGTGGCCTGCTCGTTCTGGTTTTGGCCATGGCCGTTTGCGCGCTGATCGGCATGGTCATCGAATTTCTGGCGTATCGCCCGTTGCGCCGCCGGCCCAAGCTCACCGTGCTGATCACGGCCATCGGCGTCTCGCTGTTGATCGAATACACCTGCCAGAACGACCACGTCTTCGGTGCCGCGCCGCACGCGTTCCCGAAATTGATTCCCGACACGATCTGGAATTTCGCCGGGCTGGTGCTTGATGCCAATCAAGTCATAGTTTTTGCGACCACCCTGCTGCTGCTCGTCGCGCTGCGGTTCATCGTCCAAAAAACCAGGCTGGGCCTGGCCATGCGCGCCGTTTCCTTCAACGCCCCCGCCGCCGCGCTCATGGGCGTGAACATCAATTCCGTCATCTCGTTCACTTTCGGCCTCGGCTCCGCGCTCGCGGGCGCGGGCGGCATTCTGTTCGCGATGAACTATGCGAGCATTGACCCGCTCATGGGCGTGCAAGTCGGCTTGAAGGCTTTTGTCGCGGCGGTGCTCGGCGGCATCGGCAATCTGACGGGCGCGGCGCTGGGCGGATTCATCATCGGCCTGCTCGAAACGTTCGCCGGCGGAATTCCCGCCCTGTCGAATTACCGCGACGGCATCGCGTTCGCGATCTTGATTTTGATTTTGCTGTTCAAACCTGCCGGGCTGCTCGGCAAAACGCAGATTGAGAAAGTCTGATGAACTCCGGCGCGAAAAGATTTTTGCTCGCCGCCATTCTCGTGGCGACGGTCGTGTCGTATTTTTCCGAGCAGTTCAACCGCTACTATCTCGGCGTCGCGATTGACGTCGGCATCAACATCATTCTCGCCGTCAGCCTGAATCTCATCAACGGCCACACCGGACAATTCTCACTCGGCCACGCGGGTTTCATGGCCGTCGGCGCTTACACGGCGGCAAAAATCTCCATCGTCTTTTCCGACAAAATCCCGGCGCAACTCACGCCGGTTTTGTTTTTGGCGGCGCTGCTGGCCGGCGGACTGCTCGCGGCGCTGGCCGGACTCGCCGTCGGCGTGCCGACCCTGCGTTTGCGCGGCGATTATCTCGCCATTGTCACGCTCGGTTTCGGCGAGATCATCCGCGTCATCTTGGAGAACATGGATTCCGTCGGCGGCGCGAGCGGGTTGAAGGACATCCCACACCTGACAACTTTTTTCTGGGCGTGGTCGTTCGCCGCCATCACCGTTTTCGTCGTCACCTCTATCGTGAATTCCACTTACGGCCGCGGTTTCATCGCCGTTCACGACGACGAGATTGCCGCCAGCTCCATCGGTGTCAATCCGGTGCGCTACAAAGTCACCGCGTTCGTGTTCGGTGCGTTTTTTGCCGGCATCGCGGGCGGGCTTTACGCGCACCACAAACAGTTTCTCTCGCCGACCGGCTTTGATTTTCTGAAGAGCATCGACATCGTGATGATGGTCATCCTCGGCGGCATGGGTCGCACGGCGGGCGTCATCGTCGCGGCCATTCTACTGACGCTGCTGCCGGAATTTCTGCGCGGCTTCGCGGAATACCGGATGATCCTCTACGCGCTGCTCATCATCCTGCTGATGATTTTGCGGCCGCAGGGACTCTTTTCCTTCCGAAGGAAAGAAATTAAAAATTAAAAATGAAAAAAGCCGAAGCCAATTCGGGCGGTTCAAAAAATGTTCCGTCGCGGGACATTGTTGAGCGGACTTTTGAATTTGCCGTTCGCATCGTCCAACTTTGCGGAAAACTCGACGAGCGCCCCGGCGTGGGTCGCGTGATGATGAGCCAGATTCTCCGCGCCGGAACCAGCGTTGCCTCGAATGTCGAAGAAGCCCAAGCCGCGCAGAGCAAGGCGGATTTTAACAGCAAAATGAACATTGCGCTCAAAGTGGCGAGAGAAGCCCATTTGCGTTTGCGCCTGCTGGCCACCGCCAATATTTTCTCCGATGAGCAATTGCAACCGCTGATCCAGGAAGCTGATGAAATCCATCGCGTCATTGGTGCGATCATTGTTTCCAGCAAACGCAGCGGTGAGGTCTGATTTTTTAATTTTACATTTTACATTTTTAATTCATGTCCCCGCTCCTGCAACTCGATCAAGTCGCCATCCGCTTCGGCGGCTTGACGGCGGTGTCGGCGCTGGATTTCCAGATGGGCGCGGGCGAACTCGTCGGGCTCATCGGCCCGAACGGCGCGGGCAAGACGACGGCGTTCAATCTCATCACCGGCGTTTATCAACCGACGGCGGGAAAAATTTCCTTCGCCGGCCAGCCCACGGCAAAATTGAAGGCGTACCAGCTCGCCCGACTGGGCATCGCGCGGACATTCCAGAACATCCGGNNGCGCGGCAGGTGATGGAGCTGCTGGACATTTTCCAGCTCGGCAAATTCCGCGATGAACCGGCCCAAAGTTTGCCCTACGGCGGCCAGCGACGATTGGAAATCGTCCGCGCGCTCGCGACGCAACCAAAGCTGCTGCTGCTCGACGAACCCGCCGCCGGCATGAACGCCACCGAAAAGATTGAACTTGCGCGGCTCATCCGCTTCATCAAGGACAAATTTCAGATCGCCATTTTGCTCGTCGAGCACGACATGAAACTGGTCATGGAAATTTGCGACCGCATCGCCGTTTTGGATTATGGCGTCAAAATCGCCGAAGGCAAACCGGACGAAGTGCGCGCGAACCCGAAAGTGATTGCGGCATATTTGGGCGACTAAAATGCTGGAAATAAAAAATCTTGCGGTCAGCTACGGCGCCATTACCGCGCTGCATGGAATCTCGTTGTCCGTCGCGGCGGCCAGCATCGTCACGCTCATCGGCAGCAACGGTGCGGGCAAGACGACGACATTGAAGGCGATTTCTGGTTTGCTCAAACCGAAGTCCGGCGAGATTTTTTACGATGGCAAAAATATTTCCGGGCTGCCGCCGCATGAAATCGTGAAACGCGGGTTGTCGCACGTGCCCGAAGGCCGGATGATTTTTGCGAACCTGACCGTGCTCGAAAATTTGCAGATGGGCGCGTATCTCGTGCGCGACAAAAAAATCGTTCGCCGCGAATTGGAATTTGTCTTCGCCACATTTCCGCGCTTGAAAGAACGCGAACAGCAAATCGCCGGCACGTTGAGCGGCGGCGAGCAACAGATGCTGGCGATCGGCCGCGCGCTGATGGCGCAACCGAAGTTTCTGATGCTCGACGAGCCGTCGCTCGGCCTCGCGCCGCTGCTGGTGAAAACGATTTTTGAAAAAATCGTCGAGATCAACCGCGAGCGTGGCCTGACGATTTTGCTCGTGGAACAAAACGCGAACCGCGCGCTGGAGATTTCGCATTTTGGCTATGTGCTCGAAACGGGAAAAATCATTTTGCAGGATGATTCCGCTGCGTTGCGCCAGAATCCGCAGGTGCGGAGCGCGTATCTCGGCGGATAACTTTTCAGCTACCGCGGCGCGACCGGCAAAACGACTCCAATTAATTGAAATCGCGTGTTGACTTCACCCGTCCATTTGATAATTTCCACGTCCCTTTGTATTGAAATTTAGATGAAAACGCATTTGCCGAAAGTTAATTTGGACCAGCGCAAGTGGCATGTCATTGATGCCGACGGCGCCGTGCTTGGCCGACTGGCCGTGCAGGTGGCTGACATTTTGCGCGGGAAAAACAAACCCGTTTACACCGCGCACCTCGACGCCGGCGATTTTGTGATCGTCATCAACGCCGAAAAGGTTCGCGTCACCGGCAAAAAAGAGACCGCCAAGGAATACATGAGCTATTCCGGCTGGAAGGGCGGCGAAAAATACGCCACCGTCCAACAGGTGCGCGCCAAGAATCCCGAATTTCTCATCGAACACGCGGTCAAAGGCATGATTCCGAAAAACCGCCTTGGTCGCGTTCTGCTCACCAAGTTGAAAGTGTTCAAAGGCCCGAAGCACGACCACGCCGCGCAAACGCCCGCCGTGCTCGCCGCCGCCAAATAATTTCTGTTATGGCCACGAAAACCACCAACGAATTCCTCGGCACCGGTCGTCGCAAAACGGCGATTGCGCGTGTCCGCCTCGCGACCGGCAGCGGCAAAATCACCGTCAACGGCCGGGCGTTTGAAAATTATTTTCCGCTGGACACCCAGCGCGCTACGGTTTCTTCGCCGCTCACCATCACCAACACGGCCGACAAGCTCGACGTGCGCGTGAATGTGGTCGGCGGCGGCCCGCTCGGTCAGGCCGGCGCGACCCGCCACGGCATTTCTCGCGCGCTCCTGAAATTTGACGCCACGCTGCGCCCCGCGCTGAAGGCGGAAGGTTTCCTGACGCGCGATCCGCGCGAACGCGAGCGCAAGAAATACGGCCAGCCCGGCGCGCGCAAACGCTTCCAGTTCTCGAAGCGTTGATCGCAACGGAAAGTTTCCAAACCCGCTGGCCCAAGCCGGCGGGTTTTTTGTTTGGCAATCGGGTTGGGCGAGCGTCCCCGCGAGCCGAAATTAAAATTAAAATTTTGCTCTGCGTCTCTGCGCCTCTGCGGTAAAAATATGCTTGGAATGAAAACGAAAAAAGTCGCCATCGTCGGTGCGTCCGGCTATTCCGGTGAAGTCCTCGTGCAGTTGCTGCTCAACCATCCGCACGCGAATCTCGTCGCCGTCACCTCGCGCCAGCACGCCGGGCAAACATTGGCACAGGTTTTTCCAAAATTCGCCAGCCATCCAAAAACAAAAACGCTTCGGTTCACCGAACCGAATGCTGAAGTTTTGGCCAAGCAAGCCGACGTGGTTTTCCTCGCGCTGCCGCATGGCGTCGCGGCGGAATACGCCGTGCCGCTGCTCGCTGCCGGCCGTATCGTCATAGATTTGAGTGCCGATTTCCGGCTCAAGAGTGCGGCGGTTTACAAAGAATTTTACGCGCACGACCATCCCGCGCCGGACTTGCTGAAAAAATCCGTTTATGGTTTGCCGGAGATTTATCGCGCGCAGATCAAAAAATCGTTGCTCATCGCGTCGCCCGGCTGCTATCCGACCAGCATCTTGCTGCCGTTGATTCCGTTGCTCAAAGCGGGCTTGGTCAAACCCACCGGCATCATCGCCGATTCCTTGAGCGGCGTCAGCGGCGCGGGGCGCAAAGCCGAAGTGGATTATCTTTTTTGCGAATGCAACGAAAGCGTCCGGCCTTACGGCGTGCCGAAGCACCGGCATTTATCCGAGATCGAGGAACAGCTTTCGCTCGCAGCCAAATCGCCAGTCGTGATCCAGTTCACGCCGCATTTGATTCCGGTGAATCGCGGTATTTTGACGACTCTATATTTGGAGCCGGCGGAAAAATTGACCGAAGAAAAAATTTCCGCGTGTTACCAAAAGTTTTACGGCGACGAAACGTTCGTCCGTTTGCTCGAAGGCAAATCGTTGCCGGACACAAAAAATGTCCAGGGCACGAACGTCATCGAAATCGCGTGGCGGTTGGATTCGCGGACAAACCGGCTCATCGTGATGAGCGCCGAGGATAATCTGGTCAAAGGCGCGAGCGGCCAGGCCGTGCAAAGCCTGAACATCCTCTGCGGTTTTCCTGAAACCGCCGGACTGGTTTGAAACGTGTCTGCAACTGTTTCCAAACCTGCGAAATGGAACGCGGCGGCTTACGCCGCGAATTCTGTCGTGCAGCAAACCTGGGCGCGCGAACTCATCGCCAAACTCAATCTGCGCGGCGATGAATCTATTTTGGATGTCGGCTGCGGCGACGGGAAAGTGACGGCGGAAATCGCGCGTGCTTTGCCCAATGGCTTGGTGGTCGGCGCGGACGCCTCGCCGCAAATGATCGCGTTCGCGAAAAGAACTTTTCCGGCGAAAAAATTTCCGAATCTGAAATTTCAAGTCATGGACGCGCGGAAAATAAAATTCGCGCGCCAGTTCGATTTGATTTTCTCCAACGCCGCCTTGCATTGGGTGGACGATCACCAGGCGATTCTCCGGGGCGCGGCTGTTGTCTTGAAAGCGGGCGGCCGGCTCGTCGTCTCCTGCGGCGGCAAAGGCAACGCCCACGATGTTTTTCTCGCGTTGCGTCCGGAAATGCGGTTGAAACGCTGGCGTGAGTTTTTCCGCCAAATGCCACTGCCGTATTTTTTTTACGCGCCGGCGGATTATGAAAAATGGCTGCCGAAATTCGGTTTCAAAATCCAAAA
>PLHK01000035.1 GCA_003139955.1 Limisphaerales bacterium
AGGCCCATGTCGTCGGCGAGGAGTGCACCGAGCTTAAAGCGCGAGGCGTAGGCCAGGAAGTGAAGACCGGTTTTCTGGTAGGGGCGCAGCTCGGCGCGGAGGCCCTTGGGCTCGTCGATCTCGGGCAGGCCCTTGAACTCGGTCACGGCCTGGCGCAGCTGCTTGATGACGGAATCGCTTTCGCCATCGACGAGATTTTCCAGTTTTTTCCAGGCGGTCTGCTGTGCGCCGGACATCTGCCAGGCGCCGAGTTGCTGTTCGCCCGCACCGACCTGCACGCCGATCTCGGCCAGCGCCGTGACCGCCTCCGCCATCGCCGTCGCCTCCTCGCGCTCCATCCAGGTGCCGTTGGCGAGCTTGACCATCGCACCGCCCATGAAGAGCGGCACGGCGTAACTGACGCCGTCCATGCTGCGCGCCGCGTCCAGCACATAATCCGGCATGGGAATCGGACTCGTGGCCGTATTCACCGCCGGATCCATGATCCACATGGCCGCCCCGATGTTGGTGACCGGTGAAAAGGCGCGATTGAGAATGCCGGCAAACATGGCGGTCATTTCCATCATCAGAAACACGGCGAAGGTGATGCCAATCAACAGCGCGAAAAATTTTCCGCGATCATTGACCAGCAGCTTGAAGCCGATCCGCAGGATGCCGCTGTATCTCATATCAAAAATTGTTCGTGCCGTTGCCCCCGGTGGCTTCCTGGCCGATAAAGACATCCACCATCTGGCCGGGATAGACCGGAGCATCCTTTTTCTCGAAGCGAAAAATCACCGGGAGCACGCGCAGGTCCACCTGCTCCTGTTTCTCATTGGACAGCTCGATCTTGGGCGAGATGTAAGGCTGCACCCGGACGAACTCCAGCGGCACCTTGATATCCGTGCCCGTGATCTGCATCTCCGCCTGGATATGCCACTTGGAAGGCAGCCGGGAGACCAGGATTTCATCCACATAACAGCGCACGTCCATATATTCCTGCGGCCCGCTCATGACCACCAGCGGATCAAATAATTCGGTGTAAGAGTCATAATTGCCTTGCGACGAGACATAGCCTCCGACCGCCGCGTTGACGGCCAGCACGACTCCGGCCACCGGAGCTTTCACCGAATAATATTGCAGCAATGCGTTGGCCGCCTTCAGCGCGGCAGCTGCCTGACCGACCGTGTCCTCGGCCGTATCCAGCACGGTTTTGCTGATGGATTTCGGGTCAGCGTCATAGGCGGCGCGATCTTTGTCATACTGGTCGCGATCCAGTTTCAGATTGGCGGCGGCCAGTTCGGTGTTGGCGCGCTGCACAGAATCTTCGATGGTAAACAAGGGCGTGCCGGCGGACACCGATTGACCTTCCTGCACCAGCACCCGGGTGATCGGGCCGGAAATTTGCGGGAAGATGTTGATGTTTTCGCCGCTCGGCAATTCGCTCTCGATCATGCCGTTGGCATAGATAGCCGACGCGAATGGGTTGCTGACGGGTTTAAACACCGGTGGCTGGGCTTTTCGGACCATGCCAAAAATGTAGGCGGCGGTGAGCCCGGCCACTATGCCGAAGATGGCAACCGTGAAAATGATCTTATTTCCAACCGCCGTCCTGGGCGCGGCGGCCTTGGCTTCAGGCTTGGACTCTTCCAGTTCAACTTTGGGTTTACTCTTGACCGTTGCCATTGGTTTAACGTCAGGCTTAACGCCAGTTTTCGTCTCTTCTTTGGCTGCTGGCTTCGTCTCATCCGTCACCGTTTCGCGGGTTAGGGCAACCGCTTTGGGATCGGGCACGGGCACAGTTGTTTCCGGCTTCGGCTCGGTTGCCTTGACCACCAGTTTAGGTTCGTCAGCATTCATTCGGTTCCTTGGTCTTCCGCACCAGCACTGAGGTGGCCATCTTCCATGTGCAGGATGCGATCCGCATATTCGTTGATGCGCGCATCATGGGTGACAATCAGAATGCAGCGGTTTTCATTGAGGATGTTCTCTTTCACAAACGCAATGATCATCCGGCCCGTGTCGCCATCCAGCGAAGCGGTCGGCTCGTCGAAAATCAAAATTTCCGGCCGGCTGATGATCGCCCGCGCGATCGCCACGCGCTGCTGTTCACCGCCGGAAAGTTTCACCGGCAGCATGTCGCCCCGGTTTTTCAGGCCGACGATGGCAAGCTGTTTTCTGGCCTCGCTGATGGACTCATTCCAGTCGTGCTGCTTGAGAATCAGCGGAATCGCCACATTCTCGGCCGTCGTCAGTCGCGGAAACAGATGGTAGTCCTGAAAGACAAAGCCGATCGTGTTCAGCCGGAAATCCGCCAACTGGTCATTGTTCAGCGTCCAGATATCGGCACCTTTGACTTTGACGTTGCCGGCGTTGGGCCGCAGGATGCCGGAAATCATGCTGAGCATCGTGGTCTTGCCACTGCCGGAGGGGCCGACGATGAACAGCATCTCGCCAAAATGCGCGACCAAGCCGACCTGATTCACCGCCGTGACCTTGGTTTCGCCGGCGCCAAACCATTTGGTCAGACCGGTGGCAACGATGGCTTCGGCTTTCACCGATGTTTCATGGTCTGCGGTCATGGCCAGCCAGTATTTTCGTGAAATCCAAGGCCTGACCCTGATGGTTTTTCATAGCCGACACCATACCTCCGCCAACCTTCCCGCCGATATGGGGTGTTTTACCCATGACAAAAACCATCCGGGCATTGCTGGTTTGATTCACCTTGATTCACCTTGATTTGGCCGAAGCCGGATCGGACGGGCCCGGTTTTAAACCGCCCAACACGGTGGTCGCGTGCTCGATCCCCTGCCCCTGCGAGAACAAATCCGGGCGCGCAAACGAATCCGTCATGAAAGAGCGATAGAGTTGGCGAAGCCGGGTCGCATTTTCGCGACGGCACGCCTGCTCGTATTCGTCCTGCCGCCGTTCCTTTTCCCAGCATTCCCGCTTGAGGGCGAGCTGCCCGGCCTGGGTATCCTGCCGCCGCACCCGAATCAGGGTGTCGAGAACGTCTTTCGTCCGTTTGCACCGTTCCGCCGGGTCAGCGACGGCCGCCAGCGCGTCGCGCGCGGAAGCGGCGAGTTCGGCCACCAGCACGGCAGATAAATGATGGGATAGGTCCACGCCGCCCGCGTCCGTTGCCAGTTCCGCCGCGTTTTCCGTCAACTCACGGACGCTCTGGCGGCGCGCCTGCTGTTTGAGCCAGTCCTGATAGCCGCCCTGACGCCAGTTGCTCAAGTTTTGCGCGTTGAGGCCGACGCCGCCAAACTCCGCCGCCAGCAGGGCCGACACCGGCGGCAGCGCGTTCAGCCATCCGAGGATGCGCGCACCCGGTTCGCCGTTCTGGAGCCGGTGATTCAATTCATCGCGAAGGTCGCAAGGCAGCCGGGCGATTTTTCCGGTGCGGGTCATAAATTAATCCTCATGGGTAGCGGCCGCGAATGCGCCGGTTATAAAATGCGCCTTTGGAGGACGCGCGCAAGAAGTCGGCAAAAATTGACCAAGGAACATTGGGATGGTCGTAAACGCGGCCGGTGTGGAACGCAACGGTGAGCGTGGAACCAGCATAGCCAATGGCGCGGATGGCCGAGGATTCAACCGGAATCAATGTGGCAGAGTAATCCATAGATTGCCGAGGATCATTCCAATCCCGTTCCGGTATTATTGCGAGCGTTTTGCTTGCGTCCGATCGCCGCCGTGACGACGCAACCTGGACGGGGTTTTACGCCGCCGCCACTGGCAGACGACGCCAGCAGCGGACGGCTTGGCGTCGTCGGGCGGGCGGGACAACGTAGATGACGTGGGGATTTACGGCGGTGCGGCGGGCAACCGCCACTTGATCAGCGCGCATGAACAACGTGGCATCATTTTTCATGACGTCCCACAAGAATATTTCATAAGCATCGGGCGAAGGTACGAATCCGAATGCCGTTAAGTTTTTCAGTGCGGTCGAACTGTTCGCGCTGCTGTCAGATCGTGAATGGCTGGATGAAGCGACAAAAACGATTGGGCAATTCTGGAAACGCAAGAATGCCCGCCGCAATGGGGTGACGTTAGTAAAACAAGGAGATACGGTCATCGTGGCTCGTTAAAATCAGCTTGTGTTATGAGCAGATTTGCCCGACAAATTACCACAGTTGAAAACGTCGTATTCATTGAAAATTGCCTGCCTGCTGTGTGCGATGATGTTTACCGCTGCTGCGAAAGCCCAATTTCAGTATCGGGTTAATGGCGGTGCAATCGCTATCACGAAATATACCGGTTCAGGTGGCGCTGTGGTCATTCCAAGCACGATTAATGGCCTGCCGGTCACCAGCATTGGGAACTCGGCGTTCTTCGATTTTTTCGATAAATCCAGAGTAACCAGCATAATAATCCCAGACAGTGTCACCACCATCGGAACCGGTGCTTTTCAATTTTGCACCAGTCTGACTAACGTCACGATGGGCAGCAGCATCAAATTCATTAACATCAATGCGTTCTACAAATGCGACCGCCTCACGACAGTTAATTTCCGAGGTAATGCTCCCTTTGGTTTGTCTGAATTCTCTGGCGACAACAATTTGACTGTTTATTACTTGCCAAATACCACCGGCTGGAGACAAAGGCTTGATGGTCGCCCTGCTGTGCTATGGAACCCGCCGGTGCCATACAATTATACGGTCAATAATGGCACAATCACAATTACAGGATACACCGGTTCAGGTGGAGCAATAAGCCTGCCCATCACAATCGATTTCCTGCCGGTCACGAGTATTAGTGACTGGGCCTTTTACAACTGCACCAGTCTGACCAGCGTCACAATTCCAAACAGCGTCACCCGCATCGGGACTGGGGCATTTGATTACTGCTTTGGCCTGACCAACGTGACGATTCCTGACGGCATCACCAGTATCGGTGACGAAACATTCAATTTTTGCACCAGCCTGACTGGCCTCACGATTCCCGACAGCGTCACCCGCATCGGAAACTTTGCTTTTAATTCCTGTTATAGTCTTATCAATCTTACAATAGGCAATAGCGTTAACAGCATTGGAAACTATGCATTCAATAGCACCAGCCTGACCAACGTCATAATTCCGAATAGCGTTAGTAGTATTGGTATGTACGCGTTCGTGTCCTGCACCAGTCTGACGAACATCATTATAGGTGACAGCGTCAACCGCATTGGAGACTTCGCGTTCTACTGCACCAGCCTGACCAGTGTCATAATCCCAAATACTGTCACCAGCATCGGGGATCAAACATTCGGTGAATGTCCGAATCTAACTAGTGTTTATTTTCTAGGTGATGCCCCAAGTTTTGCTTCGACCGTTTTCATCGACGACAATAATTTGACTGTATATTACTTTTCGGGCACCACGGGCTGGGGGGCAACTTTTGGTGGTTTCCCCACGGTGCCATACTGAATGAACAGCATCCCAATTCCAGCAGTATTATCCATCCTATTTCAATCGTTTACGTTCGCCGAAACTTTCAATGATTTCTTCAATGACCGAGTAGAAACCGTGTGGGCGGCGGGTTAAGAAAGCTTGCGCTGCTGTCAGATCGTGAATGGCTGGAATGAAGCGACAAAGACGATTGGGCAATTCTGGAAACGCAAGAATGCCCGGCGAAATAGCGTGAACTTGTAAAGAATGGCGTATGCCCTCAAGTAGTTAGTGGAAGTAAAGAGGCGGAATGGGGGAGCTGTTTTTTTTCACGATGAGTTTGAACGGTTGGACAACGCTGGCGTAAGAGGAATCAGTCACCCTCACCTCAAATACGAAGGTTCCGGTGGTCATCGGGGTTCCGCTGATGGCGCCCCTGCTTGACAGTTGTAACCCCAAAGGAAGCCGACTCCATGAAAGCGACCAATAATACGGTGGTGTGCCGCCCGTTGCTTCCAATTCTTGATAGTAAGCGACGCGATTGGTTCCGGCCATCAGCGAAGCAGTCGCAATATGTAGCGACACCTTTGTAATTATAATCTCGCCATTCGGCGAGTCGTCGGGGCTGCCGATGCCGGAAACCTCGGTGAGATTCGTTATTGCAGATGAGTCAATGATTGAGCCGCCGCCACCACCGCCTCCGAAAAGGGCAGCACCTTCGCCGCCACTATATCCACCACCACCGCCGCCACAGAGGA
>PLHK01000163.1:0-12381 GCA_003139955.1 Limisphaerales bacterium
CTCTCCGACTTGAGCCGCGCCGGTCAAAGCGATCTGCTCGCCACCACCAACGATTTGCGCGCCGACATCGTGGTCGCCGGCTTGCCGACGGAAGGCGAGCCGCTGTGCGACGCGCTGATTGACGCGATCCAGCCGCGCGTCATCGTCATCGCGGATTCGGAATTTCCCGCCATGCGCCGCGCGAGCCCCGCCTTGCGCGAACGGCTGGAGCAGAAAAAAATTCCCGTGATTTACACGCGCACCGCCGGCGCGGTGAAAATTGAAACGGACAAGACCGGCTGGAAGTTGCACGCGATTGATGGACAAACTTTTCAAAGCCGGTGAATTCCACTCCGACCCACTCGTCTGCAATAGTTATTAAAAATAAATCTGCTTGATAACAATTCTAGTCCGGCGCAATTTAAAATTTATAAAATATGAAAGCTCGCATGAAGATTTTCACACAAAACAACGCGTCTATTACCGATGGTATTTGGTTTGGGGTTAACTATCGGCTAGCCCCAAAAATTCTAAAAGCTACCAAAATCCTGGTGGTTTGCTTTGTCTGGATTTTTCTAAACGATAGGCTTTTCGCAGGTGATGCTGGAACCTGGTATGTGGGAACTGATGCCGGCATTAATTTGCAGCAGAAAACCTTCACTGCTTTTCCGATTAGTCCCCCGTATCCAAACCTGCCCGTGGGTGAGACTGAGTTTCGCGCTGGAGAACGGATTGATCTCAAAGTCGGATATAATTTGAAGTCTTGGTGTGCCACTGAATTGCAAGCTGGCTATATCTATAACAGCATTTCCAGCATTGGCTCGGAGCCCGTTGGCGGTGTCGGTTTCACTCAGTTTCCGATCATGGCTAACGTGATCTTCACTCAGCCCGTTTATCGTGGCTGGTCAGTTTATGCTGGCGGCGGACTTGGCGGCATAATCAGTCAATGGGATTGCGGCGTGAAGGCCACCGTTACAGGGCCGCCACCATCTGTCAGTTTTGGTCCGGGGCCATCGGCCACGGAAACCGATTGCTTGTTCGGTTATCAAGTTCTGGCGGGCATCAAGTATGTTCTCGGCAAAAACTGGGATTTTTCGATGGGATATCAATTCCTCGCCACCGCCGCAGGACATGATTGGAATGTGAACGATCTGAATCTGTCTAGCAACAACACGATTAAAATGGACTCGACCATGTCGCATTCATTCGTCGCAGCCTTAACTTTCAAATTTTAATGACTACCTAAACCTTGACAGGCTAAAAATTCTAACTCTTCACGTTTCCCGCGTCAGCGAGATGGCAACGTGACGCGCCTGCGAAATGATAAATTTTTTTACCTCAACGGTGACGGCTGGCGGCTTGAACTCGGTCAAAATTAAATCGGCAATGTCGGCGGCGAGTTTTTCAATCAGCTTCCATTCGCGGCCTTCGCCAAACTTCAGAAGTTTTTGCGTGACGGCATAATAATCAATCGTATCAACGATGGAATCGCTTTTCGCGGCGGCGGAAAAATCGGATTCCATTTCAATCGTCAGCAGCAAACGCTGCGGCTGCGCGCGTTCCGCGTCCGGCACGCCGACGCGGTAAAACACCTCAAGATCAACGATGGAAATCTGTGACATTTACGATTTACGATTTTAAAACGGCGTCGAGCAAAATCTTTGTCGGCTTGTTCAACTTCAACTTTTTCGCAGCGGCGAGTTTGAGCCATTGAAATTCGCGCGCCTCCTCGTTCAGCACGACGCGCGGATTTTTGGCGACGCACTGGCAGGTGTAATTCAGCAAAACAAAATGCGCGTCGCGGTAAAATTCTTTGGAACTGATGCAGTCCTGAACGAGGACGAACTTGATGTCCGTGATGTTCAGGCCGGTTTCTTCCTTGATTTCGCGGCGCAACGCAGCCAGCGAACTTTCGCCGCGCTTAATCTTGCCGCCGGGAATGCCCCANNCAAAGCGCCGACGGTCGCGAGCGGCGGCTCGATGTTTTCCACGGCGACGACGGGTTGGAGGTGAAATTTATTTTTCACCAGCACGCGCTGAAGTTCGCCGAGATGCTCGACGATCAAATCCGGCTTGGCGGCGCGCAACTGGTCAACGGTGTTGTAGCCGGTCAGCACGGCGCAAGAATGAATGCCGCCGTGCCGCGCGGTCTCGATGTCGTGCTCCATGTCGCCGATGAAAAGCGTTTCGTCGGGCTTGAGATTATTTTCGCGGAGAATCTCGTGGATTTTTTCGCGCTTGTCCCAGACATCGGTGTAAGGCCGGTCGAGAAACGCGTCGAGGCCGAGGTTGCGGTTTTGCGCGGCAAAATGATTGGCGTGAATGGTGCTCAAGAGAAACGTGCGGATTTTGTGCGCGCGACAAAATTTCAGAAACGCGCGCGCGTGCGGCAGTTCAACGACGGAAGCCTGCGCCTGACGGAACTCGCGATGAAACCAGTTCTCCAATTGCGCCATCGGCACGTCCGGCGTGTGGCGGTCATAGAATTTTTTGAAGGGCAGCGTGAACTCGGCGCGGAATTTTTCCAGCGACATCGCCGGCTTGCCGGACTGCGTGAGGACGAAGTTCGACGCCTGCAAAACGGCGGGCAAATCATCCACCAAAGTCCCCGACCAGTCGAAAATGATGTTGCGAATCACGCGAAGAATCTAACCGCCAAGACGCCAAGACGCCAAGACAAAGAATTTTTCTCTGTGTTCTCGGTCACTCTGTGGCAAATTTTTGTGCGCAATGCTCATCGCGTTCAATAAACCTTACGGCGTGCTCTCGCAGTTCACCGGCGACGGTTCGCCGAACCGCGCGCTGGCGGAATTTGGTTTTCCAAAAAATGTTTATCCGATTGGTCGACTCGACGCGGATTCCGAAGGCCTGCTGCTTTTGAGCGACGAGGCGCACTGGAACGAAAAACTGCTGCATCCGCGTCACGCGCACGAGCGCGAGTATTGGGCGCAGGTGGAAAAAATTCCGTCGCCGGAAAATTTGCGCAAATTGGAAAAAGGAGTTTTGCTCCAAGGCCGCAAGACGTTGCCCTGCCGCGCGTGGCGATTGGAGCCGCAACCGGAAATTCCGCCGCGCGTGCCGCCGATCCGTTTTCGCAAAAGTGTTCCAGATTGCTGGATCGGGTTGGAATTGATTGAAGGGAAAAATCGTCAGGTTCGCCGAATGACGGCGACCATCGGCCATCCGACTTTGCGGCTGCTGCGCGTACGCATCGGCAATTTCTGGCTCGGCGATTTGCCAGCGGGGCAATGGCGCGAACTCACGGCGGTGGAAACCAAATTGGTTGATCCGCCGTTGCAGCGTGACTGAATTTTGTTCATCCGGTTAATCCTGTCTGCGTTGCCGAAAAGTTTGAGCCGGTTCGCCTCGCCTGCTACCATGGTGCGAATGGCGAAACCCAATTTCATCGAACTGCCGGGCTGCGAGCCGATTCAAATCATTTTTGAAGACCGCTCGGTCATCGCGATTGACAAACCGCGCGGCTGGATGCTCGTGCCGGATTCGTGGCGCAAGACGAACTGGAACTTGCAGACGGCGATTGATTCGTCCATTCGCGCGGATGATTTCTGGGCGCGTTCGCGCAATCTGCGCTATCTCCGGCACGTCCACCGGCTGGACGCGGACACGAGCGGCGTGATGCTCTTCGCCAAAAGCGAAGGCGCGATGCGCGCGATGGGCGAGAGGTTTGAATCGCGCAGGATGGAAAAAACTTACCTGGCTGTCATTGAAGGCGTGCCGAAGGAAAAGGAATGGACGTGTGAACTGCCCATCGGTCCTGACCCGAAAAATTTTGGAAAAATGCGCGTGGATTATTCGGAAGAAGGCAAGGAAGCGGAGACGCATTTTCGCGTGCTGACGAGCAACGAACGGTTCACTTTGATCGAGGCGAGTCCGCTGACGGGGCGCACGCATCAAATTCGTTTGCATCTCGCGGAGTCGGGCAGTCCGATCATGTGCGACGAGATTTACGGTCGCGTCGAAAAAGGTTTTCGCCTCGGCCTGCGCGCGGTGCGGCTGGCTTACCAGGATACGTTCACGCGGCGACCGGTGAACATCATCGCGCCGGCGGATGAATTTTTAAGGGAATTCAATTTCAAGCTGACGCCGGAATTGCAATCGGCCAAGTGGGTGCGTCGCGCGTTCGTGCCCAAAGAAAAAGGGCAGGGCGAAAAACCGCCGCTGCCCATAAATAAAGATTCGTCTCGCGAGGTTTTGGCAGACGGCCACCGTCCTCGCCCGAACAAAAATTAATCTGCGTAGTGGACGCCGCAGCCGTAAGGCTTGGTCTGCGAAACTTCCACGGGTTTGCCGGCAAGCAAATCATCCACGGCGGCGCGCACATAATTATTCGCCCGGCGCGGGTCGCCGAACGGCGTGGGACGGTTGTCAATCGCGCCGTCATAAACCAGCGTGCCGTCGGCGGCGATGACAAAACAATGCGGCGTGGTTTTCATTTCGTAGAGATGGCCGATGACGCCGGTATGGTCATCAATCCAGGCGGTCGCGGCGATTTTTTCATCCGCCCATTCCTGACGCGCTTGTTCGGGCGTGCGGTAGCTGAAATTATTTTTGCCGACGGAATCCACGATCAGCCAGACGACGCCTTTGGCCGCCAAATCCTTTTGCAATTCCTGCATCGCGCCGCTCGCGTAATGGTTGTGGCAAAACGGACAGTCGGAATTGTAGGACTCGATGACTACAATTTTCCCCTTGTAGTCCGAGAGCTTGATAGTTTTGCCGTTGATGTCCGTGCCGGTGAAATCCGGCGCGGGCTTGCCGATTTCCACGGCGAAGGCGGAAGTGGCCAAAGTCAAAGCGGCGAGTAATGCGAATGTAGTTTTCATAATTTTTACGGTTTATTTCAAAATTTCAGTTCCCTCAAATGGCAATTTAGTCGTCTTCACGTCCACCAGCGGACCCAACTCATAAACATTAGTGTAGCCGTAAGTGGTAAGAGTGACAAACGTGGAAATGTTCAGAGAAGCGCCGGGAGCTTTCGATGGAAAGGACACCGGGCTGCCGAGAAAATTATTATTACAATAAATCAGCACTTTGGTGTTTTTGGTCGGGATCATTTTGGCCAGCTCGTCGGCGGTAAAATCGGGAAGGCTCAAGTTCACGGCCCCTTGCAAATGTCGGAGTTTGAATTTTGCCGCGCTGCGAGCATCCAGCAGAACAATCCCCGGCTCGGCCATCGCCTGCAAAAACTGATGTTCCGTGAGTCGGCGCGATTCCCTGACGGCATTTGCTTGCCGCGCGTTCTCCAAAAACGCCGGATAATTGATCAGACGATTGGTGATCTGTTGCGCGATGCCCTCATGCGCCAGCAACAAAAGCGATATGCCAATGGCAAAGCTGGTTTTCATTTTGGTCAGATGTCATTTTAGACATCCGGTCTTGATAAATGTTCAATGTGCCGCGCGATCTAGCGCATCAAGGACGATTCCCGGTGTCAAAACTTCCGGCAAAACAATTGCGTCGGCGTCGGAATTTTTTGGATAAACCAAAACCAGCGGCACGCCGGCGCGCTGGAACCGGTTCAATTCCGCCGTGATGTTGTCCGGCGTGCGCGTGTAATCGCCGACGAACGCCACGGCGCCGATGGCTTTTAATTTTTGCCGCACGGACGGAATTTCAATGCTCGTTTTTTTATTCACCTGACAAGTGAGGCACCAATCGGCGGTGAAGTCCACAAGCACCGGTTTGCCGGCGGCGCGCGCAGCGGCGACGGCTTCGGGCGACCAGCGTTGCCAGTCAATGGCATCCGCCGATTCTTTAAGCGAACTGGTCGTGTCTGTTTCCAGCATCGCCGTGCGCCAGTCCAGTTCTTTTTCCAACGCAAACGCGTAGCCGCCAATCAGCAAAATTAAAACGATAATAATGGCTAGGATTTTGTGTTCGCGTCCGCGCTGAAAAAATTCTCCGAAAATCCACGCGGCAAACGCGACGACCACCAGAAAAACGCCGAGCCACAAAACATTTTTGCCGTAGCTGGCCGTTGCGATGTTGAACAGCCACACGACCGTCGCGAGCATCGGGAAGCCCATCGCGATCTTGAATTTTTCCATCCACGCGCCGGGCTTCGGCAAAAATTTCAACCACGCCGGATTCCAGCTCAACAAAACATACGGCGACGCGAGGCCGAGGCCGACGGTCAGAAAAATAAAAATGATGGTTCCGGCACTTTGCGAAAAAGCGAAGCCGAGCGCGGGCGCGAGAAACGGCGCGGTGCAAGGCGTGGCCAAAGTCGTGGCGAGCACACCGTTGAAAAATGCGCCGCTCGCGCCGTGCCGCGATGTCAGATTTCCGGCAGCGTCCAAAGTTTTTCCGCCGAGCGTGACTTCAAACACGCCGAACAGATTCAGCGCGACGAGCGTGACGAGCGTGGCGAGGCACACGATAAAAATCGGGCTGCCGAATTGCATGCCCCAGCCAGCTTGATGTCCGGCGGCTTTGACGCCGATGACGATGGCCGCGAGCACGAGAAACGACATCAGCACGCCGATGGCGTAAACGCCGCCGAGCGCGCGGACGCGACCCGGCGAACTTCTGGCCTCGCTGACGAAGCCGAGGATTTTCAGCGCGATGACCGGCAGCACGCACGGCATGATATTTAAAATCAATCCGCCGATGAAGGCGTAGAGCAGCATTTGCCAGAGTGACTGTGAAAGTGGTGCGGGCGTCTCGCCCACTGCAGGAACAGGCGGGATGCCTTTGCTATTTTCTGGCGAGGTTTGCGTGGTAATTATTTCACCGGCTGGAGCTTGGTCGCTGACCGGTAGTTTGACCTCGAACGTAATTTGCCTGTCGCCGCTCTCCATCACGATTACGCCGCTGATTTCTTTTGGCCAATCACCGGAATATTTTTTAACAAGTTTGCGTAAACGAAATCCAGAAGTCTTGCCAAAAAGATTTTCAGTGGCAGCTTGGATTTCAAAATTTTCACTCACGTCAGGAAAGAAATCTGCCGTGTCAATTATTATTCTTTCTCTCGTAATAATGGGAAAGCATTCGATAACCAATGGTCGTGTATCGCCATTGGTTTGTGTTCCCCACCAGGCATGCGCTGACCAATTATCTTCCGAAGATAATGGCAATGGGACTTTGCTTTTCCAATAATTAATTCCCTTTTCGATTATCCATTCAAGCCTGTGTCTGTCAGCAGGAGGTTGAATTTGATCGCTTACCACAAACGTGGTTTTGATATTCGCGCTGGCGGGAATGCAAACGTCATTGCATTCGAGCCACGAAACATTCGCTTTCAAATCAATCGGGCCGGCGGACAGATTGCTGGCCAGTGTCAACGGCACGATAAGCATCACTTCATCTTTGTAGCCATAAGTCGTGACTTCGGCGGGCGGAAGTTTTTTTGGCAGCGGCCATTGGATTTCGCCAGCAGTCACGCCAGGCGGCAAATCCCATTTGATCGTGGTGGCGATGCCGGAGTCGCCGGGATTTTTCCAGTAAGTGTGCCAGCCCACGTCCATCTTCAAATCCACGCCGGCCAGAATCGTGTCGCCGGGCTTGGCGGTGTCGGCGGACAAGAGCAGTTGCGCCTGCGTGTGCGCGGCGCGCGCCACCGCGACCGTCAACAAGTTCGCCAGCAGCAGCAGAAAGACGATTTTCAGGCGCATAAAACTATAAATGATACACCTCGCAACTTAATTTGACTCAATAATTTTTTCTGCGCGTGGCTTTCGGCGGTTGAGTGCCAGCGCAACCAGCGTAATAAAAACACAGCTCCAAGCGAACCAGTCGCCGTGCTGTTGATAAAATGTCGGAGCAATTTTTTCCGTGGTCGCGCGCAAAGGAATTTCCACCGTCAACGCGCCCGCCGCATATTCGCTGCCGGAACGGTCGCGCAAAATTTCGCGGATGCGGCCGTGCGTATCAATCCAGCCGGTCACGCCGTTGTTGGAGCAGCGGACGAGCGGCAAACCATTTTCCACCGCGCGAAAAACCGCGTTCGCCAGATGCTGCCATTGCTCCGCGCTGTCGCCGAACCAGCCGTCGTTCGAGAGGTTCACCAGAAAATCCGGGTCGTCTTTTGCCGCCGCGCGCGCGGTTTTGGGAAATACGTCTTCAAAACAAATTAAAGGCGCGGCGGTGAAATTTTCGCCGGCAAAAACCACCGGTTTGTCGCCGGGCGTCCAGCCGCCTTGGATCGGCGTCAGGTATTTTAGAAATGGCAGCCAGCGCGCCAGCGGAACGTATTCGCCAAAGATGACCAGATTCTGTTTGTGATAAACATCGGCCAAATGCCCGTCCTTATTGACGAAAAATGCGGCGTTGAAAAAGTTGGTTGCATCCGCATGAAACTCCGCGTCGTCACCATTGAAAATTATGGCGACGTGATTGGACTGTGCGAACTGGCTGATGACATCATAAACGCCGTCAAACATCGGCACGGCGGATTCCGGCCACACGAGCAAATCCGTGCCGTTGGTGATGGCACGCTGCGAACGCATGAGCAGTTCGGCAAAACGTTTTTCATCCTCGCCCGGCGACCAGATTAAAGTTTGCGGAATGCTCGGTTGAATGAGCGTGACGCGCAACGCCGGGCGTTCCGAAATGTCGGCGGCCGACCGGAAATCAAAATCAATTTTGAAAATGCCCGCGACAAACAGCAGCAGCACCGTGACCAGCGGCAGAACAATTTCCGCCTGCCAGACATGGCGCCTGGTGGGATTCAGAAAAATCATTTCCGCCGCCGAATACAGCGCGAGCGACAGCCACACGACGAGAAACGACACGCCATAAACGCCCGTTGTCGCCGCGATCTGGATGAGCGGAATCAGTTTGTATTGCGACGCGCCGAGGAAGCTCCACGGAAATCCGCTGAATAGCCAGCCGCGCAAAAATTCCAGCGCCACCCACGCCGCCGCGCCCGTGAGCGTCCAGCGCACACGGCCAATCCAAGGTGAAAGTTGAAAGCTAAAAGTTGAAATAAACCAGACCCACGTGCCGAAATACAATGCCACATAAGCTGATAACGCGAACCAGCCGAGAATCGGAAAACCGACCGCCGGCATCAGCAGTAACCAGTAAAGCGATGCGAGCCAGAAGGTGAGGCCGCCGACGTAGCCGACCCGAAAAGCCTCCGAGCCGGATTTGCCGCGTGCGGCAAATAGAAGCGATGCCGGCGCAACCCACGCGAAACCGGCGATGCTAAATTTTGGAAACGCGGCGGCCAACAGCAGTCCGGCGATGACAGCGACTAAATAACCGCTGCGCCAAAATAATTCCGTGCAAAAATTTCTTGCCACTTCCATTGCGGAATAATTTTCACAAAATGTCGCGCCGACTTTGGTGCAATTCGCCGCCTCGCGCAATACGCGCGCGCTGGCGTTGACGACCACGGCTTCGCGCGCACCACGCCACACGGCGAAGTCAGCGGACGAATTTCCGGCGTAATCAAAACTGCGCGCGCCGAATTTTTCCGTCAGCGCGCGAAGTTTGTTTTCGCTGCGCAGATTGATTTTACCATCGCTGGCGAGCACTTCATCAAACAAACCGACGTGAGTTGCGATTGGCTGCGCCATCTTCAAATCCGATGCGGTGGCAAGAATGATTTTGCGGCCGGAATTCTTTTCAGCGTGCAACCAAGCTAGAAATTTTTCGTGGTAGGGCAGGGTGGCGGGATCAACTTGAACGCGCGCGGCGAGCTTTTGTTTCAACATGGCGCGTCCGCACGTCCACCAAAACAGGATTTGAAAAATGGCGAGGGGATTGTGCCGCAGCAGGCGCGACAGCGATTCCCACATCATGTCGGTGCGGATGAGCGTGCCGTCGAGGTCAACGACCAGCGGGATGTTGGGAGTGTCAGCCATTCAGTGGTATATTTAGCCACAGATGAAATACAGATGAAACACGGATTTTTGAAAAACACTGCTTGCCGTTAAAATTTTTCGACGGCAAAAATTCAGTTATAAAAATAACTAAAAATTCTCATTGGAATGTGCAGATGTTTTAAGCAATCTCAAAACCAATTAGCCGCGATTACAAAATTTTGAGATGCCAGCGTCATGAAATCACATAACAAAAAAGTGCCGATAATGGGAATTTTTCTGGGCTTGGCACTAATTGCAACAGCGGCGACTTGTGCCGTTTGGCAATTCATGCCGGGAACCGGGGTTTTGGTTATTATTCTGTGTGGCTACGTCCTTTGCTTAATGGGATGTGCTGGATTAGGCAAAGCCAAGGGTTACACCGCCGGCCAGGGAATTCTCGTTGGAATAATATTTCCACTTCTGGTGCTGATCATGGCTGACCGGACAAAGATGTCCAAAGCTGACCGGGATCAGGTCGAGCGCGAAGAGGCCGAAGCATATCAGGGCAACCGGGCTGCCAAACGACGCCCACTGAACCGATCAAAAAAAGTTTTCGCGTGGTTATTTGGGCTTTTCTTTTTGGCTGTTGGCTTGGCCATAATCGTGGGCTATGAAATTTATTGGGCGCGGGTTGTCGTGCCGGAACGCAATGGCATGGCTGCGGCAATTTCAGTCAACACCGACAAACCAGATCCGCAAAATGACGGCAAGCTTATCTATGTCACCGGCGAACTGGCCGGGATTGAAAATCTCACCGACCCGGAATTTGGCGTGGCGGTGGATGCCTTGAGACTGCGCCGTCGCGTGTGGATGTATCAATGGGAACAAGGTAGCCTCCAAAGCCAGTCATCGTATGGCACGGAAGATTCCAAAGGCAACACCACCACTTATCTAAAAACCAGAACCTACAATTATTCAAAGAACTGGTTGGAACAACTTATTGATTCACGGTCATTTTACAACGCCGGACACGACAATCCAGCCACGATGGAAATTGCCGCCCGAACGGTTGACGCCACAAAAATAACCTTGGGTGTTTTTGCCATGACACCAGAACTGGTGGAACAAATAGATAACTTCCAAGCCGTGCCGGTGAGTGATAAAAATCTTTCCGCACTTTCAGAACCCATCCGAACCAAATCAAAGCTTTTTGACGGCGGGATTTATGTTGGCGCAAATGCCGACCAACCCGCCATCGGCGATTTGAAGATAAAATTTGAATCTGCACCGGCGGCAACTGTCTCTGTTATTGCCAAACAGGACGGAAACAATCTGTCGCCTTATGTCGTGGCAAAATCCGGTTCCATCGCACAACTGCGGGTCGGAACATTTTCGGTTCAAGAAATGACCAGCCAGTTTGCCAAAGATGAATTTCAAAGGCGCTTGCTGGTCTGGATATTTGGCGCTTTTATAATTCTGTTCGGCAGCATCATGATAGGAGTTGCCCGAAGACGATAAGGCTCGGAATCATTTTTTATTCCACCGTCACGCTTTTCGCCAGATTACGCGGCTTGTCCACGTCGCAGTCGCGCGCGACGGCGATGTGATACGCGAAGAGTTGCAGCGGCACGCTCGCTAGAATCGGATTCAGCAAGTCGAGCGTCGGCGGCAGATAAATCACGTCGTCCGCCACTTTCTTGATGCCTTTGTCGCCTTCGGTCGCGAGCGCGATGATCGGGCCTTGGCGCGCGCGAATCATCGCGAGGTTCGCCAAAGTTTTTTCATACATCGCGTCCTGCGGCACGAGAAAAACCGTCGGCGTGTTTTTGTCAATCAACGCGATCGGCCCGTGCTTCATTTCCGCCGCCGAATAACCCTCGGCGTGGATGTAGGAAATTTCTTTCAGTTTCAGCGCGCCTTCGAGCGCGATGGGAAACGTGTAGCCGCGTCCGAGAAAAAAGAAATCGTCCGCCTTCGCGTATTTCTTCGCGATTTTTTTTAACGCATCGTTTTGCGACAGAATTTTTTCAATCTGCTTCGGCAACGCTTCGAGTCCGTGCAAAACATCCAGCGCGCGTTTGGCGGACAAATTGCGCAATCGTCCGAGATGAACTGCGAGCAGCGTCAAAATCGCGATGGTCGAGACGAACGCCTTGGTTGAGGCGACGCCGATTTCCGGGCCGGCGTGCATATAAATGCCGCCGTCGGATTCGCGCGCGATGGTGCTGCCGACGACGTTGACGATGGCCAGCGCGCGATGGCCGCGACGTTTCGCCTCGCGCAACGCGGCGAGCGTGTCCGCCGTTTCGCCGGATTGCGAGAGCACGAGCAGCACGGTATTTTTTTCCAACGGCGCATTGCGGTAACAAAATTCGTGCGCGAACTCGACCTCGACCGGCAGTTGCGCGAGTTCCTCGATCAAATATTCGCCGACGAGTGCCGCATGCCAGCTCGTGCCGCTCGCCGCGATGACGATGCGATCAATGTTGCGCAATTCGGCGGCGGTCATGTTCAAGCCCCCGAACTTCGCCGTCGCGCCTTCAAAATCCAGGCGACCGCGCAGCGCGTTCAAAATGGTCTGCGGCTGCTCGTAAATTTCCTTGAGCATGAAGTGCGCGTGTTTGCCGCGCGC
>PLHK01000163.1:12390-13537 GCA_003139955.1 Limisphaerales bacterium
ACTTTTTTCGTGTGCGCGACGATGGCGTTGGCGTCGCTGGCGAGAAAATTTTCGTTTTTGCCGATGCCGATGATGAGCGGCGAACCGCGTCGCGCGCCGATAATTAAATCGGGAAAATCGGTGCAGATCACGGCAAGTCCGTAAGTGCCGATGACTTCGCGCAGCGCGTCAGTCACGGCGAGCGTTAAAGGATTCGCGTCGCTGGTTTTGCCGTTTTGGTCGCGGCGGCGCGCGTAATGTTCGCCGATCAAATGCGCGAGCACTTCGGTGTCGGTGTCGGACTTGAATTTGTGTCCGGCGCGAATCAGTTTTTGTTTCAGCGCGTCGTAGTTTTCGATGACGCCGTTGTGGACGACGGCGATTTTGCCGGAAGCGTCGAGGTGCGGATGGCAGTTGATGTCAGACGGAACGCCGTGCGTGGCCCAGCGCGTGTGCGCGATGCCGAGATTGCCGGCGGCGGGCTCGGCTTTCAGGACGCGCGCGATGCCGTCGTCAATCCGGCCTTTTTTCCGGCGCAACGAAAGCCCGGCGTGGTCCAAAATCGCGACGCCCGCGCTGTCATAGCCGCGATATTCNNCCTTCGAGCAGGATGGGCGAGGCTGATTTTTTTCCGACGTATCCAATGATGCCGCACATGATAAATTTTTAATTCTAAATTATTAATTTTGAATTCGCGTTCAAAATCCACTCCGCCATTTCTTTCAAACCGTCCACGGCAACGGCACGCGCCAGTTCACTTTTTGATTCGACTTCAAGTTGCGCGCCGTAACCAGTGCGGACGANNTAGTTCGAGATCAATCAATTTGTCGCCGACCATGAAGCTTTGCGCCAAATCCAAACCGAACTCGTCGCGCGCGTCGAACAAAAATTGCGGCGACGGCTTGCGTCCGCGGCTCGGCTGGTCCGGCGCTTCGGGTGCGATGTAAGTTTTTTCAAAATGGACGCCGGTGCGGGCAAATTCGCGGCTGACGCGTTCATTCACGCGCTCGGCGTCTGCCATCGTGAAATACCCGCGCCCGATGCCGGACTGATTTGTTACGACAAACAGCTTGAAGCCCGCGTCCGCCAATCTTTTCAGCGCCGTGCCCGCGCCGGGGAAAACTTCCACGTCGTCAGGTCGGCACAGATAATTTTTTTCCGCGATGAG
>PLHK01000106.1 GCA_003139955.1 Limisphaerales bacterium
TCGCCAGCCATACTGTCTAGGCGACTTCACCTATGATGCTCAACGTGCAAAGCGACAATCTAGACGGCTTCAGTTTGACCGAGCTTTTGGTTGTCATTGCCATTATCGGAATTCTGGCGGCATTTCTATTGGTGTCAGTTTCCCAAACCAAAGCAAAAGCCCAGCGGATTCAGTGTGTTGGCAATTTGCAACAACTGGGTCTTGGTTTGCAGGTAGTGCTCTCGAATGATGGTTATCCTTTGTATGTTGAAAATAGATTTAGCAGTTGGATAAATCAGATGGAAATTGAAGGGCTTGGTATAGCCAAGCCAGATGCGCGCTTTGCGGAGATGGGTGTATGGCGTTGCCCGTCCGCGAGATGGCATAATGTCGGAAAAGATGAGATTTCCATGTCGTATGGCTACAACGCGTATGGCTGTATGCCAATTGGAATCAAAACGAATGCGTTGGGACTGCTCGGCCATTTTAATCCAAGCACTTTCACATCCACACCAATTGGTGATTCGGAAGTGGCTGTTCCAAGCGACATGATAGCGATAGCCGATAATTTTGGCGGAGGAATTGCAGTTATGCGTGGACATTTAGATTTCGACGAAAAAAACTGGCAAGCCTCTTCGCGCCATCAAGGCAAAGCAAACGCGTTATTTTGTGACGGCCACGTTGAGTCTCCAACGCTGCAATTTCTTTTTGCAGATACCAGTGATTATGCTTTGAAGCGCTGGAACCGAGACAACCAGCCACATCAAGAATTACTACAGCCATGACCGATTAAAATACGAATGACTCGCGAAGCCCATCACCTTATGCAACCCATCCTCCTCATCCTGACAGCGAGTTTGCTGTTGACCGGTTGCTCCAAGAAACCGTCGGCTTCCGTAAATCAAACCGTTGATGTAGCCACAAACCCGGCTGGCGCGCAAAACGCCGGTTCGCCAACCAACGCTAGCCCGTCCGCTGCGCCGGTGGACATGACCCAGACGATCAACCAATATGGCACACGAGCGGCTTACTTTGATAAAATCACCCAGTTTCCGGTCTGGAAGACGGTTCCACGCGGAGCGCAGGTGTTCGACAACGTGCCAATCCAGATTGACGGGATGATCTGCCTTTGGGGCAGTGAGAATACGAGAATCAATATCGTATTTCCCGAACAGGTGCTGGGGATTCCGTGGAACCAGAAGTTCGAGACGCTTTATGTTTACCATGCGACGTTCTACCGGGCACCCGACCAGACCCCGGTATATGACCTAGTGTTCCGCTATGCTGACGGCTCCTCGGTGACCAACGAAATCAAATTCGGCGTGGATGTCGTTGACTGGTATGCCAACACCAGCCAGTCCATGACGGCCCCGCCATCCAGCCCCAATGCCAAAATAGCTTGGACGGGCGGATCGTTTCTGCCCGATGGATTACAACCGTTGCGCTTCTGCCTGACCGCATTGGACAACCCGCATCCGTCGCTCAAAGTCACCACGATTGATTTGTATTCCTGCAAAAACCAACCGGCAGCCTGCATCATGGCGATGACCGCCGGCCAGTCGGGATTACTGAAGTGAACCGGAAAAATCTGTAGCGCGGTTCGCTTCGCGAGTTGGTGGTGACTTAAATTTTTTCGTTAGCCGTATCACCACAACTGGTGACAAGCCAAACCGCCGGCGCATGGTATTCTAATCTCGTTGTTGGACGGCGAGTGCAATCAACCGTTGTGAAGTTGATTGCGGCAAACGTCAAAAATGTTTGGAGCGCCAGTTCTCATTGAGGCCGGAGTAGTGTCCGGCCTCTTTTCTTTTGTCAGGCCAGCAGACGCCCTGTTCCAACGCAAATCGCGTTGGCTTTTAGCAACGCGCCTGCTAATTTCCGCGCTCATGTCCGCACCCGCCGCCGCCACGCCGTCCAAAGCGCAGGTTTTCCTGCGCCGGCTGCTGTCCACGGTGGTGCTGTGGACGGTGATCCTCGCGGCGATGTTTTCCGGCAACCATATCATTTCGGACGGCGTATTTTTGCTGCTCATCGCTTTTCTGGCGCTGGCCGGGCTGGTGGAATTTTACGCGCTGGCAGAAAAGTGCGGGCTGGCGTGCTTCAAGATTTCCGGCGTCATCGGCGGCGGGTTGCTGATGGTCGGAACGTTTTTGCAACTGAAAGACAAGCTGGGCATCAATAATTCGCCTGCGCGTGTGAACGATTTTGAAACGGGTTTCCTCATTCTGTTCGTGCTCGGTTTGTGCGTGCGGCAGCTTTTTTCCAAAAGCAATTCAACTGGGCTCACCGCCATCGCCACGACGCTGTTTGGTTTGATGTATGTGCCGTGGCTGTTGAATTTCATCCAGAAGATAAATTTTTTCCCGTTCGCGCCCGGCAGTCCGGCGGACGCGGGGAAATTTTTCCTGCTTTATTTCATTCTCATCACCAAGTTCAGCGACATGGGCGCGTATGCCGTCGGCTCGCTCATCGGCCGACATAAAATGATCCCGCGCATCAGTCCGGGGAAGACGTGGGAGGGATTTGCCGGCGGGATTCTGGTTTCCACCGGCGCAAGCGTGGCGTTTGTGCATTATTTTGGCGCGAAAATGGTCGGGATGGATTATCGTCATGCCGTCATCCTCGGCGTCATTTTGAGCATCACGGCGGTCATCGGCGACTTGATTGAATCGCTGTTCAAGCGCGAGGCGGGACTGAAAGATTCCGGCGCATTTTTCCCCGGCATCGGCGGCATTTTGGATTTGCTGGACAGACTGTTGTTCAACGCACCGATCATGTATTTGTATTTGCGGCATGTTCTAACGCACCCTTGATTTTGGCCACAGATGGACACAGATGAAACACAGATAAAGACCAGGGAAAAAGATTTCTCGCTCCAGCCCGTGACAAAATTGAATAATTTTTGAAATGAAAAACGTCGTTCTCCTCGGCAGCACGGGCAGCATCGGCACCAGCACCGTCAAGGTCGCGGAAGATTTGCCGGATCAAATCCGTTTGATTGGTCTCGCAGCGGGCGGCAATGCCGACTTGCTGCTCGAACAGGCGCGCAAGCATAAGCCATCCGTAATTTCCATCAGCGACCCGGCGAAGGCGAAGCAACTTCAGAATGCGCTCGGAACCTCCGCGCAAGTTTTCTGCGGCAGCGAAGGCTTGTTGCAACTTGCCACTTTGCCGGCGGCGGACATCGTTTTGATTGCGATTGTCGGCACGGCGGGATTGCAGCCAGCGTTGGCGGCAATTCGCGCGGGCAAGGACATCGCCGTCGCGTCGAAAGAAATTTTGGTGATGGCCGGCGAAATCGTGATGAACGAAGCGCGCAAACATGGCGTGCGCGTGCTGGCCGTGGACAGCGAACACTCCGCGATTTTTCAATGTCTCGAAGGCAAGCCGGCAAGTTCCGTGCGCAAATTGATTTTGACTGCGAGCGGCGGACCGTTCCGCGACAAAACGATTTGGCCGAAGGAAAAATTTTCCGAGATCACCGTCGAGCGTGCGCTAAAACATCCGTCGTGGGTCATGGGAAAAAAAATCACGATTGATTCGGCGACGCTGTTCAACAAAGGTCTCGAAATGATCGAGGCGCGCTGGCTCTTCGACATCGAGATGGCGCGTGTCGGCGTGGTGGTGCATCCGCAGAGCATCGTGCATTCGATGGTGGAGTTCGTGGACGGCTCGCTGCTCGCGCAACTTTCCACGCCCGATATGTGTTTGCCGATCCAATATGCGCTGACGTATCCCGAACGCGCCGCGAGCGAACGCGTGCAAACGAATTTTCCAAAAATTGGCACACTCACTTTTGAAGAACCGGATGTCGAAAGATTTCCGGCGATAGAACTCGCACGCCGGGCCGGGGAGGTTGGTGGGACTTTGCCCGCCGTGCTGAACGCAGCGAATGAAATCGCGGTCGAAGCCTTCGTGAACCGCAAAATTAATTTTCCGCAGATCACCGAAATGGTGCGGTGCACGATGGACGCGCACGAAACGATTTCGCAGCCGACGCTCGAACAAATCCTCGAAGCCGACGCGTGGGCGCGGCGGACGGCGGCAAAATAATTTTTCTTCCTGACCGCCGAAGCCGGTGCGTCAATACGTGATCATCTCCAGTTCGCGTTGGCCTTTTTCAGTCAACTCCCAGCGGCTGCCGTGCTGGATGACGAGGCGGCGGCACGGATGCGCGTGGTATTCCGCCTCGTTGACGGAGAGCAACTGGAATTTCGCCGCGCCCTTGATTTCCGACGCGGCGCGTGGCATGAGCGCGAAAGGAACGGCGTTGTAGTTCAGTGCGATCTCGTAACCGGCGATGCCTTCCTTGTCGGCCTTGGGATTTTTCAGGACGAGCGCGGCGTAGCGTTTGAGATACGGAAAATTCGTCGCGCGCACGAGCACGCGGCAGAGTTCGTTCTGGCTGCGGAGAAAGGTCAGCAGGCTGAACGGCTTCACCGGATTGTGTTCACCGAGCAAAATTTCGCGCACATCGAGGCCGTCAAGGTTCTGGCCGTTCCATTCGCCATGGTCGTTGCGCTCGCCGGCGGAATTCCGCTTGAACCACGCGGCGTAGTTGTCGTTCACCAGCACGTTCAATTCAAAATGGACGTGCGCGCGGTTCTTATCAATGCGTTCGCTGGTGTTCGATGTGCGGCCCATGATGGCGATGACCTGGCCGGCGCGGACTGTTTGTCCCGCCGTCACGCTGGCCATGCTCAAATGCGCATAGAGCGAATAAATCTCGATACCCTCGATGACATGGCGGATGACGATGTATCTGCCGTAATTGGACAGGCTAGCCTTGTTGTTGACATACATCACCGTGCCGTCGGCGGTGGCCATGACGGGGTCGGTCGGTTCGCCGGCACGGTCGGTGTGCAGATGCAGTATGTCGAGGCCTTCGTGCATCTGCCAGCCGTCGCTGCGCACGCAGCCGAAACTGCCGGTTGTCCACGGTTTGTCGGGCGCGGTGGGGGCGAAGAATTTCAATTCATTGCCGACTTCATAAAGCGCGTGGTTGGCCGTGGGAAACTGGAACGGCGTTTGCGCGAACAAATTGAAATTGAGGGCGCTGTAAAAAATTCCACCCAGCGCGAGCAGGCAAATACGGGGCAACTTCATTTCATTTTCCTTTGGCGATCTTCTCGGCCATGTTGTTCAAACCGATGACGAGCTGGCGGGCTTCCTCATGCGAGGCGTCGGGGGTGAAGGCGAAGACGCCGTTCGCGATGCGGTGGACGATGATCGGCGCGGCCAGCCAGCGGCTGTCGGCGACCTTGTCGCTCCACTGGCCGTGGATGACAAAATGTTTTCCTGCATAAGCCGACGTGTATTGCTCCAGTAGATAAGTCCCCGTCTCATCAAACTTGACCTCGACTGCGTAGCCGACCGGCGAATCAAGCAGTTTGGCGTTGATGATGTTGGCCTCGGTCAAGGCTGGTTCCGTATTGATCGTCACCAGCACCGGATTCGCGCGGATGACGGACACAGTTTCGCCGCCATCGGGCAACTGGCCGCTATTCTCGACGTAGAAGTGCAGGGCGGAGACATGCTTGGCGGCCTTGTCCTTGTCCGACTGGCAGCCGCACGCCGCCGTCAGGGAAACGGCAGCGAGCAGTAAATAAAGATTGAAACTGCGTGCATAAAAATTCATAGTGGCGCACACAAAATCGCAACCAACGAAAAAAAGTAAAGACGATATGGGACAACAATCCAATAAAACCCAGCACAAGAAACGCCGCAAGGCCTACATCAAACGCAAGAAGGCCGTCATCAAGGCCAAAGTCGCCACGAAGAAAAAGGGCTGATTCCCTTGCTCAATTATCAAAGGCCGTCTGCAGACGGCCTTTTTTCTTTTCACGCCGTCGTTCGCGGCACGCTCGTTGTGTAAAGCAGCCGGCCTTGGTCGTCAATCATCCTCACGTCCAGCTTTTCGGCGGACAGTGCCACGGCGGTGAAGCCGGAGCAGGCGCGTGCAAATTTTGTGTGCGGCGTGTTGACCGTCGGGCGGAACTGCGAGCCAGCACCGGAGCAAAAAAGGTTCACCTTGCCCGCCTGCAAATGCTGGAGGTCGTGGTCATGGCCGTTGAAATACGCCTGCACCTGATATTGTTGCAGCAGCGGCAAAATGGTCTCCACCAGTTCCGCCGTGTCGCCGTGGCCGCCGCCGGAATAAATCGGATGATGGCCGATGACGATTTTCCATTTGGCGGTGGAGGCCGCGAGCACCGCCTTGAACCACGCCAGTTGTTTCGGCACGTCCTGTGTCATCACGTTGTCGCGGGTCTTCTCGGGGTTCCAAATCGAGTAATAGCTTTTGATCATCGGCGTCGTGTCGAGGTAGAAAAAATCTGCCGTTGTCGTCGCGTCCACTTGCAACGACTGCACGAAATAACGCGCAGGCATATTCCAGCGCGGACTGGTTTTGGCGTAAGCCAGTTGTGCGTCGCAGTTGCCGTGATAATCATGGTTTCCGAGGATCGCGTGCCACGGCACTTGCAGCGACGGCGCGGCATAGACTTTTTCAAACGAAGTCTGCCACTGCGGGTCTTCTGCGGACTGGACGCCGTTTTCGTAAAAATTATCGCCGACGGAGATGATGAACTTCGCGTCCATGTCGTGCGCGGCAATGCTCATCTGCGCGGCGACCGCGCGCTGGTCGGGTTCGCCGTTCCGCCCCCAATCGCCGAAGACAATGAAGTTCAATCCGCCCGCTCTGGCGTCAGCGGCGAACAAATTGCGCGGTAAAATCGAGCCGATGGCGGTGGCCTGCGCGGTGGCGACAAACAACGTGCGGACGAACTGGCGGCGAGTCTGTTTCATAAGTGTGTGCATAAATTACATCGTCGTCGCCCGGCTTGAAACAAATTTTTCCGAACAACCAGATGACGATGACCGGTCAGTGCGGCTATCTTTCCGCTTGAATTTTCCCGCTAAGCCAGTCCAGCATATTCGCGATATGAATAAAGCCGAAATCGCCGCTGCAATGCGGCTTGAAGTCGGAGAACTTGAAGTGCTGATCAAAAAACTTCAGGCCCGCCTGGAACGTTCCAAGCTTCTGGTGCTCGACATCGAGGAAGAACTTGCCGGCCCGCCGGTGCATAAAACTGAAGCGGACAGCAAATTCAGAAAAGCAATCGACAAAGTTTTTGGTGAAAAACCCAAACCGCGCAAACGCTGAAGCCACGCTGAAAAGCCGGGCAGGATTTAGTGTCGCGCTCAATGCAGGATCAGCCGGTAGAACCGCGAGGTGAAGGCGCTGGCATTCGTGTCGGTGAACTGAACCCAGGCGTTGGTCGTGGCGACGGATGTCTGCCAGATGGTGCTCCAAGATTGAAGGTCGGAAGTGGCCTGGACTTCATACCAGTGATCAGGCTCGACGGGAAATTGGATCAGCGGTGCGCCGCCGCCGGCGTTCGCGCCATTGCTCATGGTCAGGATGCCGGGGACAATGAAACTGCTCACGTTCGAAAAACCGCTTTCGTTCGCATTGATGTCAACGGCGGTGACGGTGAAATAATAGGTGAGACCAGCGCACAGGTTGGAAATCGTGGCGGTCGTCACGTTGCCGATGCTGGTTTTGTTTGTGTAAATGCCGCTGGTCGTCCCGTAATAGACATTGTAGTTCGTCACGCCGGGGCTGGCGCTCGCGGTCCAGCTAAAAGTCAGGTTGCGGGCCGCCGCGCGGTCGAGGCCGGCGAGCAACGCCATCATCACGAACAGGGCTTGAAATATTTTCTTCACACCTGTTCCCTTTGCATGACGAATGCCAAGTGAACATTGACGGAAATGCGTGACGCGCCGCGTCACTTAAACCCGGCGGAATAGAAACCAGCGTGAAGAATTTGGGAATGGAGGACGCGTCCGGCGCGTTAGTTGCCGGCGGAAGGGGCAGATTTCAACAGCGCCCATTGCAGGCTCAATTGCAGCGTCATCGCGCTGAAATTCTGGAAGTTCACCGGCTTGGCGATGAACGTTTCCGCGCCCAGCCGCTTGCAGGTGGCGATCGCCGCATCGTCCCTCGACGCGGTCAGCACGACCACCGGGATGGCGCGCGTCCGCGCATCCGCCTTCACCCGGCGCAGCACTTCCAACCCGTCAATCTTGGGCAGGTTCAAGTCCAGCAGGATCACCTGCGGCTGATCGTTGAGTCGGCGGTAGGCGAATTCGCCCGTGCAAAAAAGATAATTCAGTGCCGCCGCGCCGTCGCGCACCACAAAAATCCGGTTCGTGAGGTTGGCTTTCTTCAACGCCTGCATCGTCAGGAACATGTCGTTTTCATTGTCCTCCACGAGCAGGATGTCCACCATTTCATCCGTGCGGAGCGGCGTGGAGGCCGACTTGCTGTCCACATCGGCAAAGAGCGTCTGGATGGAAATGCCCAGCGCCTCCGAAAGTTTTTCGATGCCTTTGAGCGAGACATTGCGCGCCCCGCGCTCCACATCGGAAATATAGCTCCGGTGAAAGCCTGAGCGCCGCGCCAGCTCGTCCTGCGGAATCGCCAGTTGCGTCCGCCAGTTTTTCACCGAAATGCCCAGCCGTTTTTCAATCGCAATTTTTTCCATGATGCCTCCCGCCGATGATTGTCTGATCCGATGGTAGCCAGACCGTAGTTTACAAGTGTCATTTTTACAAATGATTTTCCGAAGGAGGTGTCCGTCCCTGTCTTGTTTTATAAACGAAAAATGAATTGTGGGACAATGCGGCGCAGTCTGTCCGGCATTTTGGCGAGGCAAAATTCTCTGAACCAGTCGTCAGCCGGTTTCGTCGGAATCCAGCAGCCGCGCGAAATAAAAACAGCCGCCCGCAATCAGCGCCGCCGCCACGACGATGATGATCGCCTGCGTGCCCGGTTGTTTCAGGTCGTTCGACCAGTCCTCGATGAGTTCGCCCTGCTTGCCGTAAAGGATTTCCATTTGCCGCTCGGCGGCCCGGTCATAGCCGGCCATTGAAAGGTCGTCGCTCACGTCCGGCGAACGCGTTCCCAGCCAGTAAATAATTCCCGCCCCGGCAAATCCCAGCGCCAGCACGATGACGCCGGTTATCCGAAGCTTTCGGGCGCGCCGTCTGGCTGATGAAACCGGCTCAAGCACATTATCGCTTTCCGCGTTGAAGCAATGAAACGATGAACACGATCAGGAAGATGACGAACAAAACCCGTGCGATGGTCATCGCAATGCCGGCGATGCCGAACAACCCGAGCGCGCCGGCCAGCAACGCGATGAGCAGAAAAATCAAGGTGTAATAAAGCATATATCAGGGTTTGTTTTTTTAACTGCGGTTATCTAAACACGTTTGTACTTTTTGGCAACGGGTAAAATCTTCCGTTTTGATTCCAGTTTGGCCGGTTTCTTTTTGTTTTTGCTTGAGGCGATTTCGATGGCCTTGCGCGCCCACGACGTGAGTTCCGGCGCATTTTCCAGCACCTCCGGCGGCATTTCGTGATACGCCATCGTCAGCCGCTTGCCCTTCGACTCGTAAGTGAACGCGCCCATGCCGCGCGCCGTGTAATCTGCCACGCTTGCCGCGTCCGTTTTGAAGAACAACCGCCCCTCGTCCAGAATCCCGAAGAATTTATCGCCGCAATAAATTCCATGCGCGCCGAACATCGCCCGCGCGCGCAACTCCGGCAACGCGCCCAGCTGGTCGAGCACAAATTCTTTGAACGAATCATTCGCCATTGATTGATATTCCCTTGAACAAATGTTGCAAGCCCGTGGCCGCGATCTGGAGGCCGACGCAAAAAACCAGAAACGCGCTCAGACGGTTCACGATTTGTTCGCCGCGTGCGCCCAATTTGCCCAGAATGGTCGGGGTGAACGCGTAGCAGAAATAAATCAAAAGGCTCATCACCACCACCGCCAGAAAAATGGCTGACAGATTGAGCAGATGCGACCACAAGTCCGCTTCGCTCGTATGCGCGCTCAAGGTGAGCAGCACCGAAATCGTACCCGCCCCCGTCGTCATCGGAAACGCCATCGGATAAAATAGAATATCTTCCACGTCCCGGTGCTGGCCGGGGCTGGAAGTCTCGGCAGAACTTTGCGATACATCATCGGGCGAAAGCAATTGCCAGCCCGCGCGGCAGATCAAGATGCCACCGGCGATCCGCACCACTGGCAAGGAAATGCCGAACAATTTGAACAGCCAGCTGCCCACGAGTAACGTCACCGTGCAGATGAGAAAACAATAAACCGCGATTTTTGCCGCCGCGATTTTGCGTTCCGCCCGCTTCAATTGATGCAAAAACGGATCCAGCACGAGCGCCGTGCCGATGGGATTGACCAGCGGAAACAGCGCGACGAAACCCAGAAAGGCCAGATCCAAAAAGGATGAAACGGTTTCCATGTCCCCGACAAAATATGCCGCCAACCGGAAAAATCCAATTCAAAAGCCGGCATAAAGGCCATGCGCGCCGAACATCACCCGCGCGCGCAACTCCGGCAACGCGCCCAACTGGTCGAGCACAAATTCTTTGAACGTGTCGTCAGGCATGACTAGAACAAACCCTCCTTTTTCTTAATTGCCAGTTTGATTTTTGACAATGGACGTGGTGGTCAGCGACCTGATAAATTATTCGTAAATAAGCCAGATGTACCGGTGAATTCATTTATCCAATCAAACGTGTTCCATACAGGTTCCCAAATTTTAATTGGGTCTGTTTGGGTTTTCCACGGGTTCTACAGCAAGATTCTCAACGGCATTCCCCGACATCGCCTGATTATCGGCAAAATTTTTGGAGCAACTAACGCAGGAGTTTTCACCAAGGTGATTGGTCTATTGGAAGTGTTGCTCGGTATCTGGGCATTCACCGGATTGCAGTCGGTGGGATGCGCCGCTCTGCAGACGTCAGCGCTTGTAGCCATGAACACGTTGGAAATTATCTTGGCCGAGGAGCTGTTGATTTCCGCCGTCGGGATGGTAATCTTGAATCTGGGTTTCGTGACGTTAATTTGGCATTGGGCGCTTTTCACTCCGAAGCCGTGAGGCATTATTTCAGCCAACCCACCTGCCAAAAGCCGCAAGCGGTGAATAGTGCGGATAACGTTATCCACAGAATCGAAAAACCAATGTGCGCAAAGGTTTCCATCCGATTGCCTCGCCAAAGCTTTTTTGGAAATACAAACCACTGAACAAAAAGTCGCGTGGTCCAGAAAGCTGAAAACGACCACGCCAGCCACGCGCCAGCGTGAGATTTCTCTAGCAGAACTGAAGGTTCCAATAAACAAGGCAGTCCCATCATCACCAGCACGAAGCAAATGAAGAACGTATGCACATGAAAGATGGTCGCATTGGCTGGACTTAGCCGTGCGCTTTCTTCACGCCATTTGAGGTGGCGTCCAATCGGCACATGCAATGCCGCCAGCATGATGAGAATCGCCCCAGCAATTCGCACCAGCATGTTCAATGTTTCGATCATGGTTTGCTCAAGACAAAAATCCGGACAAACGGAGTTACACGAAATTCATCAGCGAGATGAAAACCCGCAGTTTCCCAACACCGCCGCCAACTCGCCGGCGAATGGAAATGGACAAATCCCGGACCGAACGCGAAAAAATTTGCCGCGTCACGCACATGCTCAACGAGCACGACACGTCCGCCGGGGCGCAGGCACCGCTTCGACTCTTTGAACCAAAGACTCCGTTCGGCTTCACTTCTCAATTCATGGATGGCTAGTAACCCAAGCACCAAGTCGGCTGATTCTACAGCCATGGGCCAGACATCGTAACGTGCAGGCAATGTTCCTAAAGTCGGTGGAAACAATGCTCGCGCCCGACGAATGGATGCCTCGGTCATTTGTTTTTCGTCAAAGTGGTCAAGAATTTGCCATGACACTTTACTGAACTTTTCCCTCAGCTCCGCCGAGGTTTCATCAAAACCAGAATGACAGAAAATCGCCTGTCGTATATTCAAGCCACGGAATGCTCGATCAAGCCAGCCCCACTGATACAAATCCGAGCGGTCATAAACCAAATGCGAAACTCCCAAAGAACCCAACACAAAATAAGCGGCACCCGCCAGCGCGACCCCGCAAATAATTTTATTAGCGAATGCAGAAAGCAAAAGTAGCCCACAGATCGTGGCAAGCAAAACCAAAACCGCAGCGACGTAAAACGGCCAGTTAAATCGAGCGATGGTCATCATGCCTTGCCAATGGCTGCGTGCTTTCATGCGTTGCCTCCGGGACGGACAATCCGTCCTTTTTTCCAGTGATAGGAGACGTCTTGAGTTGAAAACGCATTGGCGAGGATTGGCTTTGTGCTGAGGAAAGTTGGCTCGTTGAACAGACCGACTTGCCAATGTTTTATCGTGACAGGTCGCGGCACCCAGCTTTGTCGGCTTCCTTCGATCACGACAAAAGTTTCATCATCTTCGGCGCTGAAGGTGAACGGCATCGGCCCGGCGAACTGTCTGGCGGTGTGCCAATCGCCGAACGGAGATCCCGCAGGTAAGGTGGACGTATCGGAAGAAGATTCAAAGGTAATGTCTAGCGTCGGTTTATCGTTGAACGAAGTTTCAACGCGTGTTTCTGCGCCGGACTTCACTATCTTTACATTCACCTGACGATAACGGTAGCTGGTGAATAGATTGCCGGCTCGCGCCATGCGGTGCTTGTCGGTTTCGCTGCGCATGATGTAAAGTCCGCGTAGCCGTCGCCCGGAGTCGTCGCGCAGGCAGGTGAACACGCGATATCCAACGAGAAAAAAATCTTGTCCTAGAAAAGTCGGGAATCCTGCGGGTCGCAGCTTTCGGGTCCACACCATCGCGGTCGTCACGAAACCAAACCCCAAGTGGGTATCAATCTCCAACTCTTTAGGAACCAAAGGTCGGAGGACAGTTTCGGGAAAAGCAAATGAAACAGCGACTACCTTGTCAAAATAGGCATCAACGGCAAAGGGATGACGTCTTAAATATTTTAGGAATGACGCCATAGCTTTTTTAGCCGTTATCCCTTCTGCACTTCCTTCGCCCAAGTGTCTTTCAACGTGATTGTCCGGTTGAAAATTATTTTTTGCGAATTGGAATCTTTGTCTAACGTGAAATAGCCGATGCGCTCGAATTGATAGCGCAATTCCGGTTTCGCNNTTTCCGGCTCGGCTTCGGTGAAGAGGCGGTCGTAAAGGCGCACCTCGGCATCCAGCGCATGCGCGGCGCTCACCCAATGGATCGTGCCCTTGACCTTGCGCGCGGAGGTCGCGCCGCCGGTCTTGCTGTTGAGGTCGGCGGTGCAGCGCAGTTCGGTGAGGTTACCGCTGGCGTCTTTCACCACTTCGTCGCACTTGATAATGTAGGCGTATTTCAAGCGCACTTCGCCGCCGGGTTTCAGTCGGAAAAATTTCGGCGGCGGAATTTCCTGAAAGTCGTCGCGCTCGATAAAAATTTCGCGGCTGAACGGAATTTTCCGGCGTCCCGCGCTTTCGTCTTCGGGATTGTTGACGGCGTCGAGTTCCTCGTCTTTGCCTTCGGGAAAATTCGTGATGACAATTTTCAACGGTCGCAACACGGCGAGCCGGCGCAACGCGCGCTTGTTCAAGTCTTCGCGAATGGCGTGTTCCAAAACGGCCACGTCCGTAAGTCCGTTGAATTTTGTGATGCCAATATTATACGCAAAGTTGCGCAACGCTTCCGCCGTCACGCCGCGACGACGGATGCCGCAAATCGTCGGCATGCGCGGATCGTCCCAGCCGGTGACGATTTTTTCTTCGACGAGCTGGAGCAGCTTGCGTTTGCTCAACAGCGTGTAACTTAAATTGAGCCGCGCGAATTCATATTGTTTCGGCAACGCGCGCGGCAGGCCGAGCGATTCGAGAATCCAGTCGTAAAGCGGACGATGCACCTCAAATTCCAAAGTGCAGATGCTGTGCGTAACGCCTTCGATGTAATCGCTCAAGCCGTGCGCGAAATCATACATCGGATAAATTTTCCATTTCGCGCCGGTGTGATGATGCTCGGCGTGCTTGATGCGATAAATGATCGGGTCGCGCAGCCAGATGTTCGGCGATGCCATGTCAATCTTCGCGCGGAGCGTGCGCGCACCGTCGGGAAATTCGCCGTCGCGCATGCGGCGGAACAGATCGAGATTTTCTTCCGGCGTGCGATTGCGGAACGGCGAATCTTTGCCCGGCCGATCCGGCGCGCCGCGATAAAATTCCATGTCCGCCGGCGACAGATCGCAGACGAAGGCTTGGCCGCGTTCGATCAACTGTTCCGCGTAATCGTAAATCTGGTCGAAATAATCGCTCGCGTAAAATGGCTCAAAGATTTCCGATTTCCGATTTCCGATTTCCGATTTTGTGACCGCCGGCAGAAAAAAATCGCGTTTGCCTTCTTCGGCGATGACATCCGGCGTCTTGCCTTTTGGTTTCAAGCCAAGTTCTTTGTCCGCCCAATCACCGATGAGCCAGTTCACGTCTGCTTGGATCGAATCCACATATTCGACGTCTTCCTTCGCGGGATTCGTGTCGTCCATGCGGAGATTGCAGACGCCGCCGAACTCGCGTGCGATGCCGAAGTTCAAGCAGATGCTTTTCGCGTGGCCGAGGTGCAGATAACCGTTCGGCTCCGGCGGAAAGCGCGTGTGGATGCGCGGATATTTCTGTTCGGCGACGTGTTTCGCCACGATGTCGCGGATGAAATCAGACGGCGCGGGCGCGGTGGTTTCTTTGTTTTCCAAACTCATAAAATGGTTCGGAGGCTAACAAACGAAAACCGTTTTGTCCAAACGAAGCACGCTGAACTTGGTGGGGCGAGCGTGCTCGCAAGGACGCTCACCTCACCGTTTTTTATTTTTCCGTTCCGAGCGGCAAAAATTGTTTCGTTTCCGGGTCGTAGGCGAAAAGTTCCGCCGTGGCGATTTTGAAGAACCAGCCGTGTAATCGCAGCGAGCCGTCCATCAGCCGTTCCTGCACGCAATGATAGCTGTGCAGATTTTCGAGGCCGAACAAAACATTTTCCTCGCCGGCGGTATTGATGCGCACGGCTTCGTCGCTGAGGTGCGCGTATTGCGACTGGATGATTTCGCGAACCGGCGTGGCGAGCTTCAACCACTCGCGCAGATGCGGCATGGACTGGCCATTTGGCAGGTTGCCGAGCAGCGCGGCCATCGCGCCGCATTGCGAATGGCCGCAGACCACGATGTCGCTGACGCGCAACGTCTCGACGGCAAACTCAATCGCGGCGGCGGTCGAATTGGTGCTGCCCGTCACATTGGACTGCGGAATGATGTTGCCGACGTTTTTCACGACGAACAAATCGCCCGGCTTGCTCTGCGTGATGAGTTCCGCCAGCACGCGCGAATCTGAGCAAGTGATGAAGAGTGTGTGCGGATTCTGTCCTTCCTGCGACAGCTTGCGGAAAAGTTTCTGGTAATTCCCAAACTGGTCGGTCTGGAATTTGTGGACGCCTTCGATGAGTCGTTGCATTTTTATTTGATCGTAATTGGTTGAACCGGAAAATTGCCTCTGGGCCAATTTATAATTCAACGACCTAACGCTTCAACTTTTTTTCAAAGTTTTTTCACACGTGGCAAAAAGGCTAAATTCAATTCGTGCCAAACCTTGAAATTCCTGCCAAATTTTTTCGCCGATGGGTCTGAAGAACATTTCTGAATTTCTTGCGCTACGACGGAACACGTCGCTGCTGCTTGTCGCGCTGCTGCTCGCGGGCACGGGCGAAAAACTGTGGCTCGGCTTCGCGCCAAAATATATCGAGACGCTCGGCGGCAGTATTTTTATCATCGGACTGTTTGACGCGCTGCAAACATTGCTCGGCGCGGTTTACGCATATCCTGGTGGCTGGCTGACCGATCATTGGGGACAAAGAAAATCACTGTTGCTCTTCAGTCTGATTTCCATCGTCGGTTATATTTTGGTTTTGGTCTGGCAAAGCTGGCTCGCGTTGCTGCTCGGTTCGTTTTTATTTCTCGCGTGGAGCGCGTTGTCGTTGCCCGCGACACTTTCCGTCATCGCCACGTCGCTGCAAAGCCATCGGCATACGATGGGCGTCGGCGTGCAATCCATGATTCGGCGCGTGCCGATGATGCTCGGCCCGCTCCTCGGCGGCTGGCTGCTGACGCGCTACGGCTGGACGGATGGCGTACATTACGCACTCGCGCTCTGCATCATGATGAGCCTGCTGACGCTGGCGTTTCAATGGTTCATGTTCGAGCCGGATGGAAAAACTTCTGCGAAAAATAATAATGCAAACGGCACGGCCATTTCATTTCTTGGTGTCTTCAAAACCTTCACGCCCGCGCTGCGCGAACTGCTCGTCAGCGATATATTGATCCGCTTCTGCGAACGCATTCCATATGCGTTCATCATTTTATGGGCGATGGATTCCGGCGGCGTCACCGCGCAGCAATTCGGTTATCTCGTCACGTTTGAAATGGTCACGGCGATGCTCTGTTATATTCCNNTTCTTCACGCTGTTTCCGGTGACGCTGCTGTTCGCGCACGATTTCAAATGGCTCGCACTGGCGTTCGTCGTGCGCGGGTTGAAGGAATTCGGCGAACCGGCGCGCAAGGCGCTCATCATCGGCGAGGCCGCGCCGGAACTGCGCGCGCGAACTTACGGCGCGTATTATCTCATCCGNNTCGGCGCGGCCAGCTGCGGTGCGCTGGGGACGATCTGGTTCTGGTGGTTTATTTACCGGAAGAAAAATAATTAAATGCGAATGCATAGCGTGTCGCGCGCAGGCCACGAAGTTGGGAAGAAAAATAATTTTTCAACCTTCGCTGCCCTTGCGGCCTTCGTACGACATTCGATCCGTGCCAATCCGTTAAATTCATGTCAAACTTTCTGTGACATGACCACTGCCAACAAAATCACCATCCTGCGGATTCTGCTGATTCCGGTGTTTATCGTCGAAACGCTTTATTACGTCAAAACTGGCAACGAAGTGCATCGGCTGGTGGCGATTCTTGCCTTCGCCATCACGGCGATTTTGGACGGTGTGGACGGCTACATCGCGCGTCACTATAATCAAATCAGCGAGCTGGGAAAAATCCTCGATCCGCTCGCGGATAAATTGCTGCTCGTCTCGGCCATCGTGATTTTGAGTTTCGATAATTCGCCGCGCCTCGGCCAAATTCCGCTCTGGCTCACCGGCACGATCATCGGGCGCGATCTGATTATTTTGATCGGCGTCATCATCGTTCGTTCCACGGTCGGCAAGCTCACCGTGCATCCGCGCCTCACCGGGAAAATCGCGACCGTGTACCAAATGATCGCGGTTGTTTGGATTTTGCTGCGCTGGGATTTTATTTTTCACAGGCACTACCTGAAAATCTGGATCGTCGGTGCCGGCATATTCACCGCCGCCTCCGGATTGCTGTATGTCTGGGACGGCATGAAGCAGCTTGGCTCGCATCCATCCAGTTCGCCGGCGAAGAAAGGTGAAACTTGCAGTTGAAATTTTTCAAACTGCGTGTTTATTGAAGGACATTTATGGCCAAACCAATTGAACTGAAATTAAAAGAAGGCAGTGTCGCCCCGAAATTTATCGTGGCGACGAGCGGCGGCGGAAAAATTTCGCTCGCCGATTACAAAGGCCAGAACGTTATTTTGTATTTTTACCCGAAAGACGACACGCCGGGCTGCACGAAGGAAGCCTGCGCGTTCCGCGACTACTTCGCCGACTTCAAAAAAGCTGGCGCGGTCGTCTTTGGCGTCAGCACGGATTCGGTGAAGTCGCACGACAAGTTCGTGGAAAAATTCAAGCTGCCGTTCACGCTGCTCGCGGACGAGGACAAAAAAATCGTCGAGGCTTACGGCGTGTGGGGCGAGAAAAGTTTCATGGGCCGGAAATACATGGGCACGAACCGCGTCACGTTTCTCATCGCGCCGGACGGAAAGATTAAAAAAATCTGGCCGACGGTGAAACCGGAGGAGCACGCGGCGGAAGTTTTGGCAGCATTGTAGAATTTATTTGCCACATGCGTGTCCAACGAACAAAATTCTGTGCAGCAGATTTAACCATTAAAATTCAAACTCAAAAAAACTATGCCCATTCCCGTCGGTTCCAAAGCCCCTGATTTCACGCTCAAATCCAAGACCGCGACCGGCCTCGCGGACGTGAAGTTGAGCAACAACTTCGGCAAAACCAATACCGTAGTTTTGTTTTTCCCGCTTGCTTACACGAGCGTCTGCACCACGGAATTGTGCGACGTGTCCAACGGGCTCAACGCCTTCACCGGTGCGGACGTCATCGCCATCAGCGTGGATAGCCCGTTCGCGCAGGAGGCGTGGGCCAAGGCGAACAACATCAAACTCACGCTTGCCAGCGATTTGAACAAAGTTGTGACCAAGCAATACGACGTGGTGTTCCCGATGCTCGCAGGCGTGGGTGACACTTCCGCGCGCGCGGCCTTCGTCATTGATAAAAACGGCGTGGTGCAATACAGCGAACAAACGCCGACGCCGAAAGATTTGCCGAACTTCGAGGCGATCAAGGCGGTGCTGGCGAAGTTGAAGTAGGCTGGTAAGAAAGTTTCTGCAAGGGCGAAAGGTTTTTCCTTTCGCCCTTTTTCTTTGGCGCTTAATTTACATTTGTAAATTAAGCGCTTGACATTATTTACGATTGTAGAGATTCTGGGCGCATGTCCAAGCCAACCGTGGAACTGACCGAGTCCGAATGGTCTGTCATCAAGGCCGTTTGGGAAACTGAACCCTGCACCGCGCCCGTCATTCAGGAAAAACTTTTTAAACCGACCGGCTGGCATTACTCGACCGTCCGCACGCTGATGGATCGCATGGTAATCAAGGGCGTGCTCAAGGCGAAAAAGGAAGGCAAACTGACCATCTACCAGTCCGCCGTCACGCGCGCGCAGGCGCAGAGCGGCGAACTTTTTTACGCGCTCAAACATGCTTTCAACGGCGCGCTCACGCCGATGGTGCAATGCCTTTTGGAGAGCCGAGACTTGAACGCAGCGGAACTGGCGGAACTGGAAACGCTTATCAAGGCAAAGAAAAAATCCGCCAAGAAATAAACAAATCTAAAAAGGCGTGATATGCATTCCTTCATCGAAAGCACGAACCAGTGGGGCGCAAACTTTTTGAAATTCGCGTGGCCGATGCTTTGGCAGTCAAGCCTGCTCATCACGGCCCTGTTTGCGCTTGAATTTTTGTTCCTACGCAAGTTGCGGGCATCCATTCGCTACGCGCTGTGGCTGGTCGTGCTGGTGAAACTATGCGTGCCACCGACGCTGGCGCTGCCGACGAGTCCGGCTTGGTGGCTGCATCAAACTCCGCCGCCAGTCGTTGCGAAACCTGCGATGCATTATACCGTTACCTACGACAGCGTACCTTTACCGAGCATTCCGCAAACGCCGCTGCCGGTTTTTGTTCCGCCAACGCCGGTGATAAATTTAACCGCGTGGTTGTTGATTTCTTGCGTTTCTATCAGTTCGGCCTTGTTTCTTTGGCTGCTGGTGCGTTGGTGGCAAATCACACGGCAAGATCACCGCGCAAAATCATCCGGACGACTTACTGCGCTGGTTGACGAAGCGCAAAAAATCGTCGGCACGAAATTCAAGGTCCAAGCGAAGCTGACGACCAACACGATGTCGCCCGCGGTTTGTGGATTGTTCCGTCCGGTGATTTTGATTCCGCAATCGCTCACGGATAATTTTTCAGACGAGCAACTGCGCGCGGTGCTGCTGCACGAACTGATCCATCTGCGTCGCCGCGATGTGCGGGTGAATTTTTTACAGGCGCTGCTCCAGATTTTTTACTGGTGGCATCCGCTGGTTTGGCTGGCGAACGCGCGCATCCGCCGCGTGCGCGAGGAGGCGGTGGACGACGCGGTGATGCTTGCGTTGCGTGACCAGGCGGATTCCTACGCGCCGACGCTGCTGGAAGTGGCGAAGCTTGCGTTGAACCGTCCGCTGGCCAGTTTGGGTTTGGTGGGAATCATGGAGTCGCGCCACGCGCTGCGGCAGCGCATCGAGCGGCTGGTAGATTTCCACCCGCCACGCCACGCGGGGGTGACGCTGGTTTCGCTGCTGGGCATTCTTGCCTTCACCGCCGTCGCCGTGCCGATGGGCAGTGCGCCGGGTTTAGCGGAGAATCAAACTTTGCCAGTGCTGGCCGTTCCGCCAGTCGTTGCGGTGCAGAATACAAATGCTGACACAACCACGGTCACAGGCATCTTGACCAATCCAAATTTCAGTGAGGTGATGCGGGCATTGCAACAGCGCACCCGCGCTGAATCTTTGGCTGAACCAGAGGTGACAACCATGAGCAGTTACCGTGGCATCAATACAATGACGATGATCAATCTTCGGGTGCCGATTTCCAACACCAATATTTCCCAATCAGTTCAGGGTGGTAGGCAGGAAATTGTTCGGATGTTGTCCGTCATCCGCTTGGAGCGTGTCGCCTTTATCGCGACGCCGTTGCAAGAGGTGTTGCGTTATTTGTCGCAGCAAGCCAAACAGCGCGACCCGGAGGGGAAAGGGATTAATTTTATGATCAATAACCTTTCTGATGGAACGAATGAAGTCGCCATATTACCAATCACAGTCAATCTAACATCAACCAACCTCACTTTGGGGGACGTTTTGGATACAATTGTCTTAACCGCAGAAAAGCCCATCAAGTATTCCATCCAGGATTTTGGAATCGTTTTTGCGGAAGAAAGCCCTGCTGACATTGCGGCCACGAATACGCTTTTTACGCGGACATTCCGGGTTGATCTCACAACGCTCCGTGCCGGTTTGGAAAGTGTTTGTTCGTTCCATGGAATCCCCACCTTCACCAATACCCTTGCATTTTCTCCCAGCGAAATGGCCAGTAATTTTTTTACATGGTTGGGAGTGAACTGGGAATCACCCAAAGGCAAAGCGGTTTTCTATATTGACCGGACGGGAGTATTGATTGTCAAAGCGACGGAATCCGATTTGGATACAATTGAGCGCGCCATCCAAGCGCTCAGCTTGGTCGCGCCGCAAATCCACATCAAGGCGCGGTTTCTGGAAGTGCCGATGGGAACCGTGGCCAGTTTTGGGAGTTTTCTGAACTTAACCAATTCCACAACCACTAACCAGTTCACGGGAATTCTCAACGAAACGAACGCGAAAATGATTTTGAAAGCGCTGGAGTCGCGCGATGATGTTGAAACTCTGGCCGAGCCGGAGGTAACCACGACTAGCGGACGGCATACGCAAATGCGGGGAACCCAAGTTATCACCGTGGTCACGAATTTTGCGTGGCAGGAAAGTCTCAGCAACCGGTGGGGGGCGGTCTATCCGCAGATGGGTCAATTTGAAACCGGACCGGTTTTGGATTTGGTTCCTTACATCTTGGCCGACGGCTATACGATCAATCTGACAATCATTCCATCGTTGACGGAATTTTGGGGCTATGCCACGCCGCCAAACATTCCGAATGTCGTAGGGGCAAATGATCGCGTGCAATTGCCGGTGATTTTGCCGCAGTTTAGCACGCGACAGATGATGGCGAACTTGAATCTATGGGATGGTCAGACGGTGGTGGTGGGTGGAATGAGCGTGAAAAGCATCGTCAAAGGCAGCACACCGGTCCTCGGCAGCGTGCCGTTGCTGGGGCGGATGTTTCACAGACAGCATACGAATGAAACGGAAATCCTTGTCTTCGTCACCGCTGAAATCGTTGACCCGGCGGGCAAACGTGTTCATTCCGACGATGACTTGCCTTTTGCGCAAAAAGGCGCTCCGCCGCAGCCGCAGCCGCCACCGCCGCACCAGCCGCCGCCGTTCACTTTATGAAAACATTCGCCACCATTCTCTTTCTGGCCGCAGTTTTATCTATCACACACACGGCGCTAGCTGCCGATAGTTCTTTAGAGCTTGTTTTGAGTGATGACCATGGCGTGTTCACCACCGCCTCCAACATTTCGATGGAGGTGATTTTTCGGAATGTTGGCGAGACAAATATGGAATGTTTAGATTTACTGACAGGTTTGTCCGTCGTCGTGGATGGCAAGGAGTATCAGCAAGAAGCCAATGCTTTGCGCTTGCGTTCCGCCGCAGCCGCCGCAAGCCAAATGAAATTTCGTTTCCCGTTTGTCACACAGATTTAACCCGGCTGTCTTTGTGATTGGCGCAAGGTAAGCTAGGTTGTCAGCATGGTGCCGCGTATTTTGATCGTGGATGACGAGGGCGATTTTATCGAACTGGTGAAGTTCCGCCTCGCCAAACTGGGCTGCGAATTTCTGGTGGCGAGCGACGGGGTTCACGCGTTGAGTCAGGCGCGGGAAAACAAGCCGGATTTGATCCTGCTCGACATTTTGCTGCCGGATCTTGACGGCCTCTCTGTCTGTGAGATTTTGCGCCGTCAGCCGGCCACAAAAAAAATCCCAATCATTTTCATGAGTGCGCTGTCCAGTGACGTGACCAAACGCACCGCATCCATGCACGCGGAGGATTTTTTCACCAAGCCGCTCGACCTGAGCCGGCTCATGAAACGCATCAGCGAACTGCTTCACCCGGAATTTGCCGCCAACTGACCGTCGCCAAATTACCCCGCGCTTCGCTTGACAGCGACGCGCGTAGTGTTCATTTTTACCCTGTTACTTTTAAGGAATTAAATGAGCACCTCACATAATCTTTTCGGAACTTTGCAAACCTTTGAACTGGGCAACGGCCAGCTGGGGAAATTTTATTCGTTGCCCGCGCTCGAAAAAGCCGGCGTCGGCCCGATCTCCAAACTGCCCGTGTCCATCCGGCTCGTGCTGGAATCAGTGCTGCGCAATTGCGACGGCAAGAAAGTCCACGAAGCGAACATCAGGGAACTCGCCAACTGGCAAGCGAACGAGACGCGCACGGCGGAAATCCCGTTTGTCGTCGCGCGCATCGTGTTGCAAGATTTCACCGGTGTGCCGCTACTTGTGGACTTGGCCGCGATGCGGACCGCCGTCGCGAAAATCGGCAAGAATCCAAAAATCATCGAGCCGCTCGTGCCGGTGGACCTGGTCGTGGACCATTCTGTGCAGGTGGATTTTGCCGGCGGCGCGGATTCGCTCGCGAAAAATCTGGATCTGGAATTCACGCGCAACCGCGAGCGCTATCAATTTCTCAAATGGGGCATGCAGGCGTTCGATACGTTCAAGGTCGTCCCGCCCGGCATCGGCATCGTGCACCAGGTGAATTTGGAATACTTGGCGAAGGGCGTCTTGAACGCGGGCGACGTTTATTATCCCGACACACTGGTCGGCACGGACTCGCACACGACGATGATCAACGGCCTAGGCATCGTCGGCTGGGGCGTTGGCGGCATTGAAGCGGAAGCGGGCATGCTCGGCCAGCCGGTTTATTTTCTGACGCCGGATGTCGTGGGCGTTCACATGACCGGCGCGATTCGTGAAGGTGTCACCGCCACGGACGTGGCGCTCACGGTCACCCAAATTCTTCGCAAGGCCAAAGTCGTCGGCAAGTTTGTCGAGTTCTTCGGTCCTGGTGCGGCGGCATTGCCCCTCGTAGATCGCGCGACCATCGCGAACATGGCACCCGAATACGGCGCGACGATGGGCTTCTTCCCGATTGATGCCGAGTGCTCGAATTATCTGCGTGCCACCGGCCGCAGTGACGAAGCCGTCAAGACCTACGAAAATTATTACAAGGCGCAAGGCCTCTGGGGTATACCGAAGAAAGGCGAAGTCGTCTATTCGCAGGAAATCGAATTGGATCTCGGCACTGTGTTGCCCAGCGTCGCAGGCCCAAAACGTCCGCAAGACCGCATTGAATTACCGAAACTGAAAAACGAATTCACCACCGCATTCTCCAAGCCCGTCACCGAAAATGGTTTTGGCATGAAGGCCGAAGAGCTTGGCAAAACCAAAGCCGACGTGTCACTCACCAGCGGCAAATCCACCATCGGTCACGGCTCTGTTCTGATCGCCGCCATCACGAGCTGCACGAACACGAGCAACCCAAGCGTCATGCTCGCCGCCGGTTTGCTTGCGAAGAAGGCGGTTGAAAAAGGTTTGACCGTGAATGCTTCGGTCAAGGCGTCGCTTGCGCCCGGATCACGCGTGGTCACGGATTACTTGGACAAGACCGGTCTTCAGCCTTATCTCGACAAGCTTGGTTTCAATCTCGTCGGCTACGGTTGCACGACGTGCATCGGTAACTCCGGCCCGTTGAATCCGGCCATTGAAGACGCCGTCATCAAAAATAATTTGGTCGCCGCCGCCGTGCTTTCCGGCAACCGCAATTTCGAGGNNATGTCGCCGCCGCTCGTCGTCGCGTTCGCGCTCGCAGGCCGCGTGGATATTGACCTCGCCAACGACGCGCTCGGCACCGGCAAAGACGGCAGGCCCGTTCACCTGCGCGACATCTGGCCGAGCCTCAAGGAAGTTCGCGACCTCATGCAAGCCGCGTTGCAACCGGAAGTGTTCCGCAAGCTCTACAAAGATTTCGCCGCGCAGAATCCGAAGTGGAATGAAATTTCCTCCAGCACCGGAAATGTTTATGAATGGGATCGCAAGTCCACTTATATCCAAGAGCCGCCGTTCTTCGAAAATTTCTCGCTCACGCCCGGCAGCATCAAGCCCATCACCGGTGCGCGTGCGCTCGGCATTTTCGGCGACAGCGTGACGACCGACCACATTTCGCCCGCTGGCTCGTTCAAGAAGAGCACACCCGCCGGCAAATACCTCGTTGAGAACGGCGTCGCCGCGGAAGATTTCAACAGCTACGGTTCGCGCCGCGGCAACGACCGCGTGATGACGCGCGGCACGTTTGCGAACGTCCGCATCAAAAACCTCATGGTTCCTGGCGTGGAAGGCGGCGTGACCAAATTGCAGCCGTCCGGCGAACAAGTCAGCATTTACGACGCGTCTATCGCGTATCAAAAAACCGGCACACCGCTCATCATCTTAGCCGGACAGGAATACGGCACTGGCTCGTCGCGCGACTGGGCGGCGAAAGGCACGAACCTCCTCGGCGTCAAAGCTGTCGTGGCACAGAGCTTCGAGCGCATCCACCGCAGCAACCTCGTTGGCATGGGCGTGCTGCCGTTGCAATTCAAGGACGGCACGACCGCGCAGACCTTGAAGCTCGACGGCACGGAGACCTACGACATTGTAGGCCTCGACGCGAACATCAAGCCGCAGCAAGATTTGACACTGAAGATCACCCGCAAAGACGGTTCCGTAGAAAACGTGAACGTCCGCTGCCGCATTGATACGCCCATCGAAATTGACTATTACCAGCACGGCGGCATTTTGCCGTATGTATTGCGGCAACTCGTCGCGAGAGCATAAGGCAAATTCACCGCAAAAAATTTACGGCGGTTTAGCCAGGGCAAGAACCATGAGTTATGGCGTTCGGCATCTATGAATTTTACAGTTTTTTCCAGCCGGGATTCCGACGGCGGCGCATTGAGCTGTTCATAAAACTGTTCCAGCCGGGCGTGACGACGCGCATCCTCGATGTGGGCGGATTCCCCTCGGATTGGGACGGCGTCGTGCCGATTGAATCGCAAATCACCCTGTTGAACCCCGACCAAAAGGGCGCCGCGTCGCCCTGGCCCAAAAGATACGTCGAAGAGTTGGGCGATGGTTGCGCGTTGAGATATGCGGACAAAAGTTTCGACATCGGTTACAGCAACAGCGTCATCGAGCATCTGCACACATTTGAAAATCAAAAACGCTTTGCGGCGGAAATCCGGCGGGTGGGGAAAAATCTGTTTGTGCAGACGCCCAACCGCTGGTTTCCCATCGAGCCGCATTTCGTGACGGCATTTGTCCATTTTTTACCATTGAGCCTCGCCAGAAAATTGCTGCCGGTCTTTTCATTTCGCGGATTGTTTCGCAGCGGCGACAACATTGAACTCAAGCAACTGGCCGGGGAATTGCGCCTGTTAAGCCTGCGCGAGGTCAGGGAACTTTTTCCCGATTGCGAGATTCACCGGGAGAAATGGTTCGGGCTCACCAAAAGTTTTATCGCGGTGCGCCAGAACGAATGAACGGTATGCTCTACGGCAACTCGTCGCGAAAGTTTAAGACAAGGTTGGCGTTGTAAAATGCCGCCCTAGTTTCCTGCCTGATCAGGCGGGCTGATCCAGACTGTTCCGGACGGCTTGCGCGAGCTTGACGGCCTGAAATGGCTTGGTGAGGAAATTGACGCCTTCTTTTAATGGAAAATCCTTGCCGACCACCTCGGCGCTGTAACCGCTCATGAAAATCACTTTCAGCTTGGGATTTTCCTGCAGGATGTGTTGCGCCAGATTTTTTCCGGTCATCCCGTCGGGCATTACCAAATCTGTCAGCAGCAAACTGATTTTATTGCGGTTTTCATGCCAGACTTCCAAAGCTTTGACTCCGGTCGGGGCTTCAAGGATGCGATAGCCAAGTTGGGAAAGCGCCATGTTCACGGACAAGCGCAACGGCGGGTCGTCTTCCACCAGCAAAATCGTCTCATGGCCGCCGCGCAAGGTTGCCAGTGTTGGTTGCGCGGACTTTTGGCCGCCATTTTTGGCGAGTCGCGGGAGATAAATGCGGAAGGTCGTCCCGTGATTCATTTCGCTATACACGTTGATCCAGCCTTGATGTTGTTTCACGATGCCAAAGACGGTCGCCAGTCCGAGGCCGGTGCCCTTGCCGACATCCTTGGTGGTGAAGAACGGTTCAAAAATCTTGGGCAGGATTTCCGGCGGAATGCCGCAGCCGCTGTCGCTCACGCTCAAGCGCACATAGGAACCAATGCGCGCCTGGGCAGATTGCGCCGCGGCAAATTGGTCGAATTCCGCGCCGGAAGTCTCAATGACTAGTTGCCCGCCGTTGGGCATGGCGTCGCGGGCGTTGACCGTGAGGTTCAACAAGATTTGATCGATCATGCCGGCGTCGGCGTGGATGAACATCGGCTGCGCCGCGAGCTTGAGTTGCATCTGGATATTTTCGCCAAGGATGCGCCCCAACATTTTTGCGGTGCTGGTGATGGATGTGCTCAAGTCCAGATCGAGCGGCTGAAACACTTCGCGGCGGCTGAACAAGAGCAACTGGCGCGTGAGCGCGGCGGCGCGCTGGACGGTGTGGCCGATCTCGTCGGCGAATTCCGCTTGGCTGGCGGAAAGGCCGCCGCTGCTTTTCATCAGTTCAGACTGCATCTGGATGATGGCCAGAATATTGTTGAAGTCGTGCGCCACGCCGCCGGCCAGTTGCCCGATGCCTTCCATTTTCTGCGACTGGCGGAATTGCGCCTCGAGTTTTTTGCGTTCGGTGATGTCGCGCTGCGTGGCCACGAAGTGCGTGATTTTCCCGCTGGCGTCGCGCAGGGGCGCGATCTGCCATTCCATGTCAAATTCTTTTCCGCCTTTCCGGTGGTTGATGACCTCGCCTTCAAACGCTTCACCCCGTTCGAGATTTTCTCGGAGGCGTTTCAAAACCGTGCGGTCCGTGCCCAGCCCCTGTAAAATCCTAGGCGTCTTGCCGATGACTTCCTCCGTCGTGTAGCCAGTCATCTGCGTGAAGGCGGGATTCACAAAGATGATTTTGGGCCCGGGCAAATCGAGGTTGGCCTCCGTGATCATAACGGACTCTTTGGTCTGTTTGATCGCGGATTCAAGCAATCGCAACGACGCTTCCGCCCTCTTGCTTTCGGTGATGTCCCGAAACGCCCAGATTCTTCCGTAATAATTCCCAGCCTCGTCCAGCACAGGCGATGAGTAACGGTCTAAAGTCATCCCGTTGGCCAGTTCAATTTCGTCCCGGCCAATCTTATCCGGGTGCGCATACAGTTGCTCCACCCGCTTAAAAAACTGCTCCGGGTTTTTCATCTGGGCGGTGACGTGCCGCAACATCTTGGAGTCATCATCGTCTTCAGCAATTTCTTTGGGAACGTGAAACAACTCGATGAGCCGTTGGTTTTGCAAGATTCTTTTATTGTGTCTGTCCACCACCAGAATGCCGTCGGGTGAGGCACTGACCTGCGCCTCAAGGAAGGCCGTTTTCCAGCGCAATTCCGTCTCCGACTGTTTGCGGGCGCTGATATCTTCGGAAAAGATGATGATGCCGCCAATCACGCCGTTCGGCCGCCGCCAAGGCCGGACTTCCCAGCGAATCCAGTTGGTCGTGCCATCCGCGCGCCTAAAGGGTTCTTCGTCGCATTTCTCGACCGCGCCCGCCAGGCAGCGCCGGTGAACTTCTTTCCAGTGCTGCGGGATTTCCGGAAAAACCTCGTAATGACTTAGCCCGATGATGGATTGGTCGCCGAGATTGAAATCTCTCTTCCAACGTTGGCTGACGACCAGATACTTCATGTTCTGGTCGAACATGGCGATGGCCGCCGGGCTGTGCTCCGCGAAGAGGCGTAGTTGCTGCTCACGCTCCAGCAGTAACGCTTCTCCAAGTTTGCGTTCCGTGATGTCCTGTACAAGGCCGGATATATGTGCGGCTTTGCCAGCGGAGTCGAGTTCATGGCCGCCGGCCACCCAGATCCACCGCGTTTCGCCATCGGCGCGGCGGATGCGGCATTCAAAGTTTAAGTTTCCGCATATGGCCGCCGCCGCGTGGAAACTCTCATTCACTTTCGGACGGTCCTCCGGAAGGACGTGTTCAAGAAATTTCCCGCGAGTCCAGACCGACTCCAACGTGTCATAACCAAAAATATTTGCATGAATTAGCGTGCGATGCGCGGTCTTGTCCGTCAAGGAGAGTTCCCAGGCTCCGATATGGCTTGTTTGCAAAACAAAATTTAGCCGCGCTTCGCTCTGCAGCAACGCCCGTTCCGTGAGCTTGCGTTCGGTGATGTCGCGCGCAATCTTGGACGCGCCGATGACTTGGCCGGTGGCGTCCTTGATGGGCGAGGCGCAGACCGAGACATCAATCAGGCGTCCGTCCTTAGTCTGACGCCGCGTCTCGAAGTGATCCACCTTTTCACCGCTCCGGATTTTTCCCAGAATAAAACTTTCTTCGGTCTGCCGGTCTGCGGGAATCAATCGCATGATGGAAGTCCCCACCATCTCGGCGGACGTGTAGCCAAAAATCTTTTCCGCGCCGTGGTTCCAACTGGTGATGATGCCGTTGAGGTCTTTGCCGATGATGGCGTCGTCCGAAGAATCTACGATTGCCGCCAACCGACTGGAAATTATGTCCGACTGTTTCAGAGAAAGCGTAGCCTTGAGTTCGTTAATTTCATTTAACGCGGCTTCGAGTTGTTTATTCTCCATAAACTTAAGCCTTTCCAACGGGGTTATGACACATAGTAGACACGCTTGTGTCAGAATACCAGAGAAATCATGAAAATTTCCCGCCACCGCGCTGTTAATGGTATTCCCTTTGGCCGCAAAATTTGTTTGCCGCCTGCTTTTCGCCGGATGCCGCGTTGTGCTTCCGCCGCATAATTGCGTATGCTGCGGACGATGATTCAACCTGTTCATGAGATTGCGGCGGAAGTCATCCGCCAAACCGGCAAGGACAAGCCGGCAGACGCCGCGTTGCGTCAGGTGCTCAAGTCGCTGCGTGACCTCGCGCCGTTTGACGCCACGGAAGTCGCCCGGACGGTTTTCATTTATTACCGCTGGCACGTCTGGCTGCGCGAGGAGCGCGGCGTGGAATCCAAGCTGCGGCTGGCGCTGCGGTTGAACGACCGGTTTCGCGCGGACGAGACGAGCGTGCCGTTTTCGGAACTACGCGCAAAAGCCGTTCCCGCATGGACGGTGGCGGAAATGGACGTCACCGACGACTGGCTGCTCTCCTTGCAGCGCGAACCGAAATTGTGGCTGCGCGCCAAACGCGGCACGGCGGAGTCGCTGGCAAAAATTTTATCCGGCGCGGAAGTCAGTCCGCTGTTGCCGGACGCTTTGTTGTATCGCGGCGAAGAGGATTTGTTCAAGACGCCGGAATTTCACGCGGGCGAATTTGAGATCCAGGACATCGCGTCGCAGGTCGTCGGTTTGCTGTGCGATCCGCAGCCGGGCGAAACGTGGTGGGACACTTGTGCGGGTGAAGGCGGAAAAACATTGCACCTGTCAGATTTGATGCAGAACAAAGGAATGCTCTGGGCCAGCGACCGCGCGGAATGGCGTTTGACCAAGCTCAAGCGCCGGGCAGGCCGGGCGAAGGTGTTCAACTACCGCTCGGCTCATTGGGACGGTGGCGCAAAACTGCCGACGAAAACTAAATTTGATGGCGTGCTGGTGGACGCGCCGTGCAGCGGCATCGGAACTTGGCAGCGCAATCCGCAGGCGCGCTGGACCACCGAGCCAAACGACGTGCGCGAGCTTTCGGCAATTCAAAAAAACTTGCTGGCAAATGTTGCGCCGAGCGTGAAGCCGGGCGGCAAATTGATTTTCTCGGTTTGCACGTTGACGTGTGCGGAGACGACAGAGGTGGTCAAACATTTCAACGCGAGCCAGCCAGATTTTGAGCCGCTAACTTGGGATGCCATTAAGTTCGAAGAACGCATCGTGGAAAAGTTTTCGCAGGTGATGGTCTGGCCTCAGGATTTAAACGGCAACGGCATGTTAATCGCCGGTTGGCGACGGAAAAAGGTTCGGTAAAATTTGGACGAGAGGCGATTTTGTGCGGCTCTTCCAAAAAAGCTGGAAAATAATGTTGCCACAACGAGCGCGTTTGATATATTCCGCGCTCCGTTTCTCCAAAAGCTGAAACGGTAATTTTACCGCGAATTTAACGCAAATGCCGACAATCAACCAACTGGTCCGCAAGGGCCGCAATAAAGTTAAGTATAAATCCAAGTCGCCTGCCTTGGAAAATTCACCGTTTCGTCGTGGCGTGTGCATCCAAGTGATGACGCGCACGCCGAAGAAGCCCAACTCGGCGATGCGTAAAGTCGCGAAGGTTCGTTTGACGAACGGCTACGAGATTATCGCCTACATCCCGGACGAAGGTCACAATTTGCAGGAACACAGCATCGTGCTTGTGCGCGGTGGTCGTGTGAAAGATTTGCCCGGTGTGCGTTATCACATTGTGCGCGGCACGTTGGACGCCGCTGGCGTGGAAAAACGCCGCGTGAGCCGCTCCAAATACGGCGTGAAGAAACCGAAGGCCGCAAAAGCCGCCGCGCCCGCGAAATAATTTTAAGAAATAAATAATTATGTCCCGCAGACATTCAGCAACCAAACGGCCTCTGGCCAAGGACGGCAAATACCAGAACACGCTGGTCAGCCGCCTCGTGAACACCGTGATGGTTTCCGGCAAAAAGAGCACGGCGCAACGCATCGTCTACGGCGCGTTCGACTCCATCTCGGAAAAAAATCCGGCGAGCAACCCGATTGAAATTTTGCAGCGCGCGGTGGACAACGCCAAGCCGCGNNGCGGAACGCCAGAACGCGCTCGCCTTGCGCTGGATCGTGGATTTTGCGGACGCCAAAAAAGGCGTGCCGATGAAGGCCGCGCTCGCGGCGGAAATCCTCGAAGCCTTTCAAGGGCAGGGGAACGCCATTCGCAAGCGGGACGAGGTTCACAAGATGGCGCAGGCCAACAAGGCATTCGCGCATTTCCGTTGGTAGAAAGTTTTTCAAAACACGCCCCGACGGAAATCGCCGGGGCGTTTTTTGTTCCCAGAACAGATTGTGTTATAATTTAAGTTTGAAACCATGAGCACTATGAGCGCTGAAGTCAAATCCCCCAATTCGCCCAACCGTGAATACACGCTGGAACGCACCCGCAACATCGGCATCGCCGCGCACATTGACGCCGGCAAGACGACGACGACGGAACGTATTTTGTTTTACACCGGTCTCATCCACAAAATCGGTGACGTGGATGACGGCAACACTGTGACCGACTGGATGGAACAGGAAAAGGAACGCGGCATCACGATCACGTCCGCCGCCGTCACCTGTTTCTGGACGCAGAAGACCGCCAAGCCGGGCGAAGACAAAATCTTCAAGGCGTTCAACAACGTACCGCATCGCATCAACATCATTGATACGCCCGGCCACGTTGATTTCACGGCCGAGGTCGAACGCTCCATGCGCGTGCTCGACGGCGCAGTCGCCGTGTTCTGCGGCGTGGCCGGCGTGCAGCCGCAGTCCGAAACCGTCTGGCGGCAGGCGACCAAATATAATGTTCCGCGCATCGCGTTCGTCAACAAGATGGATCGCACGGGCGCGAATTTTGAAAACGCGTTGAACGATATGCGCACGAAGCTCAAGGCGTATGCGTTCCCGGTTTTTCTACCGCTCGGCCAAGGTCCGACCGAAGCTGAAGGCAAACCGGTCACGGGCGGTTTTGAAGGCGTCATTGACGTCGTCAACCAGAAGACGATTTATTGGGGTCCGGGCGAGGCGAATGAAGGTCTTAATTATGAGATCAAGGAAATCGCGCCGGAAGATCAGGAACGTGCCAAGGCCGCGCTCGCGGAATTGATTGACGCCGTCTCGAACAAGGACGACGCCATTGCGGAATTGGTTTTGGAAGAAAAACCGATCACGCCCGAAGTTTTGAAGGCGGCGATCCGCCGACTCACTTGCAAGATTGAACTGGTTCCCGTGCTGTGCGGTTCCGCGTTCAAGAAAAAAGGCGTCCAAGTTTTGGTGGACGCCGTCATTGATTATCTGCCCAGTCCGCTGGACATTCCCGGCGCGGAAGGTCACGAACTTGGCACGGATGTCGTGGTCAAAGTGCCGACGGACGACAATGAAAAATTCTGTTCGCTCGCATTCAAGCTCTGGACTGATCCTTACGCGGGCAAATTGGTTTTCTTCCGCGTTTATTCCGGTCACCTCAAAAAAGGCGACACGATTTACAATCCGCGCACGCGCAAACGCGAACGCGTCAGCCGCCTCATGGTTATCCAAGGCAGCGAACGCAAGGACATCAACGAAGTTTATGCCGGCGACATCGCCGCGCTCGTCGGTCTGCGCAACATCACGACCGGTGACACATTGTGCAATGAGGATTACGACGTGACGCTCGAACCGCCGACGTTCCCGGAACCGGTCATCAGCATGGCCGTCGAACCAAAGACCAAGGCCGACCGCGACAAATTGTCCGAAGGTTTGCAGCGCCTCGCGGAAGAAGATCCGACGTTCCGCTGTTTTACGAATGAAGAAACCGGCCAGCTCATCATCGCGGGCATGGGTGAACTCCATTTGGAAATCATCATTGACCGCCTCAAGCGCGAATTCAAAGTCGAGGCCAACACCGGCGCGCCGCAGATCGCGTATCGCGAAACCATCACGAAGCCGGCGGAAGGCGAAGGCAAGTTCATCCGTCAGTCCGGCGGCAAGGGCCAATACGGCCACGCGTGCATCACCGTCGCGCCGAATGAAACCGGCAAGGGCGTGGAAGTCGTTGACGAAATTGTCGGCGGCACGATCCCGAAGGAATATATTCCAGCGGTCATCAGCGGCATCGAAGAGGCCATCAAGGGCGGCGTGTATTGCGGCTACCAAGTCATTGACATCAAGGTCGAGGTCGTGGATGGCAGCTTCCACGAAGTGGACTCGAATGAACTCGCGTTCCGTATGGCCGGCATTTTCGCCTTGAAAGATGCGTTCAAAAAAGCCGGTCCCATCCTGCTCGAACCGCTGATGAAAGTGGAATGCACGACGCCCGACGAGTATCAGGGAGATTTGCTCGGCGACATCAACCGTCGTCGCGGCACGATTGTCAGCATCGAAGCGAAGAACGGTCAGACCGTGCTCAACGCGCAGGTGCCGCTCGCGGAAATGTTCGGTTACGCCACGGCGATCCGTTCGCTTTCGAAAGGCCGTGCATCGTATTCGATGGAGCCGTTGAGCTTCGCGCAAGTGCCGAACAGCGTGCTGACGACAATTCTGGATCAGGCCGCTAAGAAGCCCGCCGCGCGCACCTAAAGATTTGTTTTTCCAACACGAGCCGGAACGAAAGTTCCGGCTCTTTTAATTTCATCGCGACAACCAAGATTTTTGAAAAAAGTTATTGCGCCGGGAACCGCAGTTGCTATTATCCGCGTCCGCTTTTCGTTGGACGAGGGCGGCAATAGTTAAACCAAAACCAGACAATCGTTCTTTATATGGCACAACGTATTCGCATCCGCCTCAAGGCTTATGACTATCGCGTCATAGACCAGTCGGCCAAGGAAATCGCCGACACCGTTAAGCGCACGGGCGCCCGCGTGGCCGGCCCGATTCCGCTCCCGACCCGCATCGAACGCTACACCGTTCAACGCTCACCGCACTCCGACAAGAAGTCGCAGGAAACTTTTGAACAACGCACCCACAAGCGGCTGATTGACATTCTCGAACCGACCGCCAAGACCGTAGACGAATTGAAGAAGCTCAATTTGCCCGCCGGCGTGGACATCACCATTAAGATTTGAAGGTGTAACAATTCAAACATTTAACCATTCAAGAATTTTATGCCACTAGGACTTTTAGGAAAAAAACTCGGCCACACGCGCGTCTATACGGCGACGGGAACGCTGGTTCCCGTGACCGTTGTGCTCGCCGGACCGAACCGCGTTCTCCAAGTTAAAACGCAGGCCGGCAAGGATGGATATAATTCCGTCCAGCTCGGCTTCGACGACCAGAAGGAACAGCGCCTGACGAAGGCGTTGCTCGGCCACATCAAGAAACAGAATGGCGTCGCTGTGAAGCGCATCCGCGAGTTCCGTGATTTCTCCAAAGACGTGAAGCCCGGCGACATCGTCGGACCGACATTGTTTGCGCCCGGCGATTTCATTGACGCCATCGGCACGACCAAGGGTCGTGGCTTTGAAGGTGTCGTAAAACGCCATCGTTTCGCCGGTGGTGATTCCACGCACGGTGCGAAGGGCTGGCATCGTCGTGCTGGCGCGATCGGCCAGCGTTTGTTTCCCGGCACGGTCATGCGCGGCATGAAGATGCCCGGCCACATGGGCCAGGACACGCGCACAACGCAGAACCTCGAAGTCATTCAGGTGCTCGAAGCGGATAATTTAATTCTCATCAAAGGTTCCATTCCGGGCGCGGAAGGCGATTACGTCGTCATCCGTGAATCCAAGAAACGTCCGAAGGGCTGGAAAGCTCCCGTGGCGACCGTCAGCAAGAAAAAGGCCGAAGCCGCCAAGGCCGCGCCCAAGAAATAATTAGCCATGAAAATTTCCATCAAAAATCTTTCCGGCAAAGCCGCCGGCGAACTCGAAGTGAAGTTCGCGCTGATCGAAAACGGTCGCGGCACGCAGGCCGTTCACGACACCGTGACCGCGTATCGCGCGGCGCAGCGCAGCGGCACCGCCAAGGCCAAGAACGCTGGCGAAGTCGCGGGCACGAACAAGAAACCATGGAAGCAAAAAGGCACGGGTCGCGCCCGCGCCGGTTCCTTCCAGTCGCCCATCTGGGTCGGCGGCGGTGTGACCTTTGGTCCGCGCCCGCGCGATTACACGAAGAAAATCTCCAAGAGCACCAAAGCGCTCGCGTTGCGCAAGGCTTTGACCGAGCGTCTCAAGGCTGGCGACGTCGTTGTTGTGGACGACTTGAAATTAGCTTCCGCGAAGACGAAGGATTTCGTCAACGTCATCAACGCGCTGGAATTGACAGGCACCACGCTCATCGTTTCCGGCGGCGAAGAGAACGCCAATCTCACGCGCGCCTCGCGGAACATCGTTGGCGTAACGCTCACCACCGGCGACTCGCTCAACACCTACGACGTGTTGCGCCCGGACAAACTGCTGTTCAGCAAGAGCGCGTTTGAAAAAGTCGAAGCCCGTTTGAATAAGGAATAACATGAACGCTTTCGAAATCATCAAGACCGTCCGCCTGACGGAAAAAGGCACGCGCCAGGGCGAAAAGTATAACCAATACACCGTCGTGGCCGATCCGCGCGCGAACAAGACCCAGATCCGGCAGGCCGTGCAGGAACTGTTCAAGGTCAAGGTCACCCGCGTGAATACCCTGAACGTCCGTGGCAAAGCCCGCCGCAAGCGCACCGCGCAGGCCGGCGTCACGAACGCTTGGAAGAAGGCCATCGTCACGTTGAAAGACGGCGACAAGATCAGCCTGACCTGAAATTAATTCAATCAACATGAACGGCGCGGGATTATTTCCGCGCCGTTTTTTGTTTCAACCGTTAAAATTTATTTTGATCCTAATTTTGAAATTTCTGCGGAAGCATCTAATAAGCAAGGCTTCCCCGGCTTAAAACTTACCTTTTAGACTTGCCGCGTAGCCGGTGAGTTCCATGTAGGCGCGGCCAATCTCTTTTTTATTTTCGTCCAGCACGCGGCACGCGCCTTCCCAATAACCCACGCCGCCGACTTTGCCGACCAGTTCCTGATCCGCCGTGAACGGTTGAATGATAAAATTTTCCGTTTTGCTAGTGACCAGATTTTCTGCTGACAATTCCACAAGCGAAGGATATTTCGAACCCGATTTTGGACTGCGCCAATGCTGCAAAATAATCCAGGAAAATTTGTCCGGTCCAATCTGCCGCACGATACTTTGCGCATCAATCCACGCGACGGTGGAAAACGGATCCGTCGAGCCATCGCTGCGGCGCATGCGGTAAGCCATCAATTCACGACCGTCAAACAGTTGCAGGCTCAACCAATCCCAGCCGACCTGGCCCGCGCCCAACTGGCTACTGCTGAATTCGTGATCCATCCACGCCTCGCCCGTCACCGTGAGATTGGTTTCGTCGAGCGTGAGCGTGCCGGCAACGGCGAGCCGGGGAAAAGTCAGATAATGACTGGACGCCTGCACATCGGCGGCCTTGCGCGAAACGCCGTTCGTGCCAAAAATCACCATCGGTTTTTTCGGCCATAAATTCAAAACGAACGCCGCATCCGCGCCGACGCTGCCTTGCAGTTCAAAAATGTCGCGCCCGCCAATTTTTTTCGGCGCGAGCCGCAGCGACCAATTTCCGTTATGAACGTCGAGCGTATTGGTCGAGGAATCCGCGTCCCAGCCCGCCCGATTTAATTTTTCCTGATAAATAAATTTGCCCGACGTTTTGTCCACGAGCGCCATGTGCGCGAGATAAATCTGGTCGTTGCCAAACGCGGCGGAAGTCGAATGATTGGTCGCCCCGGGCGGCATGAGCGCGCGGCGAAAAAACGTGGCTTGAAAACCAAACTGCGCGCCGTTCGTCGCAAACAAATGGCCGGTGATATACCACCATTCAATCGCAAAATCTGGATGGCTGCCGTGGTCGCGTGGAAAAACGAATTGTTTTCCATACTGCGGAATCGCGTAGCCTTCGGCGGTTGTGGCGGGAAATTCCGCCGCGCTCGCATGGCTGAAAAACGTGATTAAAAGCAGCGCACAAACGCCGCGCGAATTTCGTTTGTTTAAAATGGTTCTGGAAATTTTCATTCTTCACGTTCCGCTGGCAGTCGCACCGCCCATCGTCCGACAAACCAGCCGGCGATGCTCGCGCTGGCCAGCACCAGCAATGCCAGCGCGGACAGTTGCAGCCACGGCCAGTCAGTTTGCAGTGTCCAGCCGAAAGTTTGTTTGTTGATGCGGAAAATCAGCAGCCAGCCCAGCGCAAAACTCACGGCGATGCCGAGCACCAGTCCAGCCGCCGCCGTCAGCGCGCCTTCGAGGGCCGCCGCAGTTGCGAGTTCTTTTCGGCGCAGGCCGAGCGCACGCAGCGTGTTCAAATCCGCGCGCCGTTCCCACAACAAACTCGCCATCGTGAACGCGAGGCCGATGACCGCGACAAAAACGCCGATCAATTCCAGCGCATAAGTGACGGCAAATGTCTGGCGAAAAATTCGCAGCGCCTCGCCGCGCAGAAAGCCACTTGTGAAAACGCCGAGACCCGGATGCGCCGTGCGCAATTCCGCGCGCAAGGTTTCCGGGTCATAACCGGGTTTCAGCGCGAGAATCAAACTCGCGGCAAGTTCGTTGCCGAACCAGTTTTTGAACTGCTGGCTTTCGATCAGCAAGGAGCCGCGTTCGTTGCCGTAATCGGAAAATATTCCCGCGATGGTCACGGTGCGGAAACCGTCGGGCGTGGGGATGTTTATTTCGTCGCCGCGCTGCACGCGAAATCTTTCGGCAAACGCTTCGCTGACGAGCGCGAGCGCGGCGTTGCGATTCGTGTCAAAAATGTCGTCGTTCAGCGGCGCACTCAGCCACGCGGGTTTAGCGTAGTCGCGAAAAAAAGCGACATGATTGCCGACGAGCAGCGTCGTGGCGTCGCCGAGTTTGATTTCCAAAAATTGAATGACATTCGCTTCTTTCACCGCCGGATTCGCCACGACCGCTTTCCACGTCGCGGGCGAAATACGGCTGGAGGAGGATGCGGTTTGCGCGCCGTCGCTGGAAATGTAAAGGTCGGCTTGAAACGTGCGCGCAATCCAACCGCGCATCGTCTTGTCAAAACTGCCGACGAGAATCGCCATGCCCGCCGTCATGCCGACCGCGCACACGAGGCCCGCGACCGCTAGCCGATGACGCCCGCTCGGCGCGCGCAGATGACTGCTCGCCAGCCGCATCGTGACGGAATTGATTTTTAATTTGTGAAAAAATATTCCAAGGCCGGCGAGCGTCTGGCCGGCGAAAATTCCCGCGCCAAAAATCCAGCACAACGCGGTGGCGTAAGCGGCCACGGGCAAACGCGTGCCGCCGGCCAAGCGCAGCGGCGGCAGCCACGTTAAAATAATTCCGAAGGCGATGAGCGCGAGGCCGAGGCCGGCATTGCTCAATAATTTTCCGCCAGGATAATTGGTCATGCCCGCGCGCGACGCGACTTGCGCGGGCGGCGTGTTGGCGGCGACTTGCGCGGGCCGCCAGCCGGCGAGCGTGCTGGCGACGACCGCGAGAATCAAGGCGACGGCGGCTTCGGAAAAATTGAACGCGGCGGAGTCCACGGAGTTGGCGTAATAAAGTGCGTTGACGGTTTTACCGACCATTTTCACGGCGACCTGCGCGCCGAGCCAGCCGAGGCCGAGGCCGAGCAATCCGCCGGCGAAGCCGATGGCGGCGGCTTCAACGAGCCACGCGTTTTGAATCTGCCGCGACGTGACGCCGAGCGAGCGTAGCACGGCGATTTCATTGCGGCGGCGGACGACCGCGCCGTCGAGTCCTTGAAAAACGAGATAGAGGCCGACGAGAAACGCGAGCAGCGAGAGAATGGTGAGATTCAAGCGAAACGCCTGCGTCATCGTCGCGGCGCTGGAACGGCGGTCGGTGGGCGAACTCACGATCCAGCGCGGCGCGTTTGGAGAATTAACCGCTTCTAATTTTTTTTTGATAGTGGCCCAGTGTTCGGCGCGGCGCGGACCGTCTTCGAGCACAAATTCGACACAGTCCAGCCGCCCGGTTTTATCGGTCAACTGCTGCAACGCGGGCAAATCCATGATGAGCAGATTGGCTGGAGCAGCGGGCTGCTTGGGATCGTTCGGAATGATTCCCGCGACGCGCAATTGCACCGGATGTTCGTTGATGATGAGCGGCAGTGGCGAACCGATTTTCAATCCGTCGTGTTTCGCCAGAGCTTCGCTGATGAAAACGGAAAGCGGATTTTGCAGCACGGGCGAAAAACCTTTTTCAGAATTATTCGTCGAGTCCGAAGTAGCGGAGCCGAACCAGCCGCTGCGATTGTCCTGCTGGCTGTCAAGATTCACCAGCGCGGGCAAGTCCAGGCCGAGCATTTGAAACGTCGGGCGCGAGAGGAGTGCCTCGTTTTCATCCCGGCGCGGTGGGACGGCGCTGCTTTCCAAAACCGGCACGATGTTGACGGGTTCGTTGCCGAGCAACTGGCGCAGCTCGGGCAAAATGGTTTCAGACAAGTCGCCGACGGGCGCGGTGATGAGGCCGTCGCTTTGCGACGTGATGAGGTCAGTGAAATTTTGAAAGCTCGCGACGGCAGCGCGATTGGCGAGGCGGATGGAAAAAAACGCAGCGACGCCGAGGGCGAGAATCATCAACAGCAGCAGCGAAGAAACTGGCGACAGTCGCCAGTGACGCCACGCGAAGCGTGACCAGAGGATTCGGAGCACGGTTTGGTTGTTGGCCGCCATGCTCAATCTTTTTCGCGTTCGCCGGCGATTTGGCCGTCGCGCAAATGGATTTCACGATGACAGATTTGCGCAGCCGCGCCGCTGTGCGTGACGAGCACGAGCGCGGTGTCAGTTTCGTCAGAAAGTTCGCGGAGCAGTTCTAGAATGATTGCACCGTTGCGCGAATCGAGATTGCCGGTTGGCTCGTCGGCGAGCAAAACCGTGGGCCGATGCGCGAGCGCGCGGGCGATGGCGACGCGTTGCATTTCGCCGCCGGAAAGCTGGCCGGGAAATGCGTCCGCGCGATCGGTCACGCCGACACGTTCCAAAAGTGAGCGCACGCGTTCGGCGCGTTCTTTGGCGGCGACGCCATTTAATTGCAACGGCAATTCCACATTTTCTGCCGCCGTCAGTGTTGGCAGCAGATGAAAAAATTGGAAGATGGTGCCGATGTCGCGGCGGCGCACTTCGGTGAGGCCGTCGGAATCGAGCGTTTCGAGAAAAATATTTTCAAAACGGATGCTGCCGGCATCCGGCCGATCCACGCCGCCGAGACAATTCAACAAAGTGGATTTGCCGCTGCCAGATGCGCCGGTCAGCGCGAGTCGTTCACCGGCGCGCAGTTCCAGCGACACGCCGCGCAAGACGACCCGGTCCGCGTATGACTTGGTGACGTTGCGCGCGGTGAGCACAAGCGGCGGCTCGAAATCGCGGTCGGTGGAAGCAGCGTGGCTCATGGATTTTGGTTTCAAATTAAATTCGCCTGCCATTATTTCAGTTGCCCGTCAAAAATATCGTTGAAGCTAGCACGCCCTGTGAGATTTCGTGACAATTTTTTTGCAATTTCCGAACCCCGAAGGACATTCAGCCGTTCGTCTTGCGATTCAGAATCCATTTGCCGAATCAAAAATTTATGTGCAGTGAAAATTCACCAGTCGTGATCATTGTAGGCGGTGGCGGCGGCATCGGTTCCGTCGTTGCCCACAAAATGGCCGTGCGCGACTGCCGGGTGGTCATCTGGTCCGTAATTTGGAGCGGCTCGAAAGTGCCGTCGCAAGGGCGGAAACACGCGCTTCATGACTTGCGAACCCGTAAGACTTTGGCCGAAGGAATTCGCAGGCGAGCCATCACGCCAAAATCCTCCGCTCCGCTTCTATGTTGTGTTCGCTCGCGGGATACTGCTATACAAAGCCGAGAGACATCCCAATACAAATTCGGTCGGCAAGCGCAACGCTCGCTGGCCGAATTTTTTACTTAATCGCGGTTATCGGGCATCCACTCGAATTCCCCATCGTTTGGAGAAGCATCACCAGAATTCCCTACCTTGGATTTTTCAAGTTTGGCAAAGTGGATTTATTCTTCATTGCCTCCGGCACGGAATGCAGCGGAATGGCGGGCGACCATTTTTCCCATTCATCTTCAGATTTTTCATTCAGGTTGAAAACCGCATCATTGGTTGCCGCGTTTTGAAAATCGGCCGGGGTGGCAAACTCGATGCCGCCGCTGATGAGAGTTTGGGCGGATTCGGCGCTGATATTCGCGCCGCTAAACAAGCCGATGTGGACGTTGATGCCGCCGGCATTCCAAAATTTTGAATTCATGCGCACCAGCGGAGCGTATTCTTCCCGAATGCGGGCGTGGATGACGACTTCGCGGGCGTCGTCGCTGAGCCGGCAATCCAGCACTTCACCCACCTGAATGTCCCGATAGAAAATCGGCGATAGCGGCTGTAATGAGCCAAGTTTTGGAGCCAGTAACCGGATGTCCAGCGCCTGAACCGGTTTAATTGGGGCTGTTTCCGCGCCGATGAACTGGTTGGTGCGCTCGCCGTTGCCGGGTTCGACGGTGATATAATTTCCCGAAACGATGGTCTGCAGTCCGCTCAAAGCACCCAGCTTAACCTCTGGCCGGACGATCCAAAAAACCGAGCCTTGCCGCGCGATGTTCGCGGCCGAGGCGTCCAGTTGCACTTTGACCGCGACGCGCTGGCGGTCTTTGGTGAGTTTGAGGATTCCAACCTCGCCGATGGTCGCGCCGCGATATTCCAGAAGTGAATTATGCTCCTGTAAGCCGTCGGCATTCTCAAAATAAATCGTTACAGTCGGTCCGGCGAAAATGATGTCCTCGCCGACAAACCAGGCGCACAAAAACGCGGCGGCAATCGGAATGAGCCACAAGAGCCAGTTCAAATGACCTTTTCCGACTTGCGCCTTTGGCAGTAGTGGTAATTTTTCATTCATAATTTTCTTTCGGTGGGCGAATCCCAGAGCAGCCGCGAATCAAAACTGAGCGTTGCCAGCAGCGTCAGTACGACGACGGCGGCGAACGAAAAAACGCCGCGTCCCGGATGCACCGTGGCGACTTCGCCCAGTTCGACCATGGAGACGCAAATCGCCAGCAAAAAAACCTCCAGCATGTTCCAAGGATCAATGATGCGGATGATTTTAAAAACCCAAGTACGCGCCTTTTTCCAATGTGGCCAGTCGAGGGTGAGGGTGATGAACATTAGCCCAATGATTTTCAATCCTGGCGTCAACATACTCGTAAAAAACATCAGAGACCCGATGAAGTATTGGTGGAGCGTGAACAGCGAACTGATTCCCTGAAAAATCGTCGTCTGAATATGGTGTCCCTGATATTCGGCGGTGACAATCGGATAGAGGTTCGCTGGAATATAAAAAATCAAGGCGGCGAGTGAAAATGCCATTGTGCGCACGCGGCTGTCCACACGGCGGTGAAAGATTTGAAAATGGCAGCGGGCGCATTTGATCACCGAACCTTTCGGGACATCATCCGCCTGCTGCACCAATCCGCACGTTTGACATGCCACTATTTTTTCCATACAACAAATGTCGCTGAGGTTTTCGATAATATAGGAGCCGGCTCATTCGTCCTGATATATGGTTCCGCCAATTGCAGTGATCTGTGCAGCACCAAATTTGAACTGCGGAGAAGAATCAGCATAGCCGTAAACCATTTGCTGAACTCTGACTTTGCCAGCTTGGCTATGGCGCAATCTCCGCGTGGTCACTGGCAGTCGGACACGCGCCAGTAACATCGCCGGATTCAAACCGGGGTTGTAGGCGAATTCGTTGTATGCCTGCTGGCCCGTCACGAGCAGCTTGACGCTGGTTCCACCGATATTAATTCATAAGCGCGATGCTCAATCTTTTTTGGAATCAGTCATGGTTTGACTCGGGGAACTTTGCTGGCTGTGGTGTTTGTGATGTTTCATGTTTTTGCTTTTTAATCGGGATTAGGCGGCTGGTGCATTGGCCCAATAGTTGAAGCGGCCGCAGTTTCGGCACTCGGCGTCCTTTTAAGAATCACAACTGGAGGTTTTTTTATTCGCAACTTCCCGGCCCATACGTTCGACCTCGTCGGCTTTCTGAGGTTCGCCTTCGCCATCAAAGCCGACCACTTTATCGCCCCCACAAGTCTGCTTGTTTTTGCCAGCATGTGACGACTTGGCAGTCTTTACGTTGGCGGTCTTTTTATTTTGTAATGTTTGCATATTAATTATTGGTTTGGTTGATATTATTGTTCACAGGATATTTAAGATAGGCTATGGCTGCACAATTCCTATGGGGTCTTCACCTTATCGAAATTGGAATTTTCCTGTCCGCTGATTTTTGCTGAAGGAGCCGACCGTTCTGGTCAATGGCTGCAAACTTCCTGCATTCGGCGCGGACTGTTTTAAACTTTGCCACCAGAAAGACCGAGCATGCGACCGACCGAGCGGGCAATCATCATTTCTTCATCCGTGCGGATGACGCGCACCATGACGCGGCTGGAATTCTTGGAAATCACCGCCGCAGTCTTCGCGTTGCGTGACTTGTCCAATTCGATGCCGAGAAATTTCAACCCCTCGCAGATGCGCGCGCGGACGACGGGCGCATTTTCGCCGATGCCGCCGGCGAAGACGAGCGTGTCCAATCCGCCAAGCGCGGCGGCATAGGCGCCGATCCACTTTTTTGCCTGATAACAAAACAACGCCACCGCTTCCGCCGCGCGCACATCCTTCTTTTCACGGTCGAGCAAGTCGCGCATGTCCGAACTGGTTTCCGAAACGCCGAGCAGCCCGGATTCGTGGTTGACCATTTTGTAAAACTGGCTGGTGGTCATCTGCTCGGTGCGCGCGAGATATGGTGCGAGGCCGGGGTCTAAATCACCGGAACGCGTGCTCATCACCAACCCCGCCGTCGGCGTGAAGCACATGCTTGTATCAATACTTTTACCATCGCGCACGGCGGCCAGACTCGCGCCGTTGCCGAGATGCGCGAGGATGACTCGGCCCTTCTTTGCCGCCGGGTCACCGAGCCGCACGAGTTCTTCCATCAGATAGGCGTAGGACAGGCCGTGAAATCCATAGCGTTGAATTCCCTTACGGTTGAAGTGGCGCGGAATCGGCAGCAGCTTGGCCACGCGCGGCATGGTTTGGTGAAACGCCGTGTCGAAGCAGGCCACCTGCGGCAGTTTGGCATAACGCTGGCGGAATGCTTCAATCATTTCAATCTCGCGCGGCAGATGATCTGGGTCGTAAGGACTGATGCGATGCAGTTCAGCCAATAACTCCGGTGTGACGATTTCCGGCGCGGTATGCTTCATGCCATGCACCACGCGATGTCCCAAACCTTTTACCGATTGGAAATCAATTTGCTGTTCGAGCCAGTCTATCAGTGCATTCGCCGCTGATTTGTGATCGGCGGTAACCAGTTTGCGGCTGATCTCTGGTTTGCCATCAGCTTCGTGAAACGTCAGGCTTGTCCCGCTCAAGCCGATGCGGTCAACGGTTCCATAAAGCCCACGCCGCAAAGGTTTGACTGCCGCATATAGCGCGAACTTAATGCTGGACGAACCGCCGTTGATGGTCAGGATATCTGCGTTAGCGAGTTTCATAGGTGATTCTTTCATAATGCCCGGGGGAATTTTCCTGACCGCCAGTGCTCTTCAATTTGTTCGAGCGTTTTTCCCTTGGTTTCCGGCACAAGCAGATAAAAGAAGATCCAGGCGCCGAATGGGAGACAGTCTTGGGGCAGGTATTGGGCCGGTTCGTGGATAGACAGTCATAGTCGGTGTGGCTATTGGTTTCGCAGTTTCACTGGCTAGTTCAGGTTGAGTCCAAGCGCAGCGAGTTTTTTGCAGGTGGATTGGTAGTCGGTATGCAGCAGGCCGCGAATCCCAAAATCATCGGCGAACTGGACAAACATCGGGGTGTTTTCGATATAGACAATTTGTTGCGCCGGCGTTACGGCTATGTCCAAAGCCAGGCGGAAAATCGCCGGGTCGGGTTTGTGGAGCCGGACCAGGCAGGAGGAAACAAACACATCGACAAATTCGTCGAGCTTGAACTTATGTATCCGATAGTCATTGAGTTCCCTCGCTTCGTTGCTGAGCACGAAAATCTTCAATCCATACTTCACCTTGAGCTGGCGCATCAGCTCAATCATCTCCGAACAAGGTTTTGATTGAGCACACATAAAACGCCAAAACTCCGCCCGCGTGAACGACCGCTTTTTGTAAAAAATTACCCAGCCCAGATATTCCTGTAGCGTGAGTTTGTCCGTCTCGTAGATGACAAAGTTCAGGCTGTGCCGTGCTTCCATCTCGTCCCAGTCCAGCTTGAAGTGCTTGGCGGCTCGGCGGCGGGCATTATGATCCCAACCGTTGGTGAGCAGGACACCGCCGACATCAAGGAATAAGGTCGTGATGGGAACAGTTTTTTTCATAAGGTTAATGGCGGTATGGAAATCGGCTGAATGTGTTTTGTTATAGGATTAGTCAAGCTTTATTTCCCATTCCGCTGGAGCCCATCCTGATCGGGTTGAATACCCTGACGGTTTCGCCGATCATACAATTCATAGACGCGCTTCGCGATTTGCGGCGTCAAATTGTCTTCTGGACACCTTGTCGCTGGGGCGAGGTCACCGTCAATTAGTCTCCCATATTCCATCGTCAGGCTTCGCAGCCTTTGCGCGAGTTTCTCGGTCAGCACGCCAGCCTGTAGTCGCCATCCCCAGTTTCCTTTGGCACTCCCAGGCAAATTCATGCGCGCTTCCGACCCCAGTTCCAAGAGATCTTGCGCCGGAACGATGGCGGTGTCGGCCGGCGAGCCAGCCCGGACGTTAGCGTGCTCGGAAATCTTCGAAATGTAATCGGGCAAATTGAGTGGTGGCATATACTTCATCGTTGCCAAAGGATTCGTGCGTCTTCCAGCGGGATGGAAACATCTTTGCATTGGGGCAGCAGGCGCGCCGTGAAATCGGTTGCCGGGCGTAGCGCGGGCACTGTCGCACTGTAAATGTAGCCGCCAGATTCATCCGCCAGTGGGTGCAGACAGGTCATTTCCTGCCGCGCGGGTGGACTGCTTTTGATGCCATCAGCATATAGTTCCACGCGCACCGCCTTGGGATCGAGACCGTGGAGACTAACTTTAACTTCAATGATGTGCTTCCCGTCGCGCGTCGCCGCCTTCACGGTGCCAAAGTGTAATCCAGGCCATTTCTGTTCAA
>PLHK01000022.1 GCA_003139955.1 Limisphaerales bacterium
GGATTGGCCTGACCGGCCGGAATCTGCAATTTGATTTGTCCTGTAATTTTCTTTGCCATAAAATTCTATTAAGCTTTTTCGACTTGCCAGTATTCCAATTCGACCGGCGTATTGCGTCCGAAAATATTTACCGTGACTTTCAGCTTGCCGCGTTCCGGATCAATTTCCTCGATCACGCCGCTGAAATTCAGGAACGGCCCGTTGTTGATCTTGACCGTTTCGCCTACGGCAAAATTTACCTTCGGTTTTTCCGTCTCTTCCGACGCGGAAATCTGCATTTTGATGGCGTCCACTTCCTCGGTCGGCGTCGGCTGCGGCGGATCGCTCAAAAAACCGATGACCCCCTGCGTCTCGCGGATGAAATACCACGGCTTCTCGATGATGCGGTGCTCGTCGTCCAGCAGCACCATGTCCACAAAAACATAACCCGGCCACAACTTGCGGTTGGACACCGTCTTCTTCTGGTTGCGAACCTCAACAACCTTTTCAATCGGCACAAGCACTTCCTTGACGAAGTCCTGCATTTCCTCGGTCTTGACGCGTTTTTCAATGCTGTCTTTGACCTTGTTTTCCTGGCCGGAAAGCGTTTGGATGATGAACCACTGGTTGCGCATGAAATTAAAAAATTATTGTCGCTTGGAATTTAGGTTGAGCAAAACGACAGCTAAAATGATTGCCGCGCCCTGAAGCAACGGATGAAATGACGTCTTGAACAGAACCGCATCAATTAGCACGACGAATCCGCCGAGCAGCGCGACCATGATAATAATGAGCGCGGTGGAACCTTTCAGTTCTTCCCAGCTCGGCCAAGCGCATTTTTTGAGTTCATCGCGCGTTTCCGAGACATAGACAGCGAGGCTCTGGATTTGGCCTTTATACCAAAGGATGCCAAATACAATGCCGATCGCCGCCGTCCAAATTCCAATATGTATCCAGTCGTTCACAAAATATATCTGACTTGGCGGAGCCGCAGCCACGCATTTTATTTTTCCTTCACCGCCAAAAAACTGGCGGAGAGGGAGGGATTCGAACCCCCGTTAGGCTTTCGCCTAAAGCGGTTTTCAAGACCGCCGCGATAGACCACTCTGCCACCTCTCCACTTTAGCAGACTGGCACGGCAGGCAGGACTTGAACCTGCAACCAATGGTTTTGGAGACCACTACTCTACCAATTGAGCTACTGCCGTAACCGTCAAAACCACCGCCGCATCTTCGGACAAAAAGGGAGCACGGAGGTTCAAAACTCCGCGCTCCCAAAACTACTTCGCGATTAAGCGATGACTTCCACGACGATGCCGGAACCGATGGTGCGGCCACCTTCGCGAATCGCGAACTTGAGGCCTTTTTCCATCGCGACGGACTTCTGCAATTCAATTTCCACCGAGACGTTGTCGCCTGGCATCACCATTTCGACACCCGTCGGCAGCGTGAGCGTGCCAGTGACGTCGGAGGTGCGGAAGTAAAATTGCGGACGGTAGTTGGTGAAGAACGGCGTGTGACGGCCACCTTCATCTTTGGTCAAAACATAAACTTCCGCCTTGAACTTCGTGTGCGGCTTAATGGAACCGGGCTTGGCCAAAACCATGCCGCGTTCCACTTCGTCCTTCGTCGTGCCGCGCAGCAGCACGCCGACGTTGTCGCCGGCACTCGCCGAATCCAAAAGCTTGCGGAACATTTCGATGTCGGTCGCTACAGTCTTGCGGGTATCCTTCAAGCCGACAATTTCAACTTCTTCCATCTTCTTGAGGATGCCGCGTTCCACACGACCGGTCACAACGGTGCCACGACCTTCAATGGTGAACACGTCTTCGACACACATCAAAAACGGCTTGTCAATTTCGCGTGCCGGGTCAGGAATGAAGCTGTCCAGAGCGTCGAGCAAATCCGCAATCGCCTTTTCGCCTTCCGGCTTGCCCGCGAGCGCCGCCGTCGCGGAGGCGCGGATGATAGGCGTCTTGTCGCCAGGGAAACCATATTTCGTGAGCAATTCGCGGATTTCCATTTCGATAAGCTCAAGCAAATCTGCATCAGCCAAGTCAACCTTGTTCAGGCAAACAATGATGCTCGGCACACCGACTTGGCGAGCGAGCAAAATGTGTTCGCGCGTCTGCGGCATCGGACCGTCAGCGGCGCTCACCACGAGAATCGCACCGTCCATCTGCGCCGCACCCGTAATCATGTTCTTCACATAGTCCGCGTGGCCGGGGCAGTCAACGTGCGCATAGTGACGCTTGGGAGATTCGTATTCGACGTGCGACACGGCAATGGTCACCGTCTTCGTCTCGTCACGGACCGTGCCACCTTTGGTGATGTCCTTATATTCGATCAAGGGCGCCAGACCCTTGCGGTTCTGCACCGCGACGATGGCGGCGGTCAACGTGGATTTGCCGTGGTCAACGTGACCGATGGTGCCAACGTTGACGTGCGGTTTCGTTCTTTGAAATTGCTCTTTGGCCATGTGATTTCGTGTGTTGCTGTTTTCGTTTTTGTTTTAACTGGAGCCCAAGATCAGGATTGAACTGATGACCTCGTCCTTACCAAGGACGTGCTCTACCAACTGAGCTACTTGGGCATCCAGAAAATTATGTTCAAACCCAATCCGTAAAGCGACAAAAAACCAACCCTCTCAGCTTTCTTCCGAAATAGAGAGGGCTTCGGTAAATTGAAATTTTACGGCTCTGACCACCGCAAGTTAGCAATTTGGAGTTAGCTGTCAATAATTTTTTTGTTTTTCTTTTGGTCGAGTAGCCGCCCCGCCCGCGCCAGCGAACCTTCCATATCGCCGCACACATTCGCCTCGCCGATTTTCTCCATAAAGCCCGCCCGCATCAGCGCAAACAACGGCTGCGAATGCGTCCCGCACAAAATCAAATCCTTCCGGTCGCGCCGTAATTTCTCCAGCAAATCTTCCAGCGCGTCCAAACCGGTCGCGTCCAGCGCCAGCACGTCGCGCAGCCGCAAAATCAAAACCTCGGGCAACTCGCCCGCGCGCCGCAGCGACGACTCCAGCTTGTCCGCCGCGCCAAAAAAGAACGCGCCAAAAATGCGGAACACGAGCACGCCGTCGGGAATTTTTTTGTCCGCGACGGTCTGGCCCGGCAGATTCGCATGCGTCACTTCCTCTTCCGCCTTTACCTCAGTTGCCTCTGAAAGCCGTTTCACCAGCAGCGCCGACGCCAGAATCAACGACGCGCCAACGGCCGTCGGCAAGTCCACCATCACCGTCAGGCCAAACGCGCACAAAAAAACCATCACGTCGCTTTTGGGCCAACGGTTCAGGCGCACAAACTGGTGCCACTCGCCCATCCGCAGCGACACGACGACCAGCACCGCGCTCAACGCCGCCAGCGGAATATGTTTGGCCAGCGGCGCGGCCACGAGCAAAATCACCAGCAGTGTCAGCGAATGAATTATTCCCGCCACCGGTGTCTTCGCGCCGCTGCGCACATTCGTCGCCGTGCGCGCGATCACACCCGTCGTCGGCATTCCGCCAAAAATGCCCACAACGATGTTCGCGATTCCCTGCCCCATCAATTCCTGGTTCGAATCATGCCGGTCATCAATCATGCCATCCGCC
>PLHK01000127.1:0-18824 GCA_003139955.1 Limisphaerales bacterium
CGGATGGGACTCATCGGCATGGCGTTCGGCCTTGGATTTATTTTTGGCCCGGCCATCAGCGGCGTTGCCTTGGTCGGAATCACTTTAGGAGGATTTTGGGCAATCCCTAAGTTTGTATTTCATGGATTTGGACCAACTGGCCCTGGCTGGACGGCGGCGGCGCTGTGCGCGCTGAATTTTCTCCTCGCGTATTTCATTCTCGCCGAAAGCTGGAAGCCAAATTCCACGCCCGTAGCGAACCGTCCGCGTTTCACGCAATGGGGATACACGCTCACGCAGCCGAAAATCGGCCTGCTCATTTTGATTTTCTTTCTCGCCACGTTCGCGTTCAGTTGTTTTGAAAGCACGTTGCCCCTGCTCATCAATGACAATTTCAACCTTGGCTTGGACAAATCTGCCGCTGCGCCTGCCAGCACCGTGATTTCACTGTTCATTTTTTGCGGCCTGATTTCTGCCTTCGTCCAAGGCGGCTTGATCGGAAAATTGGTGAAGGCATTCGGCGAACCAAAATTGATCTGTGCCAGTCTCGTGATGACCGGCGCGAGCCTCGTGCTGCTGCCGCTTATCCACGGCGACGGCGCGTTGAAATGGTCGGCGGTTTTGCATCTCGCGGACAAACCATGGCTCGCCATGCTCGCGGTGTTGGTTTTGCTTTCGCTCGGCTCCAGTTTGTCGCGTGCGCCACTGTTCGGTTTGCTCTCCAATCTCACGCCCGCGACCGAGCAGGGCGCAACCATCGGCGTTGCCCAAAGTGCGGGTGCGCTCGCGCGCATCGTCGGCCCGATTTTTGCCGCGACGCTTTACGGATTAAATGATTCCACCCACGCACTACCGTATCTCATTTGCGGCGGCATCGCTATCGTCACCGGTCTGCTGACCGTGCGCCGACTGCTGGCGAAATAATTTTGGCTGCGAAATTTCTTTCGCCGCCAAATCGGTTTCAAAAAGAAGCGGCGGACTGGCTTTCACACCCGGAATTTTTGCCAGCCCGCCGCCTTGCCGTTCACACGAACGGAAGTTTTTCAGTTGCCGCTCGGCGGTGGTCCGGACGGAGGCGTATTGTCATCGCCGTCGCCGGGCGGAGGTCCGCTGGGCGGCATATTGTTGTCACCCGCATCCGGGCCGTCGCCTTGACTTTGGCCATCCGGGCCGCCGCGCGCCTGGTAACCACCGGGGCCGCCTGGGCGCATTGGCGGATGCATATTTTTCAACTGCTGCATTTGCGCGGGAGTCAGGATTTTTTGCAGCTTCGCCTTCGTCTCCGCCTCAAGGGCGGCAATCTGGGTCTTCTGATCATCGGTCAACTTGAGGATTTCTTGTGCGTGGGGCGGCAATAGATGAAATCCGCCCCGGCCAGCGGGAGCACCGGCGGGTTGCGTGGTCGTTGGTGTGTCGGACGGCGGCGGACCGCCAGCCGATTGATTATTGTCCTGGGCATTGACCGCCAACGCGAGCGCGCCGATGGCGGACATCATGGCGATTGTCATTTTAGTTTTCATGGTTTTGTTTTGTTTGTTTGTGTTCAGGTGTAAAATTCAGATGCGCGCTCCGGCAAAGCCAGTTCGATTCCGGCGTGGCCAATCGTCTCGCGCAAGGCTTCGAGCGGAAACGGCTTTTTCAACAGCGCCGTGAAGCCATTTTGATAAGCCTCCTCCTCGGTGAACCGTCCGCTGCCCGTCGCCAGTAAAATCTCCTGCGACGGAGAGATCGCCCGCATCCGTCGGCACAGTTCGGCCCCGTTCATCTCCGGCATCTCATAATCGGTGATGACGAGCCGGTATTTTCCCGGCGTAGCGGCGAAGGCGGATAGCGCGCACTGCGGCGAGTCGTAACATTCCACTTCCGCGCCCGTCATGGTTTTGATGGCGGCGGACAGCATCGCCAGGATTTCACCGTCGTCATCCACCAGCATCCACCGGTTATATTCCGTTGTCGTAAAGAATGTATTCATATCGTCTCGGTTATTTTTTGCAGACCACACGCACCGTGAACATCACCAGAACCTGATGGCTCAAGCGGATCCGCTGTGGTTTGCGTCTGGCTTCACTTTTCATGCCGTCAATCTACCTGAAGCAACCTTAAGCAAACGTGAAGCCGGAAAATTTTTTAAAAATTATTTTGCCGCCAAGGCAGGCGGCGCGGCCGCGCGCAAATATTTTTCGTCCGTCAACGTTTTCAAAAATGCGACCAGCGCTTTTTTGTCGTCCGTGCTCAACGGCACGCCGCCATCAGGATGCTTGGCGAGATTCGGGTCGAGGGTCGCACTGCGTTTCATGCCGGTGCAATAATGCTCCACGACTTCTTCGAGCGTGCGAAAACGTCCGTCGTGCATATACGGCGCGGTGACGGCGACGTTGCGCAGCGATGGAACGGAAAATTTGCCCGCGTCGCCCGCGCGCTGCGTGATTTTGTAGCGGCCCAGATCGGTGAACGCCGAATCCAATCCGTTGTTCGCAAAATCCTGGCTCTGCAACAGCGGCCCGCCGTGGCAATGAAAACAATCCGCGCCGAACTGCCCGTGATACGGATCGTATTCCGTGTTGAACAATTTAAAGCCGCGCTGTTCCTGCGCCGTGAAATTCGTCGCCCCGATTATCACGCGGTCGTATTTGGAATCGAACGAAACCTGCACAAGAAGAAATTGCTCCAGCGCGCGCGCGATTTTGTCCGATGTGATTTCCGGCGAGCCGAATGCATTGGCAAACAGGCGCGGATAATATGTGTCCGCCGAAATTTTCGCGACGACGTCCGCCAGCGACTCGTGCATTTCAATCGGATTTTGGATCGGCTGCAACGCCTGTTCGCGCAAGGTTTTTGCGCGGCCATCCCAGAAAAAGGAATCTTTCCACGCGAGATTTTCCAGTGCCATCGCATTGCGCGTGCCGATTTCGCCACCCACGCCGCGGCTGAAACGGCGCGGATCGGAGAAGGCGTCATTCGGGCGATGGCACGTGGCACAGGAAAGGCGGTTGTTCGATGAAAGCCGCCGGTCAAAAAACAATTTGCCGCCCAGCGCGACGCCTTCGCCGGTCAGCGGATTGTCGCGCGGCAAATCCGGCTGCGGGAAAAATTTTGAAAACGAAAAACGATACGGCGTGGCGTTCGGCGCGATGAGTGGTAGGACAGGTGTCGCGCCTGTCTCACTTGTTTTTTGAGTAAGAGACAGGCGCGACGCCTGTCCTACGATTGCAAATGCGCCTTCGATATTTTGGCGCAATTGATCGGCCAGCGAGTCATTCGTGCGCGAATGGGTGGCATTACTGGTTTCGCTCAATTCAATTTTATTCGGCGCGGAAAAAATCTTGCCGATGTCCAACGCAATTTGGATTTCGCTGCTGGAATTCAAATCCAGCGCGACCGGCAGTTCGACCGTCATCAGTTCGCGATCCGTGGCGAGGTGAAATGAAAAGCCGCTTTCGCTGCCGCTGTTTTGCCAGCCGCCTTCGAGCGCGAGAAAAACGTATTCGCGCGACCAGCCCCAATACAAATGATTCACGTCGGGATTGAGCGCGTGGCCGGCGGGCCATTGCGCGGCGTCGGCGTGGTTGATTTGCGGCGGCAAACCGATTTGAAAGCGAACGCGGTCATAATTTCCCGGCGGAATATGTTCCAAACTGAAACTGGTTTTGCCGTCGCGCGTGCTGATGTAAGCGAACCAGTTGGTCTGCCCGAGCCAGATTCCGTCCGCGCGGCGCAGCGCGATTTCCGACGCGAGAAGATCGAGGCGTGAAACGGAAATTTTTTGGCCGGCGGCAGTTTGGTATTTGAGCGCGTCAAAGGTGAGCGGCGCGCCGTTGAATTGCGGAAGAAAATCCACGCGCAAATCGGCGGCGAAAGCGGGCAGCGCCATCGCCGTGGCGAAGAGCAACATGAATTTTTTTCCGGCGCGTTTCATTTTATTTCAATTTCGGCTCGCGGGGACGCTCGCCCCACCGGTTTTTAGTTGATGGTGAAACCATTCGCGAGCGACCAGGTGTTCGGGCCGAAGACGGCGCTCACGGTGTAAGCGCCGGAACTGGCGGTGGAGCTGATGTTGAAAGTCGCCGTCACGACGCCGGTGCTGGTGTTGCGCGAATACGAAGTGGCCGTGATGGTGGCGGCACCAGAGAGCGTGACGCTGGTGGGCTGCACATTGTCCGGTGGCGGCGGCATGGTGGCGCCGCTGTTCAGAGTGATGGTGAGCGTGACGTTGTCGGCGACGCTGTTGGTGCCGCGATTCGCGCTGGCGGGCAGCACCGACGAAATTCCTTGAGTGCCGCCACCACCGCCCGTGCCAATCGAGCCGCTGACCGGATCAAAACTTGCCACCGCCGTGCGCCCGACGCGGTAAAATTGATTGTCGAGCGAGGTGACATTGGTGTATCTGCCGAGAATTTCATTCGGCGAAACATTTGTGGCGAGAATCGTCCACGATGAAAAATTTGTCGTCGCTTCGATTTGATAACTGCCGCCTTCGACCGCGCTCCAGGTCAACGTGACAGTTCCGTTGTTCACGCCGGGCGCGTTGAGCGTGGAAGCCAAATTTGTGTTGCCGAGAAAATTCGTCACGACGGTTTCCGAAATGTTCGTGACGCTGCCCCCGGTTGGACTGCCGTNNTCCGCGACCGATGTTGTAAGGGAAAACTGGCGTGCCGTTGGATGAGATGGCAACGAAGTAGGCGTAAGTGCCGTTCGGAAATTCCGGCGTGACGCAATAGCGTCCATTGTATTCGTCGAGGTCGAAATCCACGCCTTGCTGAAAGTTTGTGCCAGTGTTGGAGTTGATTAAATCGCCGAGGTAATCGTTGTCTTCCATGTAACAACCGTTGGTGTGGATTCCGGTTAACGGTGCGCCCGTCTGGTTGGAACTGACATTATAAAGGCGCACGGCCCATTGCGGAATCGTGAGACGGCCGGTTACGGGCAAGTTGTCCGTGCCGAATTGTCCGTTACGCAAAACGTAGCCGGAAATCATCCGGCGNNCGGCGGATGCCGCTGTTCGCATTGGTCGCGTCGGAATAACCGTAGGGGCCATAGACTGGAAAGCCGTCCGCCGTCCACGCGAGGATCGGCGAATGTTTCGTCGGAACGTTTGTGTCTTCGTAATAGGTTTTAGTCGCCGGATTAAAATCCACATGATCGCCGAGCAGATAGCGCAGCGCGATCGGGCTGGCGTGATAATGATAAGTGCCGGTGTTCTGCTGGTGCGCGTTGCCGGGATCAAACGTCGCGCCTTCGTTCACATAAGCGTCGCGATTCCAGTAGCCGGTGTAATTGGCGGTGTCGGCGCTGGTGGACGGATCCCAAGTGAACGCGTCCCAGCTGTTGAACATTTCCACGCCGTCCACGAAGATTCCGATCTGCCCGCCGCCGGTCTCCGTCTTGGTCGTCGGCACGGCGTTCGTGCGCGGAAATCGGAACAGGATTTTTTGGTTCACCGGCAGATTCGGAAACGCGCCGTTCTGCCACGGCCCCATGTTGTAGCTAGCGAGGCCGGTGCTGCGGATATAAATCCAGCTCGCCGAGGAATCCACTTCCTGAACGCCGTCGTAGGTGGGCAGCGACTGCGTCTGCGAGCCGTTGCTCCACGTCGTCAGCACTGTGCCGCTGGCGAGCATCGCGTTGTTGGTGTAAATGCGCGCGTATTGGCCGGAATACGTCGTGAACCAGCAGTTCGTGCGCGGGTCGTCCGCGAGCGCGGACGCGGCGCACAGGAGAATAATTCCCGCAAGCACGAGAATGAAACTGGTAAATTTATTTTGGATGTTCATTTGAGTTTTCATGCCGCCACTTTATGCAAACGAACCTTAAGAAAACGTGAAGCTGTGAAAAATTTCACAGCGCGCAAAATTTTTCTTCATCGTTTCTAAAGGTTGCGAATGCGACACTTTCCCCGAACTGGCGCAGAAATTGTTTCCTGATAAAATTCCGTCAGCCTGAAAATGAGAATCCTGATTGTCGAAGACGAACCTGATTTGCTCCGCAGCATCGCGCAGGCGTTGCGCGAGGGAGGCTACGCCGTGGACACCGCGCCCGACGGCGAGGACGGATTTTACAAGGCCGAAAATTACGACTACGACGCCATCGTGCTCGACGTGATGCTGCCGAAAATGGACGGCTGGGAAATCTTGAAGCGTCTCCGCAAAATAAAAAAAACGCCCGTGCTCATGCTTACCGCGCGCGACCAGACGCGTGACCGCGTCAAAGGCCTCGACACTGGCGCGGACGATTACGTCGTCAAGCCGTTCGATCTGCCGGAACTGTTCGCACGCCTGCGCGCTTTGATTCGTCGCAGCGCGAACAAGACGACGAACGTCATCGAAATCGGCCAAATCAAAATTGACACCGCGCTGCGAAATGTTTCGTTGCAGGAAAAGCCCGTCGAGCTGACCGCGCGCGAATACGCGCTCGTGGAATTTCTGGCGCTGCACCGCGGCGAAGTCGTCACGCGCACGCAGCTTTACGAGCATCTGTTCGACGAAAACGAAAGTTCGCTTTCCAATCTGTTGGACGTTCACGTTTCCAACGTCCGCAAAAAACTCGGCGCGGAATTCATCGTCACGCGCCGCGGCCACGGCTACTGCATTGAATGAAGATTTTCAAATCCATCAAGTGGCGCTTGCAACTCTGGTATGGCCTGATCCTCGTGGTCGTGCTGGCGGGCTTCGGTCTCACGGCATATCAACTGGAGCGCAACCGCCAGTTCCGTCAGGTAGACGACGAACTGCACCGGCGGATTGGCGTTTTGGGAAATGCGCTGCACCATCCGCCGCCGCGACGGCAGGACGAAAACGAACAGCCGTTCGACCGTCCGCCGCCTGGCCAATTTCCTGACGCCGGGCCGCCGTTGCAGCGAAACCGTCCATTGCCTGAATTTAATCTGCCATCATGGGACGCCCACTTTTTTGATACTAACGACCCGCACGGCTATTATTACGTTGTTTTTGGAACGGAAGGTGGTGGAGAAATCGCACGCTCCGCTAATTACCCCAATCATGAGATCACAAGTTATTCATCTGACTTTTTTGCGTCAGTGAATCGGTTTTCACAATTTCCAACACCCGCGACAAAACCGCCACGGATGTTCAATTTTGACAATTATCGGGAAACTGCCGACGTGCTGCCATCGGGAGAAACAATTTGGGTTGGCTGCTCTGTTTTGCCGGAATTGAAAGAGCTGCATCGCACGGCTCTGAACCTAACTGCGATTGGCGGTTTAATTTTACTCATTGGTCTTGCGGGCGGTTGGTGGTTTGTCGGACGGGCGCTGCAGCCAATTTCTGAAATCAGTTCAACGGCAGTGAAAATTTCCGCCGGTGATTTATCTCAACGCATCAACGTCGCCGAGGCCGAAAGTGAACTCGGCCAGCTCGCCTACGTCTTGAATTCCACTTTCGCGCGCCTCGAAGCCGCGTTCGCTCAGCAGCAGCAGTTCACGTCCGACGCGGCGCACGAATTGCGCACGCCCGTTTCCGTGATGCTCACGCAGGCGCAGGCCGCGTTGAACCGCGAGCGCACCGCGCCTGAATATCGCGAGACCGTCGAGGCCTGCCAGCGTGCCGCGCAACGGATGCGGCGGCTGATCGAATCATTGCTCGCGCTTGCGCGGCTCGACGCCGGGCAGGAAGCGTTGAAACGCCTGCGCTTTGATTTTTCGAAAACGATTTCCGATTGCGCCGAACTCGTGAAACCGATTGCCGAAGAACGCGGCGTGAAAATTTTCACCACGCTGGAACCCGTTGAAATCACCGGCGATTCCGAGCGGCTCGCCCAGGTCGTCACGAACCTGCTGACCAACGCGGTTTATTATAACCAGCCCGGCGGCGAGGTGCGCGTGAGATTGGAATCGCAAGGCGGCATGGCGATCTTCACCGTGAGCGACACGGGCGCGGGAATTCCAGCGGAGGATTTGTCGCGCGTATTTGAACGCTTTTACCGCGCGGACAAATCGCGTTCCACCGGCGGCAATGGCCTCGGCCTGGCTATTTCCAAGGCGGTCGTCGGGGCGCACGGCGGGACGATTGAAGTTTCGAGCGCGGAAAATGTTGGGACGGTTTTTACCGTCCGGCTGCCGGCTGTATAAATCTCAACGGAGAAATAATTCCGCCGCTGAATCGGCGAAGCGCAGTCCTTGCGACGTAAGTTGGAATTTTTCATCGTCGCGCGCAGCCCAGCCGCGTGCGGTCAACTGCTGCATTTCGGAATCCCATTCGTTGCGCAGATCAAAATCCGTCGCGCGCTTGAATTCTGCGAACGGCCAGCCGGCGTTCATCCGCAAACCGAACGCGGCAATTTCTCCGGCACGTTTAAGCGGCGGCAATTCTTCGCTCGATTCAATCGCGCGCCGGCCCTTTTCCAATTGCTCGCAGTAAAGCTGCGTGTTCGACCAGTTCTTTGTCCGCACGCCGCGAACATAACCAGTCGCGCTTGGGCCAAGCCCGTAAAATGAACCGCCGCGCCAGTAATTCACGTTATGGCGACAAGCGAATTTCGGAGTCAGATTCTGGATTCGTCCATCGCGCCCGAAGTTCGCGATTTCGTATTGCCTGAATCCGTTGTGCGTCGCGTGCGAAATCAATTCGTCATACATTTCGCACGCCAGGTTTTCGTCCACGGAAAATTCGCCGGCCTTGAGCTGTTCGTAGAGCGGCGTGTCGTCTTCGTAAATGACTTCGTAGCTGGAAAGATGTTCGCTCTGCATCGCCATCGCTTCGTTTAACGTGTCGCGCCAGATTTCCATCGTCTGTGTCGGGATTGCGAACATCAAATCCAAATTTATATTTTCAAAACCGGCGGCGCGCAAAATATCGAACGACTTGAAAACCATTTCGCGCGAGTGAATCCTTCCGAGCCGGTCGAGCAGTTTTTCATCAAGCGATTGCACGCCCATGGAAATGCGGTTGATGCCGAAGTTGCGGAACAATTTCGCCTTGTCCGCCGAGACGGTGGCGGGGTTGCATTCGACGGTGAATTCTTCGGCGTCGAGCAAATTTAATTTTTCCATCGCGCGCAGAATGGTTTCCCACTGGCGCAGATTCAAAAGCGACGGCGTGCCGCCGCCAAAGAAAATCGTTTTGGGTTTTAGATCCTCGGCGACCATCTCCAGTTCGCGGACGAGTGCGGCGGTGAAGCGGTTCACGAGTTCGCCGCTGGACGCCTCGGAATAAAACGCACAATAGACGCATTTCTGCGCGCAGAACGGGACGTGAACGTATAGGCTCGTGACGGGAGCCGTTGACAATTCAGACATGGCTCAGGTTACCGGAGCCATTGGCGGACGCGAATGAAATTCGCGGCGTTCAGACCGGACTAGCGCGCTGGACGTTTTGCGCCTTCAGGCCTTTGTCGCTGGGCACGGCTTCAAAGGTCACGGGTTCGCCTTCGTTGAGGGTCTTATAGCCGGAACCTACGATGGATGAATGGTGCACAAAGACGTCCTGCCCGGCGTCGTCGGCGATGAAGCCAAACCCCTTTTTGTTGTCGAACCACTTTACTTTGCCACTGGCCATAACTGCTCCTGATTTGCGAGGCAGTTGAAAAATGAAACGGACACAGCTGGTTCAGCCGTGTCCGTGAAACATCACTTTTCCCAAATACTCATGCCTCGGTGTTGTGAGGCGACTATGAAATCAATTTATGTTTCAGTCAAGGGAAACTTTTGATTCAGTCCACGCTTAATGCCTGTTCTAGAATTTGCGGCAGATGGTTGGTCAGGGCGCTTTCAGTCACGACCAGTCCGGTGCCGGTTGCCTGCGCCGCGGCGAGCAATTCCGCAGCCGCATCAGGGGCAAAGGCGATGATGGGCACATGGCTGGTGGCGTCGCCAGACTTGATTTTTTTGAGGGCGGCGAGGACGTCGCCCTTGGCGGCGAGGTCGGCGAGCAGCAACAACGGCATTTCCCGCTGCACCGTCGCGGCCAGCCGGCCGGCATTGTCGAGGGCGAGGACGCGATAATTTAAATCCTGCAACCGGTTCACCAACTGGCTGCCGGGCATGAGACGTTCGTAGAAAAAAATCGCGAGCGGCTGTGACATAAATTGCCCGGTGTTCAGGGCAAATCCGTCGCGCCCATCAGAAAACGGTCGCACTCGCGCGCCGCGCCGCGACCTTCATTAAATGCCCACACGACGAGGCTTTGGCCACGACGACAGTCGCCGGCGGCGAAAACTTTCCGGATGTTCGTCGTGTATTTTTCAAATTCTGCCCTCGCGTTCGAGCGTGTGTCGCGTTCGATGCCGAGCGATTCGAGCAATGGCTGTTCTGGTCCGAGAAAACCCATCGCGAGCAAAACGAGTTGCGCGGGCAAAACTTTTTCCGTGCCGGGAACATTTTTGGGAACGAACTGGCCTTTGTCGTTCTTCGTCCATTCGATCTGCACGAGATGGACGGCTTTGACGTGGCCGTGAGCGTCGCCTTCAAATTTCGTCGCCGTCGTTAAATAGACGCGCGGATCAGCGCCGAATTTCGCGGCGGCTTCTTCCTGCCCGTAATCCAACTTGTAAGTCTTCGGCCATTCGGGCCACGGATTGTCCTTGGCGCGTTCGAGAGGCGGCTTTGGCAAAATTTCCACCTGCACCAAACTTTTACAGCCGTGTCGGATCGAAGTGCCGACGCAATCGGTTCCCGTGTCGCCGCCGCCGATGACGACGACGTCTTTGCCGCTTGCGTCAATGAAATCCCCGTTCTTATGTGAATCCAAAATGCTTTTCGTGTTCGCCGTCAAAAAATCCATTGCGAAGTGGATGCCTTTGAGTTCGCGTCCGGCAATTGGCAGATCACGCGGCTTGGTCGCGCCCGTTGCCAAAATCACCGCGTCAAAATCCTTCAACAATTTTTCGGCTGGCAGATTTTTTCCGACTTCCGTGTTGCAGACAAATTTGATTCCTTCGGCTTCAAGAATTTTCAAGCGGCGCAGCACGACTTCATTTTTATCGAGCTTCATGTTTGGTATGCCATACATGAGCAAACCGCCAGGACGGTCGGCGCGCTCGAAAACGGTGACTTCGTGGCCGGCTTTGTTCAACTGTGCGGCGGCCGAAAGTCCAGCGGGACCGGAGCCGATGACGGCGACTTTTTTGCCCGTGCGTTTCTTCGGCGCTTCCGCGACGATCCAGCCGTTTTCCCAGCCATGGTCAATGATGCTGACCTCGATGTTCTTGATTGTGACCGGCGGATTGTTGATGCCGAGCACACACGAGCCTTCGCACGGCGCGGGGCAAACGCGTCCGGTGAATTCGGGAAAATTATTCGTCTTGTGCAGGCGTTCGAGCGCTTCTTTCCAAAGGCCGCGATAGACGAGGTCGTTCCATTCGGGAATGAGATTGTGAATCGGGCAGCCGCTGGCCATGCCGCTGACGAGCTGGCCGGTGTGGCAGAACGGAATGCCACAATCCATGCAGCGCGCGCCCTGTTTTTTCAGGTCGGCTTCCGGCAGGTGATGATGAAATTCCTTCCAGTCCGCGATACGCCCGAGCGGCGAACGGTCGGCTGGAACTTCGCGCTGAAATTCTAAAAATCCAGTTGGTTTTCCCATCTTCGGTTTTAGTTCGGTTAAATTTTAATTCAATGTCCGCCCTTAACATTTTCCTCGAACGCCGCCATGACGGCCTCGTCGCCGGTCAGTCCCTGCGACTGCACTTTTTTGAGCGACTGCAACACGCGTTTGTAATCCTGCGGCATCACCTTCACAAATTTCGGGATGAAATTTTTCCAGTCCGCCAACATTCTGGCTACGCGCTGGCATTTGGTGTAAGCCTGATAGCGTTGAATCAATTTCCAGACTTCTTCAATTTCGTCGGCGTCTTCCAGTTTTTCCAGACCGACCAGTTCCATGTTGCAACGAGTGTGAAAATCGCCGGCTTCGTCTAGAACGTAAGCCACGCCGCCGCTCATGCCGGCAGCGAAATTGCGCCCGGTTTTTCCCAGAATCACCACGCGCCCGCCGGTCATATATTCGCAGCCGTGGTCGCCCACGCCTTCGACAACCGCGTTGACGCCAGAGTTGCGCACGGCGAAGCGTTCGCCCGCCATGCCGCACACGAAAATCTCGCCGGCCGTCGCGCCGTATAGCGCCACGTTGCCGATGATGATGTTGTCCTGCGGGGCGAAGGTCGAACCTTTCGGCGGATACACGATCAGTTTTCCGCCGCTCATGCCTTTGCCGAAATAATCATTCGCGTCGCCTTCGAGTTCCAGCGTTATGCCGCGTGGGATGAACGCGCCAAAACTTTGTCCGGCGCTGCCAAAAAATTTCAAATGCACCGTGTCCTCAGGAAGCCCGTTCGCCCCGTGTTTCTTGGTGATTTCGCTGCCGACAATCGTGCCGACGACGCGATTTACGTTGATGATTGGAAGTTCCGCGCGAACTTTTTCACCGCGTTCAATCGCTGGCTTACAGATGGCGAGCAGCTTGGTCACGTCCAGAGATTTTTCCAAACCGTGATCTTGATCTTGCGAGCGGAAACGGCCAACTTCCGCGCCCATTTCCGGCTGGTGCAAAATCGGCGTGAGGTCGAGGCCGCTGGCTTTCCAATGTTCAATCGCCTTCCACGGAATCAATTTATCCGTGCGGCCAACCATGTCTTCCAGTTTGCGGAAACCAAGCTTGGCCATGATCTCGCGCAGTTCCATCGCGATGAAGCGCATGAAATTCACGACATGCTCCGGCTCGCCGGTGAAGCGCTTGCGCAAACGCGGGTCTTGCGTCGCGACACCAACGGGGCAGGTGTTCAAATGACAAACACGCATCATGATGCAACCCATCACCACGAGCGGCGCGGTGGCAAAACCAAATTCTTCTGCGCCGAGCAATGCGGCGACGGCCACATCGCGACCGGTTTTTAATTGACCGTCCGCCTCGACATAAATGCGGCTGCGCAGATTGTTCAAAACGAGCGTCTGGTGCGTTTCGGCGAGACCGAGTTCCCACGGGCCGCCCGCGTGTTTGATGGAAGACAGCGGCGATGCGCCCGTGCCGCCGTCGTGACCGGAAATCAAAACCACGTCCGCGTGCGCCTTCGCGACGCCCGCCGCGACCGTGCCGACGCCGACTTCGGCGACCAGCTTCACGCTGATACGCGCGTCGCGGTTGGAATTTTTCAGATCGTGAATCAACTCCGCCAGATCTTCGATGGAGTAAATGTCATGATGCGGCGGCGGAGAAATAAGTCCGACGCCTGCAGTCGTGCCGCGCGTTTTGGCGATGGGCGGATAAACTTTTTTGCCGGGCAATTCGCCGCCTTCGCCGGGCTTCGCGCCTTGCGATAATTTGATTTGCAGCTCATTCGCATGGATCAAATAGTTGCTCGTGACGCCGAAACGTCCGCTAGCGACCTGCTTGATCGCGGAATTTTTCGAGTCGCCGTTCGCCTCCAAAACGTAGCGCGCCGGATCTTCGCCGCCTTCGCCGGTGTTCGATTTTCCGCCGATGCGATTCATCGCGATGGCGAGTGTCTCGTGCGCTTCTTTTGAAATCGAGCCGTAGCTCATCGCGCCGGTCTTGAAGCGTTTGACAATGCTTTCGACGGATTCGACTTCCTCAATCGGAATCGCCGTTTCGGCAAATTTGAAATCCAGCAACCCGCGCAGCGTGCAAAGCGATTTCGCGCGGTCGTTGATGAGATCGGCGTATTCGCGGTAAATTTTTTCGCTCCCGAGCCGGCAGGCGCTCTGCAATTTATGGATCGTCTGCGGATTGAACAGATGCTGTTCGCCGCCGTCGCGCCATTGATACTGGCCGCCTGCGTCGAGTTCCGTGTTGACCGACTCGCGCGGGAACGCGCGGCTATGACGTGCGAGCGCTTCTTCGCCGATGACTTCCAGCCCGATGCCTTGAATCCGTGTCGGTGTCCAGGTGAAATATTTATTGACGATTTCGCTGTTGAGGCCGATGGCTTCAAAAATCTGCGCGCCGTGATAGCTTTGAATCGTCGAGATGCCCATCTTGGCCATCGTTTTGACGACACCTTTGACGGCGGCCTTGACGAATTTTTTGACGGCAACCTTGTGGTCGGTCTCCGCCAGAAGTTTTTCGCGCATCAAATCCGCGATGGTCTCGAACGCGAGATACGGGTTGATGGCCGTGCAACCGTAGCCGATGAGCACGGAGAAATGATGCACCTCGCGCGGCTCGCCGGATTCGAGGATCAAACCGATCTTCGTGCGCGTGCCGCTGCGGATCAAGTGATGGTGCAAACCGGAAACTGCGAGCAGCGCCGGAATCGGCGCGAGCGTCGCGCTGACGCCGCGGTCGGAAAGAATCACGATGTTCGCGCCGTCAACCACCGCTTTGTCGGCGGCGTGAAAAACTTTTTCCAGCGCGGCGGCCAGACCTTTCGCACCGTCTGCGGCCTTGAACAAAATCGGCAGCGTGACGGATTTGAAACCGGGGCGGTTGATGTGGCGCAATTTTTCCAATTCCTCGTTCGTGAGAATCGGATAGTGCATTTTCACCAGTCGCGCGCTTTCCGGCGTCGGTTCGAGCAAGTTACCTTCGCCGCCGACCATGATTTCGGTCGAGGTGATGATTTCCTCACGGATGGGATCAATCGGCGGGTTTGTGACCTGCGCGAACAACTGCTTGAAATAATTGTAAAGCAACTGCGGCTTCTGTGACAAAACCGCGAGCGGCGTGTCCGTGCCCATCGAGCCGAGCGGCTGCATGCCGTCGCGCGCCATCGGGCCGACGATGAACCGCAAATCTTCGAACGTGTAGCCGAACGCCTGCTGCCGTTGCAAAATCGTCGAATGATCTTCTTCGTGGACGTGCGCCGGCTCCGGCAAATTTTTCAGCAGGACGTGATTTTCTTCCAGCCATTTGCCATACGGCTGTGCGGAAGAATATTTTTTCTTCAACTCCTCGTCCGCGATGATGCGGCCTTCTTCGAGGCTCACCAAAAACATTTTGCCCGGCTGCAAACGGCCTTTGACCGCGATGCGTTCCGGTTCGACCGGCAGCACGCCCGCTTCCGACGCCATAATTACTACGTCATCTTTCGTGACGTAATAGCGCGATGGGCGCAGGCCGTTGCGGTCGAGGCACGCTCCGATAAATTTTCCGTCCGTGAACGCCATCGAAGCCGGGCCGTCCCACGGTTCCATCAGGCAGGAATGAAATTCGTAGAACGCGCGGCGTTCCGCGTCCATGCTCTCGTGATTTTCCCACGGCTCGGGAATCATCATCATCATCGCGTGCGGCAGTTCGCGGCCCGCGAGCGTCAAAAGTTCCACGCAATTATCAAACTGCGCCGAGTCGCTGCCGTCCGTGTTGATGACGGGCAGAATTTTTTTCAGGTCGTCGCCGAAAATTTTGCTCGTGAACAGCGCCTGCCGCGCCTTCATCCAGTTCACGTTGCCGCGCAGCGTATTGATTTCGCCATTGTGCGCGATGCAGCGGTTCGGATGCGCGCGATCCCAGCTCGGAAACGTGTTCGTCGAAAAACGCGAATGCACCAGCGCGATGGCCGTGGTGACGGCGGGATTGCGCAAGTCGTCGTAATACTTTTCCACCTGCTCGGACATCAACATGCCTTTGTAAGTCAGCGTCCGCGCCGACAGGCTGGAGACATAAAACCATTTTCCGCCCGTAAAAATGTTGCCGTAGCGGATGCGCTGCTCCGCGACTTTGCGGATGACGTAAAGTTTGCGCTCGAACGCGGCTTCATCTTTTAGCGAAGAATTTCTGCCGACGAAAACCTGCGCCATGAACGGCTCGGCCGACACCGCCGTTTTGCCGAGCGAGGAATTATTTACCGGCACATTGCGCCAGCCAAGCAATGTCTGGCCTTCCTCGGCAATGATTTTGGCGAACTCGTTTTTGATCACTTCACGCTCGGCGAGATTCGGCGGCAGAAACATCTGACCGACGCCATATTCGCCGACTGTCGGAAGTTTAAAGCCGAGCCGAGCCGCTTCGCCGACAAAAAAATCATGCGGCACCTGAATGAGGATGCCGGCGCCATCGCCCGTGTTCGCCTCGCAGCCGACCGCGCCGCGATGATCGAGGTTGACAAGAATCTTCAGCGCGTCGCTCACCAACTGATGGGATTTTTTTCCCTTCATGTTCACGACGAAGCCCAGCCCGCACGCATCGTGCTCGAACTGCGGATCGTAAAGTCCTTGTTTCGGCGGTGTGCCCAGTTGCACGCCGCCAGTCTCATTAGCTTTCGGCATTTTTTTCAGGTGAACGCGGAATGAATAAGTCCGCGTTCCTTTATTTTTTACTTAAAATTTCTTCCGGCGCAATAAAAGTTTTCAAAATAAACACGGTTTTGCACATTAGAATTCCCAGTTTTTGCCGCGCCTGCATTAGCCGGATAAAATCACCGGCCTGAAAAATTTGCTGTTACCTTTCCGAGCTGGCGTAAATATATGGGTGAAATGCTCAATGACGACCTCGCCTTGCTGCGCGACTATGCCCGGAATCATTCCGAACCCGCGTTCGCCGCGCTCGTGTCGCGCCACGTCAATCTCGTTTATTCCGTGGCGTTGCGCTCGGTGCGCGACGCGCATCTGGCGGAAGAAATCACGCAGGCCGTATTTATCATTCTCGCGCGCAAGGCTGATTCGCTCGGCGAAAAAACGGTTTTGTCCGGCTGGCTGTGCCGCACGGCACGTTACGCTAGCGCCAATGCACTGACCATGCAACGGCGGCGGCAACATCGCGAACAGGAGGCCTTCATGCAATCGCAATTGGATCAATCGGCAGAAGACTTGTCGCGCCAGAGCGGAGCGACGGCGGAAACTTGGAGCCAAATCGCGCCGCTGCTCGATGGCGCGATGGAACAGCTCGGACAAAAAGATCACGACGCGCTCGTGCTGCGATTTTTTGAAAACAAAACGTTTGCGGAAGTCGGCGCGGCTTTGGGCGCGAGCGAGGACGCGGCGAAAATGCGCGTGAACCGCGCGTTGGAAAAACTGCGGATATTTTTCGGAAGACGCGGCGTGAGTTCGACCACGGCGATTATTGCTGGAACGATTTCCGCCAACTCCGTGCAAGCCGCGCCGGTGGCGCTGGTGCAAACCATTTCTGCCTTGGCCGTGGCCAAAGGCGCGGCGGCCAGCGGTTCAACCTTAACCCTCATCAAAGGAGCATTGAAAATTATGGCGTGGACTAAACTCAAAATTGGAATTATTAGCGTATTGGTTGCGATTACCATCGCAACTCCCAGTATTTTGACGGCGAATTATTTTTACAAGTGGCAACACCTGACCAAAATTTTAATCGTCAATCATTCAAATACTATTCTCGAAAACACCTCCCTGAACAGTGACCATAACGCCATAATTCTTGGCGCACTAATGCCAGGCGCATCTGCACGGTTTATTTATCCGATTGATTCGCGCGCGTGGTTTTACTTTGAGGTTAACGGGAAAAAGTTTGATTCACGCGGGGAAAATTATCGGAATTATTTTTTTATGCATTCCCGACAACAGTTGAAAATCGAAATAGGCAACGATTTGAAATTAACCCAGACAGACGATGCCTTTTAATACTTCTGCGCAAACCATTTTACACGCCGCCCGCGCCTTGTATAATGTCCTTCTGTGAATTCGCAAAAGCGTCAGCGCGTCGTCTCCGGCAGCCGTTGAGAGGTCAGACCAGCCATTTGCTGGTTATTTAATAATTTCCAAGCGTTTTCGCTAGTTTTAGGCGCTTTTGCAGCCTTGGCCGGGCTTGTAGCAGCGGCTGAAACAATTGTTTTGGCCGTCAAAACAAGCCAATGGACGGCTAAAACAACTCCCGCAGCCGCCAAAATAACCCACGCGATGGCTGAAGAAGTTGTGGCGACGGCTAAAACAAGCCACGCGGCGGTTGCGACAATTGTGGCCGTCTCCCAAACAACCCCGGCGGCGGCTGAAGAGGTTCTTGCAACCGTCCCAACAACTTGCGCGATGGTCGCGAGAACTTATTGAGCGGCGCAAACAACCTTGGCGACGGCTGCAATAGTCTTGCTTACAACTTCAAATCCTTGTCCGTCACCGCGCCGAGCGAGGCGCTCGTGACGGTGTGGGCGTATTTGGCCAACACTCCGCGCGGATAACGCGGGGCGGGTTTCTTCCACGCCTGCTTGCGCTTCTTCAATTCAGTGGCGCTGATGCCCAAGGTCATTTGCCGTTTCTCCGCGTCAATGATGATCGTGTCGCCGTTCTTCACGAGCGCAATCGGGCCGCCGACATAGGCTTCGGGCGTGACGTGGCCGACCACGAAGCCGTGGCTGCCGCCGCTGAAGCGTCCGTCGGTGATGAGCGCGACGTCTTTGCCGAGGCCGCGACCCATGATGGCGCTGGTGGGCGAAAGCATTTCGCGCATGCCCGGTCCGCCTTTCGGTCCTTCGCTGCGCACCACGACGACGTGGCCTTTCTTGACCGTTCCCTTGAGGATGGCTTGCAACGCCTTTTCCTCGCCCTCGAACACGATGGCTTTGCCTTCGAAACGCATGCCTTCCTTGCCGGTGATTTTTCCGACCGCGCCGGTGGGAGCGAGGTTGCCGTAGAAGATGACAAGGTGGCTGTCCTTTTTGATCGGCTGGTCGAACGGCTGAATGATTTGTTGTCCCTGCGGATACGGTTTCACGCTGGCGAGTGATTCGGCCATCGTCTCGCCGGTGACGGTCAACGCATCGCCGTGCAAAAGTTTTTTATCGAGCAGGATTTTCATCAGCGGACGGATGCCGCCGATGGCGACGAGCGCGCTCATGCTGTATTTGCCACTGGGCTTGAGGTCGGCGAGCACGGGCACGCGTTTACCGATGCGCGTGAAGTCGTCAATGGTGAGCTTCACCTTCGCGGCGTGCGCGATGGCGAGCAGGTGCAACACGGCATTGGTCGAGCCGCCGAGCGCGAT
>PLHK01000127.1:18841-19036 GCA_003139955.1 Limisphaerales bacterium
CCGCAGGAACCGGGTCCGGGAATCGCGCAGGATTCCACCGCGTGCAATTCTGCGTCGGAAATTTTCCCCGCCGCGTGCTGGCCGATGGCTTCGAACACGGAAACAACGTCGAGATCTTTGCCTTTGTTCGGTGAATTTGCGGGCGCAGTCGCAGCGGTGAGACAGCCGGGCAAAATCGTTCCGCCATAAACGAAC
>PLHK01000068.1 GCA_003139955.1 Limisphaerales bacterium
CGCTGGGGCCGCGAGCGCCGCAGCATGGCGATGAGTGACGAGGAGAAAAAAGCCACCGCGTGGCACGAAGCCGGCCACGCACTTGTAAGTGTTTTGCTCAAGCACACGCATCCGTTGCACAAAGTCACGATCATTCCACGCGGACGGGCGCTCGGCGTCACGATGTCACTGCCGAAGGAAGACATGTTGAACATGCGGCGCAAGCAGGCGATTGACACGATCATCATGACGATGGCCGGGCGCATCGCGGAAGAATATGTCACCGACGACATTTCCAGCGGCGCGGCGATGGACATCCAGCAGGCAACCGCGCTGGCCAAGGCGATGGTCATGCACTGGGGCATGAGCGAGAAGCTCGGCAATGTGCTTTACGGCGAGGCGCAAGAATACGTCTTTCTCGGACGCGACATGATGCGCACAAAAGATTACAGCGAGTCCACCGCGCAGGACATTGACATGGAAGTGAAGCGCATCGTGGACGGCGCATTTCATACGGCAAAGCAATTGATTGAAACCAACCGCGACAAGCTGGAATTGGTCGCGAGCAGCCTGCTCGAATACGAAACGCTCGACGGCGCTCAGGTTGAGGAAATTGTCCGCACCGGCACATTCACACCGCCGCCCAAGCCGCCGCCGAATTTGACACCGATGATGGGCGCACCCGCCGGAACACCGCTGCCGGAAAATCCGCCGAAGCCTGCGCCGCCGAAATTGCCCGGACTGGGAACGCCGTCGCCCATGCCAGCGGGTTGAAAATTCTGTAAACGCAAACCGGCGGTCAAATGACCACCGGTTTTTTGTTTTGAAAATTGTCTGTCTGGCGTCAGGAAGACTTTTCTATGCTCTTCAGATCCTCGGCGAGAAACTGGGTGACGTCTTTGAAGCGTGCGACATTCTCCGGGTTCATCGCCATCAAGGTCTCGTGCGCTTCGAGACTCGTCCGCGCTATCTGTTCGTGAGAAGGGTTGATGGATTCCGGCGTGCATGTCTTCATGTCAGCTGGCAATTGGATCAAGCCGCTGGTCAGCTTGAAGAGATGCACCGCGCCCAGATTTTCCAGAAGGTCCCTGACGCGCGCGGTGGCATTATGCAGTTCGATACCGCGCACGGCGGGCGCGCCCTTAGGATTCAGCCTCATACCAAAACCCGCCAGCACGCCCAGAAAGGTGCTGTCCATCAGCACACATTCGCTTAAATCAATGATGAAATGTCCGAACCCCTTTTGCGCCAGTTCGTTTAAAAGCGTTTTAAAATCCGGGCTGGAAGCGAAATTTGCGCGCCCGGCGATTTTGATGCAGGCAAAATTTTTCCCGACCAAAACAGACAAATTTGCAGATGACATATTTCCTAGATTATTCGTTAAATTTGGGCGGCAACAGCGCTTGGCGATACAATCTGCACCAGCGCCTGTTGCAATACAAGCGCTTCATCCAGTCCGCTGGAGACCAGCCGCTGGTTGCAGCGCAGCAACACATCCAGCGCGCGAACCAGTTCCGCCGCCGAGTATTTTTTGACCTGCGGCAGCGCCTTGTAAAGCACATACGGACTCAAGGCCAGCGGGTTGAATTTCTTTTCCGCCGGCATCTGATCGGCGGGCACACGCTCCAGTTGCGCCTTAAAATGATTGTAGTCATGCGTGTCCTTGACCCAGCCCTCGCGCAATATTTCCTTGAGCAGCAGCATGGCGCGCACTTTGCCGATCATTCCGTAAAGCAGTCCAATTTCCGATTTGTCCTTGTCAAATTTCGTCTCCCAAAGCTCCTCGTCCAGCCGTTTGAGCAGGCGCGGCAAATCTCGGTCGCCGAGCGCGTCGCCAAGCGCAAACGCTTTCGCGGTCTTGTTGTGCGCGCAAATTGTGGTTACATCTGCCAGCTCGATTTTTTTCCGGTCCCCGGTGAAGACACAAAGTTTTTCAATTTCATTCTCGAGTTGCCGCGCGTTTAATCCGGCGCGAATGACCAGTTCGCCCAGCGCCGCGCTGGAAATGTCCTTCTCGCGTTTGCGCACCGCATCCCGCGCTGCGATCTGCGCGCGATCCGCCCAATCTTTGTCGTCCTGCGACCAAGCGGAAAAAACTTCCGCCGTGCCGATCTTGTCGAGCGTCTTGTAAAAAACTTTCCGTTTGTCCACTTTGCCCGCGCTGATGAGCAACCGGACATTTTGCCAAGAAAAATTCTTCAGTTCCTCCGCGAGTTCCGCCAGAGTTTCGGTCACGGCGACGGACGAAGCCGTGCGATCTTCGCCAAGAAAATTGCAGTCGCGCAACCACACCACTTTGCCACCGCCAAAAAACGGCAGGGTTTGCAAGGCCTCCCGCAGTTTGCCGATGACGTTCAGCGCCTCGCCGCCGTTGCCCACGCTCGCCTCAATAATTTCGTGATCCATACCGCCGAGCGGCGCCGACCATTCTTGGAAAACCTGCTTGGCGCGTTGTTTCACGGCGAAATCATCGTCACCGCAGACCAGAGAAAGCGATGTGTTGCTAGCGGTGATTGATGCGTTGGCCATTTGAAGGACGTTTCTTGACGCGTCACTAATCACTCATCACTGCTTTCGCCGCCGGGCTCGTTCATCTTGTCGAGAACTTCACTCATGTCCTCGACCTGCTCAAACAGCGGCGCGGAAACGAAGATGGGTTTTTTCTGCGCGGCAGCCAACGCGAGACAATCGCTGGGGCGTGCATCCACTTCCACGATTTTCCGGGCGACTTCATTTTGCTGCTGCAAAATCAGCCGCGCGAAGTAGGTGGAATTTTTTAAATCCGTGATGACCACGCGTTCGACCGTGATACCGAAGCCTTGAAAAACGCGGTTGATTAAGTCATGCGTGAGCGGACGTTCCTTCGGCGCGTCGCGCAGAAACATCCCGATGACCGCGCCCATCTGCGGCTCGACGTTGATGACGAAAACTTTCTGGTCGTTGCCGACGAACAGTGCGCAACCGCTGTTGGCTGGCAGGATTCCACGGATCTGAACGGACACAACTTCGTTCTTCATGGGTTCAATCTATGGGCAAACGGCTGAAAAACAAGTCCTGTTCAATTTTTCAAGGATTGTAATTGAGCCACGGGCCAAGCCAACGTTCCATTTCGGCGATGGATTTGCCTTTGCGCTTGGCCAAATCTTCCACCTGGTCTTTGCCAAGTTTGCCGACGGCGAAATATTTTGAATCGGGATGCGCGAAATAAAGTCCACTCACCGAACTAGCCGGCCACATCGCAAAACTTTCCGTGAGCTTGATGCCTGTGTTTTTTTCCACGTCAAGCAGTTTCCAAAGGATTTCCTTTTCGGTATGGTCAGGACACGCCGGATAGCCAGGGGCAGGGCGGATGCCTCGGTATTTTTCTTCAATCAAATCCTCGGTCGTGAGTTTTTCATTTTTGCCAATACCCCATTCGGCGCGAACCTGCTTGTGTAAGCCCTCGGCATAAGCCTCGGCCAGGCGGTCGGCGATTGCCTCGATCATGATGGCATTGTAATCGTCGTTCTGTTTTTTGTATTCATCAGCGAGAGCCTTGGCTTCCGCGCCGGCAGTCACGGCAAACGCGCCGATGAAATCGGGCGAACCTTTGGGCGCGATAAAGTCGGCAAGGCAATAGTTCGGCGTGCCATCGTCTTTGTCAATTTGCTGGCGGAGAAAATGAAGCGTGGACTTGACCGAACTGCGGGTTTCATCTCGGTAAATTTCCACGTCGTCCCCAACGCGGTTTGCGGGGAACGTCCCATAAACGGCGCGTGGCGTCAGCAGTTTTTCCGCGATGATTTTGGCCAGCATCTTTTGTGCATCGGCGAAAAGTTTAGTCGCTTCCTCGCCGTGTTTTTCGTGCTGCAGAATTTTCGGATAAACGCCGCGCAGTTCCCAAGTGTGGAAGAACGGCGTCCAATCAATGAACCTGGCAATCTCCGCGAGCGAACCGTTTTCAATGGTGGTTGTAATGCCGCCCAAAAATTCCGGTTTGGGCAAATCGTCATAGTTAAGCTTTGGCGCGTTGGCGCGGGCGGCTTCTAGTGACAGTAGTTTCACCTGCGAGCCAGCGTGTTGCTGCCGCAACTTTTCATAATCCTCGCGCAGTTGCTTCACAAACGGTGCTTTGCCAAACTTGCTCAATAAACTGCTCGTCACCGGCACGGCACGCGAAGCGTCGAGCACATGCACGACCGGCTCGCTGTAATGTTGCGCGACTTTCACCGCCGTGTGCGCTCGGCTGGTGGTCGCGCCGCCGATGAGCAGCGGGATTTTGAAATTTTGACGCTCCATTTCGCGTGCGACGTGAACCATTTCGTCCAGCGACGGCGTGATGAGTCCGCTCAAGCCGATGATGTCGGCCTTTTCCAGCTTGGCGCGTTCCAGAATTTTTTCGCACGGAACCATGACGCCCATGTCAATCACCTCGTAGTTATTGCAGGCGAGCACGACGCCGACGATGTTTTTGCCGATGTCATGCACGTCGCCTTTCACCGTCGCCAAAACGATTTTGCCCTGTGCCTTGACGACTTCACCACGCGCGACCATCGCGGCCTTTTCGGCTTCCATGAATGGCGTGAGATACGCGACGGATTTTTTCATCACGCGTGCGGATTTCACGACTTGCGGCAAAAACATTTTACCGGCACCAAACAAATCACCGACGACGCTCATGCCCGCCATCAACGGGACTTCGATGACCAAAAGCGGCTTCCCATATTTTTTCAGGGCATCCTCGGTGTCGACATCAACATAGAGGTCAATGCCTTTCACCAACGAGTGTGAGAGCCGTTCTTCGACTGTGCCTTTGCGCCATTCTTCTTCAATTTTTTTGTCAGCGACGGTGGTGCCCGCGCTGGCGGCTTTCAGTTTTTCACCAAAATTGACGAGCCGTTCGGTAGCATCAGCACGGCGATTCAGCAAAACGTCTTCGACGAGTTCCTTCAGCTCCGGTTCGATTTCTTCGTAAACTTCCAACATGCCGGCGTTCACGATGGCCATGTCCATGCCCGCTTTGATGGCGTGAAAAAGGAATGCGCTATGCATTGCTTCGCGGACAGGATTGTTGCCTCGGAAGCTGAACGACACGTTTGACAAACCGCCGCTGACTTTCGCGTGCGGCAGGTTTTGTTTGATCCAACGCGTGGCTTCAATGAAGTCCATCGCGTAATTATTATGCTCTTCGATGCCTGTGCCGACCGTGAGAATATTAGGGTCAAAAATAATGTCCTCCGGCGGGAAGCCGACTTCGTCCACGAGAATTTTGTAGGCGCGTTCGCAAATGCGAATCTTCTCCGCGTAGCTCGCTGCCTGGCCGTTTTCATCGAATGCCATGACGACAACCGCTGCGCCGTATTTCAAAACTTTACTCGCGTGCTCACGAAATAAATTTTCGCCGCTTTTTAGTGAAATGGAATTCACGATGCCTTTGCCCTGGACGCATTTGAGGCCGGCTTCGATGACATCCCATTTCGACGAGTCCACCATGAACGGAACCTTGGCGACTTCGGGTTCGCTGCCGAGCAATTGCAAAAATCGCGTCATCGCCGCGACGCCGTCAATCATCCCTTCGTCCATGCAGATGTCGATGATGTTCGCGCCGTTCTCGACCTGCTGGCGAGCGACGGCGACGGCTTCCTCATATTTATTTTCCTTGATGAGCTTTGCGAACTTTGGCGAGCCTGCGACGTTCGTGCGTTCGCCGATCATGATGAACTGCCCGATCTGCTGCGTGAACGGCTGCGAGCCGCTCAAGCGCAATGGAATTGCCGCGCCGGTCGAAAACTTAGTTTCGGTTTTCATTTCACGCGGCGGTTTGTTTTCCAGCGCTTTCGCGATCGCCGCAATGTGTTCCGGCGTGTTGCCGCAGCAGCCGCCGGCGATGTTGATCAAATTGCTGTTCGCAAATTTGCCGAGGAAATTGCCCATGTCTTCGGGCTTCAGATCAAAACCGGTCGCCGACAGCGGATTCGGCAAACCGGCATTGGGATAACACGAAATCGCGGTGTTAGATTTTTCCGCGAGTTCCGCGAGAAATGGGCGCATTAAATCCGGGCCTAGCGAACAATTTAAACCAATGGCAATCGGTTTGACGTGCTTCATGGCGTTCCAATACGCTTCGATGGTCTGCGCGGAAATCATTGTCTCGCCACCGCGACCGACGGCGGCGGAAATCATAATCGGCAGAATTTTTTTATCCTGCTCGAACACTTCCTGGATCGCCACGAGCGCGGCCTTGGCGTTGAGCGAATCGAAAATCGTCTCAACTAACAAAATGTCCGAGCCGCCGGCGATGAGTGCGCGCACTTGGTTGACGTAGGCGGCTTTGACTTGGTCAAAAGTCACTACGCGAAAGCCCGCGTCATCCGCATCCGGCGAATTGGAAAGTGAAACGGTCAACGGCCCGACCGCGCCGGCGACGAACCGCGGTCGACCGGTTTTATTCGCGATGCGGTCGGCCCACTCGCGACATTGTTTGGCGGATTGCTCGTTGATTTCCCACGCCAGGTCGTTGAGGAATTTATTTTCGATGACGCCCTGGTAAAATGCCGGGTCTTTACGGCCGCCGTGTTTGCGCGGATCGTCCACGAAAAATTCGCTCTGGCCGATGCTCGTGGCGGAGAATGTATTCGTCTCGATGATGTCCGCGCCAGCTTCGAGAAAACGCCGATGGATGTCGCAAATTGTTCCGGCCTGTGTGAGCGAATAGAGGTCGCCGTTGTTCTTCAAATCCTTTTTGGAATCCTTGAACCGTTCGCCGCGAATCTCCTTTTCGCCCAAGCCATAGGTGCGGATGGTCGTGCCCATCGCGCCGTCAATGATCACGATGCGTTCGCGCAGGGCTTTTTGCAGGAGTTCGGCGTTGTTCGACATTGGAGTAAGGATAATCAGAACAGCGGCGATTTCAAACTAAAAATCAACGCATCCTGATTTGATGATATGTATTTATAAATTAATTACCCCGTTGGCCGTATCTTGTCAAACGAGCAACGCAGATTGTTATTTGCCGCTAGATTAATTGACGCCGCAAGCTGCTTTGCTATTTTTACTGCCTAGTTTAGGAACGAAATTACGCACCGAAAAATTTTTATGACCAAAGCTAAATCCACCAAATACGTCTACACCTGGGGTAACAAAAAGGCCGACGGCGATGGCTCCATGAAACCGCTCCTCGGCGGCAAGGGCGCGAACCTCGCCGAGATGACGCGCATCGGATTGCCCGTGCCGCCGGGTTTCACCATCACCACCGAGGTCTGCACTTATTTTTACGCGCACAAGAAAACTTATCCGAAGGAGCTTCAGGCGCAGATGGAAGCGGGCATCGCCAACATGGAAAAAATCATGGGCGTCAAATTTGGCGACGCGAAGGCGATGCCGCTGCTCGTGGCCGTTCGTTCCGGCGCGCGCGATTCAATGCCGGGCATGATGGACACGATATTGAATCTCGGCCTCAACGACCAAACCGTTCTCTCGCTCGCCGCCGCGACGAAGAATCAGCGGTTCGCGTGGGATTGTTATCGCCGTTTTATCCAGATGTATGGCGACGTGGTCATCGGCGTGCAGAAACGCGCGAATGAAGATCACGAACCGTTTGAGACGGTCATCCACGAATTCAAGCACAAGAAATATCACAAGGACATCGTGGACAGCGAACTCACCGCCGAAGATCAGCAGGAACTCGTGAAACGTTTCAAAGCGCTGGTGCTCGAACGCACCGGCAAAGGTTTTCCGAACGATCCGTGGGAGCAACTTCGCGGTGCAGCGGGCGCGGTGTTCGGTTCGTGGATGAACGATCGCGCGATTGTTTATCGCCGCAAATATAATATTCCCGCCGAATGGGGCACGGCCGTCAACGTGCAGGCGATGGTTTATGGCAACACCGGCGAAACGTCCGGTTCCGGCGTGGCGTTCACGCGCAATCCAGCGAACGGCACCAACGAATTTTACGGCGAATTTCTCATCAACGCGCAGGGCGAAGACGTCGTCGCCGGCGTGCGCACGCCCGAACCGGTTTTGAAATTGAAAGATCAAATGCCGAAGTCTTACGTGGAACTTTTGGAAGTCCGCAAAACTTTGGAAAAACATTTCAAGGACGTGCAGGACATCGAGTTCACCGTGCAGGAAGGCAAGCTGTTCATGCTCCAGACGCGCAACGGCAAACGCACCGCGATGGCCGCGCTGAAATTCTCGATGGACATGGTGAAGGAAAAACTCATTGATTGGGAGACGGCGATTTTGCGAAATCCGGCCGACCAACTCGATCAATTGCTCGCGCCCGTTTTCGATTTGAGCGAAGTGAAAAAAGCGAAGGCGATTGCGACCGGTCTGCCCGCCGGTCCGGGCGCGGCCACGGGAAAAATTTATTTCAACGCCGACCGCGCGGTGCAAGCCGCCGAGAAGGGCGAAAAAGTTCTGCTCGTGCGCGTGGAAACCTCGCCGGAAGATTTGCGCGGCATGATCGCGGCGGAAGGAATTTTGACCGCGCGCGGCGGCGTGAGTTCGCACGCGGCGCTCGTTGCGCGGCAGATGGGCAAGGTCTGCGTCTGCGGTGCGAGCGCGTTGCAGGTGGACTACGACAAAAAAACCGTCAGCGTGAGCGGCCAGACTTTCAACGAAGGCGATTTTCTTTCGATTGATGGAACCGCCGGAACGGTTTATGCCGGACAAATCAAAACCGCGCCATCGGAAATCATCGCCGGTTTGATTGGCGGCGACAAGGCGGCGCAGGCCACGGAAAAATTCAAGAGCTTCGCGCAATTGATGAAATGGTGCGCCAAGGCCACGCGGCTCTCGGTGCGCACGAACGCGGACACGCCGGAGCAGACCGCGAACGCTGTTGCATTCGGCGCGGTGGGCATCGGCCTCACCCGCACGGAACACATGTTTTTCGAGGGCGACCGCATTGACGCGATGCGCGAGATGATTCTCGCGGACACCATCAAGATGCGTGAAGATGCGCTGGCAAAATTGCTACCGTATCAGCGCGACGACTTCTTTGGCATTTTCAAGGCGTTGAAGGGTTTTCCCGCGACGATCCGTTTTCTTGATCCGCCGTTGCACGAATTTTTGCCGAACTCGAAGGAGTCGCAGATGGATTTGGCGCGCAAGCTCAACATTCCCGTCGAGAAAATCATGCACCGCGTCCACGAATTGCATGAGTTCAATCCGATGCTCGGTTTTCGCGGCTGCCGTTTGGGAATCAAATATCCCGAAATCACGCGGATGCAGGCGCGCGCGGTGCTCGAAGCCGCTGCTGATGCGACCAAGCAAGGTTTCAAAGCCAAACCGGAAATCATGATCCCGCTCGTCGGCTTCAAACGCGAATTGGATTTGCAAACTGCGATTGTCCACGAAGTCGCCGCGCAAGTGCAGAAAGAGAAAAAAGTAAAAATCAATTACAGCGTCGGCACGATGATCGAGATTCCGCGCGGCGCGTTGACGGCTGACGAAATCGCGCAGACGGCGGAATTTTTCAGCTTCGGCACGAATGATCTGACGCAAACCGCGCTCGGCATGAGCCGCGACGATTCCGGCAGCTTCCTCGGCGCTTATCAGGAGGCGGAGATCATGAAGAAAAATCCGTTCGCCTCGATTGACCAGACCGGCGTCGGCCAGCTCATGGAGATCGCCATCGCGAAAGGCCGCCAGACGCGCCCCGACATCAAGCTCGGCATCTGCGGCGAACACGGCGGCGATCCTGATTCGGTGAAATTCTGCCATCGCATCGGCTTGAGCTACGTCAGTTGCTCGCCGTTCCGCGTGCCCGTCGCGAGACTCGCGGCGGCGCAGGCCGCGATTGAAGAAAAGCGGAAAGCGAAAGTGGCCAAGAAAAAATAATCAGTTGCGGCGAAATGCCGTTGATCCCTAATTGAATTCAAAAAACCGCCTCAAAAAACGGGGCGGTTTTTTCTTGCAGGCGACAACGTGAAAAATTTCACAAACTTTTCTTGCGGACGCGGCGGGCAGTTGTTAAAACAACGGCCTCGATTTTGAGGTTGGTGAAAAACTTTTAACAGTTGGCGGATTTAATTTTTAGAACGCAGTGATTTTCCCGAAATGGACAAACAGTTTGCCGTTGGTGTTGCTGGTAGGAGCAGCTCTGGCCGGCGGCGGCGTGGCGGCGGGCGTGACGATTTATCTCACGCCAAAATACACCCGCGCCGGCTACCAGCCGGTGCAGCCGGTTCCGTTCTCGCACAAAATTCATGCCGGTCAACTGGGTTTGGACTGCCGTTACTGTCACAACGGCATCGAAAAATCTTGGTTCGCCAATCTGCCCGGCGCGTCCACCTGTATGAATTGCCACAATCAGGTCTTGAAAGACGATCCGCGTCTGGCCATCGTCCGCGACAGCGCGGCGAACAATACGCCGATTCCATGGGTTCAGGTTCACAAAGTTCCCGACTACGTTTATTTCAACCATTCCGTCCACGTCACGCGCGGCATCAGTTGCGTGGAATGTCACGGCCGCATTGACCAGATGGACGAAGTGTATCACGCCAAATCTTTCAGCATGAGTTTCTGCCTCGATTGCCATCGTGACCCGGCGGCGCATATTCGCCCGCCGGACAAAGTCACAAGCCTCGGCTGGCAATGGAGCACAAACGCCGCCGAAGCCGCGCAATTGCAGCAAATCAACGGTAAAAAATTTGTCCACGATTGGAAAGTGGAATCGCTGCAAAGCTGCTCGGCCTGTCACCGATGAAAACCATTTTGAAATACGCCTCCGCGCCGACCACGGGCCGCCGTTACTGGCGCAGCTTGGACGAACTGGCCGACACGCCGGAGTTCAAGGACTGGCTGCACCGCGAATTTCCCGTCGGCGCGAGCCACATGGAAGACGGCCAGACGCGCCGCAATTTTCTCAAGATCATGTCCGCGTCCTTCGCGTTCGCGGGCTTGGCGATGGCCGGGGCAGGGTGCCGTCGGCCGGAAGAGCATCTCGAACCGTTCGGCAAACAGCCGGAAAATTATACTTTTGGCGACGCTCAATATTTTGCGACCGCNNATGCCCACGCGCACCGGCGCGATTCCGCTCGTCGTCAAATCTTACGAAGGCCGTCCGGTCAAGATTGAAGGCAATTCACTTTATCCCGGCAGCAACGGCAGCACCGATCGTTACGCGCAGGCTTCGATTCTCGATCTTTACGATCCCGACCGCGCGCGCCATTTCAAGCACGACGGCAAAGTCGTTTCGCGCGACGAGGCGTTGAAATTCCTCGACGACTTGTCCGCAAAATTTTCCGTGAATCAAGGCGAAGGTCTGGCGTTTCTCGCGGAAAGCAGCACGTCGCCCTCGCGCGCGCGGCTGCAAAAAATCATTGCGCACAAATTTCCGCAGTCGAAATGGTTCACTTACGACGCGATTGATTCCGGCATCCATCAACGCGCGGCGACGCAGGCGTTCGGCCTGCCGGTTAAACCGGTTTTCCATTTTGACAAGGCGAAAGTCATTTTGTCGCTGGATTGCGATTTTCTCGGTGGCGAAGACGACGCGCACAATCATATTCGCAAATTTGCCGCTGGCCGCAAAGCCGGCGACGGCATGAGTCGGCTTTACGCGGTGGAATCTTTGTTCACGCTGACCGGCGCGAGTGCGGATCATCGGTTGCGCGTTCCTGCAAGTCGCGTTGCAGAATTCGCCACATTTCTGGCATCTGGATTGGGCTTTGGCACTGGAAAAGGTTTGAACGAAGATCATGAAGTTTTTGAATGGTTTTCAGAATGTGCAAAAGATTTGATGGCCGCAGGTAAAAACGCTTTGGTCGTTGCTGGTCAACGCCAGCCGATTGAAGTTCATTTGCTCGCTTGGGCAATCAATTCGGCCATTGGCGCGATTGGCAATACGGTGACTTTGATTCCGGCGCAGGAAACGTCGCAAGCGGATTTGAAAAATGCTTCCGTGAGTGACACGCTCGTAATTATCGGCGGAAATCCGGCTTACAATTCATTGATGCCGTGCCTTCGGGGTGAAACGCAAACGAGTCCGACAATAGTTCGTTTGGGCTATTACGAAGATGAAACGACGCGAACATCTTGGCGTTCTCAATGGCTTTTTCCAGCGACGCATTATCTCGAATCNNTTTGGCGGGCTGATGGAATTGGAATTTCTTGCACGAATTGCTGGCGAATCTAAAATAAATTCATACGAAGTTGTTCAGGAAAGCTACCTTAATTTTACGCCAGATGGTCGCTTGAGAAGTTGGAACGGTTGGCAATATCCAGAAGAATTTTGGAAGAAATTTTTGTTCAACGGCTTTGATGAAGGTTCCGCTCCAAATTCGGCGATCTTGCCTGTTGATCAATTCATGGTGATGCCGAAATTGGCGAATATTCCGGCACCAACCAAGGACAGCCTCGAAGTCATATTCTACCGCGATGCAAAAGTAGATGACGGTCGTTATTCCAACAACGGCTGGATGCAGGAATTGCCTGATCCGATCACGAAGATGACGTGGGACAACGCCGTGCTGATCAGCCGCAAAACGGCGCGCGAACTTGGCGTGGCGAACGGCGACATCGTGGAAATTTCATTGAACGGCAAAACCGTTTCCGGTCCGATTTGGACGCAGCCGGGCATGGCGGATTATTCGCTCGGCCTCGCGCTCGGTTACGGTCGCGAAAAATCCGGACGCGTCGGCACGGGCGTCGGCTTCAACGCGTATGAAATTTTCAGCGGAAAATATATCGAGACCGGCGCGATGATCAAAAAGACCGACGAGACTTACACGCTGGCCTGCACGCAGCATCATTGGAGCATGGAAGGTCGTCCGGCGGTGCGTGAGGCGAACCTCGAACAATTTCTCAAGGAACCGGATTTCGCGCGGGAAGATTTTCATGGCGTCGAGCCGCCGGTGGTGCAGTCGCTTTATCCGAATCCGCTCGACGAGGCGAAGAAAACCGCGCTCCATCAATGGGGCATGACAGTGGATTTGAATGCGTGTGTCGGTTGCGGCACGTGTGTGGTTGCGTGTCAGAGCGAAAACAACATTCCGATCGTCGGCAAAGATCAGGTGTTGCGCGGCCGCGAAATGCACTGGATGCGCGTTGACCGTTATTTCACGAGCGATCCGAAGAAGAAAAATAATCCGAGCATTTTCGATCCGAACGCCGATGAAAATCAGGCCGACCCGAACCAGCAGTTCGCGGAATGGATTGACGACGTGCAGGCGGTGAACCANNAACCGTTGCATCGGCACGCGTTATTGCTCGAACAATTGTCCTTACAAAGTCCGCCGTTTTAATTTTCTCGACTACAACAAGCGTCCGCTGACGGAACTCAAGGGGCCGATGTATTCGACGACGCTCACGCACAAGACGGACGGCGAATGGGATTTGCTGCGCTGGTGGCGCGACCCAAACAGCGGCATGCGCACGGAAGACGAATGGGATTTGATCAAGCTCTCGAAAAATCCCGACGTAACGGTGCGGATGCGCGGTGTCATGGAAAAATGCACTTATTGCACGCAGCGCATCGAGCACGCGAAAATTGCGCAGAAGGCGAAGGCCGGCGCGAGCGACAACGTGCGCTTGTCCGAAGCCGCCGGAACGGTTCCGAAAACGGCGTGCCAACAAGCTTGTCCGGCGGGCGCGATTGTGTTCGGTGACGTGAGCGACCCGAACAGTTCGGTTTCCAAATTGAAATTGCTGCCGCAGAATTATTCCGTTCTCGGCGAACTGCTCACGAAGCCGCGCACGACGTATCTTGCGCGCATCCGCAATCCGAATCCCGCGATGCCGGATTATCACGATCCGTTTAGCACGGAAGAATACGACAACGCCAGCCTGACGAAGAAAGGAAACAGCTAATGTCCGAAGCCGTGACCAATCTCGAAGAATTGAAACGCCTCGCGCCGCCGGCGGAACTCCGCCGCGCGCCGGTTGTCGAAGGCAACAAAGGACTCGGCTGGCTGACGGATAAATTATCCGCGTTCGCCGAAGCCAAGACGCCGCTCTGGTGGTGGATTTTGTTTATTCCCGCCGCGTTTGCCGCGACGGTGATTTTCCCGACGTGCCTGTTTTATCAAGTGTTCACCGGCGTCGGCGTCTGGGGCAATAATCATCCGGTGATGTGGGGTTTGGACATCGTAAATTTCATCTGGTGGGTCGGCGTCGCACACGCGGGCACCTTGATTTCGGCGCTGCTGTTTTTGACCAAACAGCATTGGCGCACGACGATTGGCCGCATGGCCGAGGCGATGACGGTTTTCTCCGTGATGATGGCGGGACTTTATCCGGCGATCCACGTCGGCCGCGCGTGGTTCGACTGGTTCATGTTTCCGGTGCCGAACTCAAATGGCCTTTGGCCGCAGTTCCGTTCGCCGCTGATGTGGGACGTGTTCGCCGTGAACACCTATCTCGTCGTCTCGATGTTGTTTTGGTTCATGGGCATGATTCCAGATTTCGCCGTCTTGCGCGACCGCTCGACGACGCGCATCCGCAAAACGATTTTCAGTTTCCTCGCGATGGGCTGGACCGGCTCGGCGCGGCACTGGCACAATTACGAAAAAGCCTACGTCGTTCTCTGCGGTCTTTGCACGCTGCTCGTGTTCACCGTGAGTTCCATCGTCGGCCTCGACTTTTGCACCGCGCAGATCGCGGGCTGGCACGCGACGATTTTCCCGCTTTATTTCGTCATCGGCGCGGTGTTCTGCGGCTTCGGCATGATCCTGGTGATTTTGATTCCGCTGCGCAAATGGTGCGGCCTCGAAAACATCATCACGAAAAGCCACATTGACAAGGTCGCGAAGCTCGCCTTGGTCAGCGGCCTCATCATTGACTACATCTACATGATGGAATTTTTCATCGCGTGGTATAGCGGCGATCCGTATGAACGCTGGGTGTTCGGCCATCGTCTCTTCGGCCATACTTACATGGTGCTCGGCTGGATGCTCATCGGCATCAACGTCTGCGTGACGCAACT
>PLHK01000051.1 GCA_003139955.1 Limisphaerales bacterium
ACTAATAAATTCATGTGAACCAAACTTTCATCTTGACTGCCTTCTCATTGAAGTCGCCGGAGCCAACCGCCTTTGGCGTTTGGCAGCTTCGCTTTCCGCAGGCTTCACCAAAATTTCCGTTCAGAAACTGTAGCTGACGCCAAGCTGGACATAGACGGACTGGGAAAGGTCGAGTTGCGCGGTGCGCCCGCCAAAGTCGTGGCTGTAGGTGCCGAGGTCCTGAAATTGCACGCCCGCATCCACGCCCCAATGGTCGCTCAACTGGTAGACCGCATCCACGCCGATGTAATAGCCCCACTTGACCGCCGTGTCGCTGCCGCCGCCGGCGGTGGTGGTGCCGCCGCCGCCACCGGGCAGCGTGAGGGTTTCCTTCCAGTTCGCATTCGCATCCACGATGCCGACGGCCAGGCCGCCGGAAGCGTGCAGGGAAAATTTTTCCGTCAACGGATCTTCGATATAAGGCCCGAGGCGGAAGCCCCAGAGGTCGGCATCGAAATGATCGTCCACGCGCAGGTTCGCGCCGGGCACGAGGGTGGTGGTGGAATTGATGGGCGAACTGCCGAGGAGAAAGCCGGGGCCGCCGTAACCGCCTTGATACGGCGCGCCGGGCGGCGTGGTGCCGGGCGTGTAGGCGTAGGTGTCGGTGCGGGTGGCGATGCTGGTGTTGTAGGAGCCGTTGATGTCGAAACTGAACGGCATATAGTTGACGGCCACTTCCACGCCGTAACGCAGTTGATCCCAGTCTGCCTTCACGCCGAGCTGGTAGTCGTAGCTGACTTCCGCGCCGACGGACGGGGTGTCGGCGGAATTTTCTCCGGGCAGGCCGGGCGCGGTGACGCGGTGCAGGTCAATGGAGTTGGCCTGCGAGGCGTTGACCTGGCTGGAATTGTCGTAGCCCCAATACCAGGTCTGGCCGCCGGCGTTGCCGCTGCTGTCCTTGAGCACATAGCCGTCGTCGTAATTGTAGGCGTCGCCGCGCGCGGTGCGACGGCCATTGCCGGCGGGGTTGCGGGAATTGAAGCCGCCGCCGGGATTCAAAAATTTGCCGGTGATGTTCAACCCGAACCGGATGGAGCCGGTGATGCGGTTGGTGGAATCAAGGCTGTCGGTGCGTTCGAGATAGACGGGCGGATCCTGGCTGGAGGACGCGGCGGTGGCCAGCAGGAGCGAGCCGGCGAGCGGCAGCAGCCAGACGGATTGGTTTTTCTTCATGTCAGATCGAGGTTGGTTTTAATTTAATACTGGATGACGCGGTAATAGCGCGCGTCCACGGAATCCGGTTTGCTTGCGGTCTTGGGCGGGCCGTCGTCATACCATTGGGTGACATTGGCGCTGGCTTGGACGCTCGGCGTGGCGATGTTCCAATTGGTGGCGGTCAGGTCGCTGCTGTAAAGGATGACGTAGGTCTTGCCCGCGACCGAGGCGAACTCGATGACGAAGCGCGTGTCGCCGGGGATGCGCGTATCCGTGAACACGCGCGAGACGGCGACGGAACCATTGGTGCTGCCAAAGGTGGCGACGACCGGCACGATGGCCTCGGCGGACAGCGTGTTGGTGAACGCGAGCCGCGAGGGATCGTAGAATTCCAGAATGACGCTGACCGCGTTGGACGGGTCCACCGGGAAATTGTAGTTGATGAACGGCACGCCGTTGTTGGTGCCGTCCGCGTTCCACAAGCTCACGCCGCTGCGCAGCCCGCCGACATTGAGACGGAAGCCGAGCACGGTGGCGTTGCCGGTGTTCGTGACCGTGGCGGTTTCTTCAAACAAGCCGGTCTGCGGATTTAAAACCGGAACGCCGGCCAGAATGGTGAATTGTTTGGGCACGATCGAGGTCTGCACGCGCGAATCGGGCAGCACGCCGCTATTGTTCGTCGGGTTCGGATCGTAAGTCACCGCCAGCGCCGAGGCGACGTTGGTGAAGATACCCGAGGTTAGCGAATAGACCGTGACGGTGTAATTCGTCGAGGCGCCCAGCGCGAGCGACGGTATTTGCGGCCAATAGACCACGTTGTTCGTCGGCGGCAGGTGCGGTGTGACGATGCCGTTCGTGAGCTTGCCGCCGGAACTGGCGGAGACAAACACCAAGCCCGGCGGCAGCGTGTCGGATACCACGACATTGGAAGCGGTGGACGGCCCGAAGTTCGTCACCGCGATCGTGTAAACAAAATTGCTGCCGATAATCGCGGTCGGCGGGCCGACGAGCGTGACCACCACGTCGGCGGACGGCGCAATCTTAGTGGTGACGCGTGACTTACTCAACGTGCCGTTGTTATTCGTCGGATTCGGGTCGGCGACGGGCGACGTTGCCAACGCGATGTTGAGGAAGGAAGTCGCCGACGCCGGCGCGAGCAAGGTCAGCGTGAAAGTTGTCGCCGTGCCCGGCGCGAGCGTGAGGCCCGACCACGTCACCACGCCGTTGCTCAACGCGTAACTGCCCGAAGCGCTTTGGAGGATCGCGCCCGCCGGCAAATCATCCTGCACGACGACATTCGTCGCGGTGGACGGCCCGGCGTTGGTCGCGGTGATGGTGTAATCCACCGACTCGCCGGCAAAGACATTCGTGCCGCCGTCCTTGAACACCGCCACGTCCGCCAGCGGCGTGATGACCGTGCGCGTCTGGGCGTTGGTCAGTGAACCGTTGTTGTTGGTCGGATTCAAGTCCGCCGCCGCCGACGCACCGGAGGCGATGTTCGTGAACGTGCCGCCTTCCGCTGCGAAGATCGTGACGGTGAGATTGGTCACGCCGTTCAATGGCAGCGACGCGATGTTCCAAGTGACCACATTATTCGAGTTCGCGCCATTTCCGGAGGCGCTGACAAACGTGAAGCCGGGCGACAGCAGGTTGGAAATAATCAAACTGGTCGCCGTCGCCGGACCGCGATTGGTGACGCTCACCGTATAAACCAGATTGGAACCTGCGACCGCGCTGGCCGGTCCCGACTGCGCCACGCTGATGTCCGCCACGGGCAACACCGTGAGACTGACGGTCGCCGGCGGGCTGCTGATCGAACCGTTGTTGACGCGGAAGGTGAAGCTGTCATTGCCGACGTAATTGGTATTGGGCGTGTAAGTCACCGCGCCGGTGTTGGTGTTCAACAACGTCAACGTGCCGTTGGTCGGATTGCTCACAATGATATATGTGAGCGGCAAGCTGCCGGAATCGCTGCCGGTCAAAGTGATCGGCGTGGCGGTGTTTTCCGTCGTCGTCACCGATTGCGGATTCGCCACCGGCACCAAATTTGTCACCGTGATGGTGATGAGTGAACTATTCGTGCCGCCGATGTTGTCGGTGATCGTGTAGCCGATCGTCGCCACGCCGGTGAAGTTTGTGGTCGGGATGAAAATTACATTTGTCCCGCTGATGCTCGCCGTGCCATTCGTGGCACTTACACCCACCAAAGTCAGATGGCCGCCCGGCGTTTGCAGCACGTCATTGACCAGCGGAGTTAAGGTGTTCGTCGTGTTCTCATTCACCGTGTAAGTGTCCGGGTTCGCGAGCGGCGGAATATTAGTCACGGTAATCGTAATCAGACCCGTGTTTGTTCCGCCGACATTATCCGTGATGGTGTAACCGATCGTCGCCGTGCCGAGGAAATTCGTTGCGGGAATAAAAATCACATTTGTCCCGCTGATGCTCGCCGTGCCGTTCGTTGCACTTACACTGACCAAGCTTAAACTTCCGCCCGGCGTCTGCACCACATCGTTCACCAAAGGACTGAAGGTGTTAGTGGTATTTTCAGTGATACCATAACTGTCAGGATTCGCCAGCGGCGGCACGTTGGTGACGGTAATGGTGATGAGCGAACTGTTCGTCCCGCCGACATTATCCGTGATGATGTAACCAATGATTGTAATTCCCACAAAATTATTCGTTGGCGTGAACACCACGTTTGTTCCGTTGACGATTGTCGCAATGCCGTTGGTCGAGCTAACGTTGATCACCGTGATATAACCGCCCGGCGTCTGCACCAAGTCATTCGTCGTCACGGCAAATGTGTTCGTCGTGTTCTCGGCCACCGCGTAACTGTCCGGGTTTGCCACTGGTGGAATGTTGGTGACGGTAATGGTGATGAGGGAACTGTTAGTGCCGCCCACGTTGTCGGTGATGATGTAACCAATCGTCGCCACGCCAATGAAGTTTGTCGCAGGGACAAAAACCACATTCGTGCCGCTGATGCTCGCCGTGCCATTCGTCGCGCTCACACTCACCAAACTCAAGCTTCCGCCCGGCGTCTGCACCAAATCGTTCACCAAAGGATTCAAGGTGTTGGTTGTATTTTCAGTGATGCCATAGCTGTCGGGATTCGCCAGCGGCGGAATGTTGGTGATGGCCGTCACGACTGGTGCGCTGGTGTTATTAGTCGGGTTCGGTTCAAAAACCGGGCTGCCGCCGGTCGCAATGTTCGTGACGGTTCCGCGAGCGGTGGAAATGACAGTCAGGGTCAGGTTCGTGGTCGCGCCCGCCGCCAGATTGCCAAGGTTGGTCCAAATGACTTGGTTGCTGGCGTTGGTGGTCGTGACTGGAACGGAACTGACGAAGACCAATCCCGCCGGCAAACTGTCGGTCACGGAAATTCCCGTGGCGGCGGACGGCCCAAAATTCGTCACCGAAATCGTGTAATTGAAATTGGTGCCGAAAACGATTCCCGCCGGGCCGGTCTTGCCGACGGCCAGATTTGCCACCGGCGTCACGCTCGTCGTCACCGGCGGCGTGACGTTGTTCGTCAAGTTCGGATCGCTGGTCGGCGAACTCACGCTCGCCACGTTCGTCACCGTGCCGCTCGCCGGTGCCGTCACGATCAAAGTCAGATTGCTGATTTGCCCGCTCGTCAAGGTTCCCAAATTCCAGTTCACCACGCCGCTGCTGTTGACGCCATTGCCGCTCGCGCTCACAAAAATTACCCCGGCTGGCAACGTGTCCGTCACCACCACGCCGCCCGCGCTGGACGGGCCGAAGTTGGTGACCGAAATCGTGTAAGTCAGATTGCTCGACGCAAGAACGGTCGCCGCCGCAATTTTGCCGAGACCGACATCCGCCATGGGCGTAACCGTTGTCACGGCCACGATGTTGGTGTTGTTACCCGGATTCGGATCAACTGTGCCCGACGTGCTCGTCGCGCTGTTCGTCAATGTGCCGCCCGCCGGTGCGGTATAAGCCACCGTGAAATTTGTCCCGCCGCCAACTGGCAGCGACCCGGCCACGTTCGTCACCAGCACGCCGTTTGGCAGCGTGTCCACGACCACCACATTGGTCGCCAACGACGGTCCCGCGTTCGTCACCGAAATCGTATTCGTGTAAATTGCTCCGGCCAGCACATTCGTCGGCCCCACATTGAACAACACCACATCCGCGACCGGCGTCACAATGGTCGTCACGGGCGGCGTTATGTTATTCGTCAAGTTTGGGTCGGCGGTCGGCGAACTCACACTCGCCACGTTCGTCAGCGTGCCGCTGACCGGCGCCGTGACGGTCAAAGTCAAATTGGTCGCCGTATTTGCAGCAATGGTTCCCAAAGTCCAGGTGACGGTGCCGGCGTTGGTCGTCCCGCCGCCGCTCGCGCTGATGAAGACGACGTTGGTGGGCAGAACATCGCTGACGACGGTGTTGCTGGCCGCCGCCGGCCCCAGATTGGTGACGCTGATGGTGTAATTAAAATTGGTGCCGGCAAAAACACTGGACGGTCCGGTTTTGGTCGCGGCCAAATCAGCAGATTGCACCAGCGGCACGGTCGCGGTGACAACCGGCGCACTGCTGTTGTTGACGGCATTGGTATCGAGCGTGGGCGAACTGACTTTGGCGAGGTTGGTGATGGAGCCGTTGGCGGGCGCTTTCACGGTCAAGGTCACATTGCTCACCTGCCCGGAAACCAAAGTGCCCAGCGCCCAACTGACATTGCCGCCGGAGTTGACGCCGCCGCCGGTCGTGCTGACAAAAGTGACGCCAACGGGCAAGGCGTCCGTCACCACCACGCTGCTGGCTGACGACGGCCCGAAGTTCGTGACGGAAATGGTATAGACATAGTTGCTCGACGCGACCACCGAGGCGAGCGCCGTCTTGCCCACGGCCAGATCGGCGACGGGCGTGACGGTAGTGCCGACGGGCGTGCTGGCATTGTTATTTGTGTTGGCGTCGGGCGTGCCGGACGTGACGGTGGCGATGTTGGTGAGACTGCCACTGAACGGCGCGGTGACGGTGAGGGTGAAATTGGTTTTAGCATTCGCGGCGAGCGTGGCGACGCTCCAATTCACGGTGCCGGAATTATTCGTCCCGCCGCCGCTCGCGCTGACAAACACGGCATTCGTCGGCAGCACGTCGCTGGCGACAACGTTGCTGGCTGTCGCGAACCCAGCGTTCGTGATCGTGATGGTGTAATTAAAATTGGTGCCGGCCCAAACGGTCGCCGGGCCGGATTTGAAAATCGCCAGGTCGGGCGTCAGCAAAATTGTATCCACATCGGACGCGCTGTTGTTCGTCAGCACGGGATCGGTGACGCCCGTCGGCACGCTGCTGGCGACTGTGTTAGTCAACGCGCCGGAGGCATTCAGTGGCACGTTCGCCTGCACGGTCAGCGTGACGCTATTTCCCGCCGTCAGATTCAGTCCGTTCCAGACGCCGTTGGCCGGATTGAAATTTCCCTGCGCGGCGAACAAAGTGAGATTCGTCAGCAGCGCGGAAAAAGAATTGCTCAAGGTGAGGCTCGTGAGCGTGCTCGGCCCCAGATTGATGGCCGTGATGGTATAAGTCAGCGCGTCGCCCTGACGCACATTCGTCACGCCGTCGCTGATCGTCACGGCCAAGTCGGCGACTTGCACGACGGCGTTGGAGGTCGCCGCCGAATTGTTATTGGTCACGGTGTCAATGATGCCCGGCGGCGGCGTGACGGTGACAGAGGCGGCGACGTTGGTTCCAGAAACATTCGCGGAAAGCTGGCCGGAAATGGTCAGCGTGATGACGTCATTGGACGCGAGTGTGACGCCCGACCAGACGCCGGTCAGTGGATTGTAGCTGCCAAGGCTCGGCGTATAGACGGGCGACAAGATGGACGACGGCAGCGGCAGTGAAAGCGTGATGAAGTTGGTGATGTCGTTGACCGAGTTCGGCCCGTTGTTGGTGATGCTGACGGTGTAAGAAATCGGCGCGCCGGCGGCGACGGGATTCGGACTGCCGACGATGCCCGCCGCCAGATCGCAATAGACCGGCGAGATGTTGGCGGCGGCATTTTGCGCAGTGGTCGGGTCAATGCCATTGGCGTAAATCGTGGCGGTGTTATTGATGCGCAGCGGCGGGTTGGTGGAAATTGTCACCTGAAAAGTCACGACCGCCGTGTCGCCGACATTGATTTGCCCGGCCGGCCGGCCTGGCCCGTGAACTTCCCGCGCGACCGTGTAAGGCATGTTCGTGCCGCCGATGTCAGCGACGTTGGTTCCATTCAACGTCGTCGTGTTGGTGACATAAGTCACGCCGACGGGCAATGGATCAAGCAAGGTCGCGCCGGTGGTGTTCGTCGTGCCCACGTTCGGGATGTTGATCGTGTATGTGAACGTCGCGCCGGGAATCACATTCGTCAGGCTGGAAATTTTGTTGACCGCGAGCAACGGGACGAGCGTCTGCACATTGGCGTTGACCAAGGTGCCATTGATGATGGGGCTGTTCCCGCAGGTGCCGGCATACTCATAGTTGATCGTGGCCGCCGTGATGAACTTGGCCGACGGCGGGATCTGGTTCACCATCACCTGATAAGTCATGGTCAGCGCGGAATTCTGCCGGATGCTCACCAGCGGCACGCCGTTGACCGGATTGGCGCCGGCAATCGTGACGCCGTTGGTGGTGAATGAATTCGTGATGAAACTTGTGCCGAACGGCAGCGGGTCGGTGAAAATCAAATTCACCGCGTCGGCCGTGCCGGAATTCGTCACGGTCACGGTGTAAGTCAAAATGTCGCCAACAAACGTGCTGCCCTTGTCCACGGTCTGCACCGTGGTCAGCACCGGCGAGCCGACGTCAATCTGCAACGCCAGCGCATTGACCGAATAACCGTCGCCCACCGTGATGTTCTGCGCGTAGGCGGAAGTGATGCCGTTGGTCAGGCCGCCCGAAACATCCACGCTCGTGATGTCCCAGCCTTGCCGCGCGCTGAATGTCACTGCTCCCGGCGTGGAATTGCTCAAACCAAAAGTGCCGTTGGTGGCCAGCAGCCCATTGTCTCCGTTGATTTGACTGGCAAAAAAATTGTTCGCCAGATTGTTCGGCCCGGACAGTTGCATCAGCGTGTTCGTCGTCGGACCAAAAAGCATTTGATCGCCGGTCTTGTTGGGATCGCCCTCCACTGCGCTGACGAGCAGCCGTGCATTCACCGTGCCCGTGGACGGCGTGCAAAAACCGGTGACCGCCGCCGGGTTCGGCGCTGCGCCACCGGAAATCGCAAAGGAATTGCCGACGAACAGTGAAAGATTGCGCGGGTGCAACGTCGCGTTGCCATACACGACCGCGAGCGTCCAACCGCAGGCGTTATTGGCGTCCTCGCTGGCGATCGCCGTGCCCGGCACGCCGCCCGCCGCATAAGTTCCAGCACCCGCGCCTTGCACTAGCGCGGTCACGTTGGCTGAACGCACATAAAAAATTGCCGACGAGCCATTCGTCACCAACGTCGCCGTGATTGGGTCGGGCGCGACCAGATTCGTAGAACCGTCCGGCAAAATAAATTTCACCGGCGTGTTCAAATTGGTCAGCACGTTGCCCGCCGGCGGCGGATCGGCGGCGATTTGCGCCGAACCGGCCCAAATTAATTCCGCATACAACACCGTGCTGTTCATCGGCAGCGTCAGCACCGCCGCCGAGGAATTGTTGCTCCAATTCAACGTCGTCCCCGCCGCATAACTGCCCACCTGCGAATTCGTGTTCAGCGTGATGAACGTGCCGATGGAATCCAAAGTTCCCGGCTGGTTCGCGCCCGACTGCTTGGCCAACCCCAGCGTGTTGCCGGTGAACGAAATCGCGCCGCTGGCGGTGTTGACGTAGCGCAGCAAATAATTTTGCGCCGCCGCCGGCAGCCCGGCGGCCAGACAGGAAAATACCACCAACGAAAATCCCGTCAGCCGGCGGATCAGGTTCCCGTGTAAATAACTATTCGTCATATTCAAGCAATAAGGATTAAATCAACCAGCCTGAGCCGGTTGACTTTTATTCGCGGTGAGGAACCGATTTTCTGGGTGTCTGCAAACAAATTATGTTTGCCTGTGGCGGATTGTCATTAAAAGCAGTCGGGACGCAAGAAAATTGTCAATAACTTGTGAATAGTTGATGGATTTTCTTGATTTTCAACAAAATAAAAATGTTAAAAACTATTCCACAAAAAACAATATCCCGAAAGAGCGGACGCGAAACGCCCAGGGAAAAACTTAAGCCGTATCTGCAAACCGGCGAATGGAGCGAATAATTGAATAAGCTAGTTTGGCAACAAAGATTCCGCTCACTGGGCTTGAAAATAATTCTGAATCTCTTGCAGATACTTCCTGATGTGATTAGCGCGAAACTTATCCAGTTTGGTCAGCTTGTAGAATTCCGTATCAAGAGGTCCAAGTTCGCTGTGCTTATATGATTCAGCAAACGAATCCCAATTTTGAGGCTTTTTGAATTCGGCCATCATGGGAGATTCATCTTTCTCGATCATAATCGCATACTTGAGCAGTGCCGCGTGTTGCTTTGCGCCAAGATACACCACATCGTCAAGTGCTTCAGAAGCAAGCTTGCCAGATAAGTTCCAAAAGTATTGGTTGAAACCGCCATTTTCTACTTCCGATTGCAAAACCAAAACCGTGTAGAGCGGACGAATTAACACAGGAAGTTTTCTGACCTGTTCTTGGGCCTTTTCCATTTTCACACCTTTGAGCGGTTTGCATATGAGTTGATAAGCCGCCAGAGACAGTTCGAAGTCTTCCATGTCCGCAGCCTGATTATTTGTCAGACTTAACAAATTAATGTCTTCTTCCATAAGTTTTACAAAATGGAAGCCACTATTTACTTCTCCCGCTTCAAAAGAAATTCTGCTAGCGCTTCGAGCGCAATCGCTTTGCCCTTGAAAATTTTCAGCGCGGCAAACGCCTTGGCCGTCAGTTGCGCCGCGATCTGCCGCGATTTTTCCAGCCCGACTATCGCCGGGTAGGTCGCCTTTTGCACGGCCACGTCCTTGCCCGCCGTCTTGCCAAGCTGCTCGCTGGTCTGCGTCACGTCCAGGATGTCGTCAATCACCTGAAACGCGAGGCCGACGTTGTAGCCAAATTCAGTCAATGCCTTCAGTTGCGCCGCCGAACAATTCGCGCTCATGCCGCCGAGCCGCACGGAACAGCACAGCAGCGCGGAGGTCTTGCGCTCGTGGATGAATTTCANNCGACGAGTTGCAACGAGCCGGACGCGCGAGCGATTTCCAGAATGATCTCGTCGTGCGGATAGCGCGGAAATTTTTTGCATTGCGCGGCGATCTCGAACGCCTGCGTCAACAATGCGTCGCCTGCGAGCACGGCGATGCCTTCGCCGAAAACTTTGTGGTTGGTCGGCTTGCCACGGCGGAAATCGTCGTTGTCCATCGCGGGCAGATCGTCGTGGATGAGGGAATAAGTGTGGATGCACTCGACGGCGCACGCGAGCGGCATGGCGACTGCGTCGCTGCCACCACAAGCTTCAGCGGCGGCCAAGAGAACTGCCGGGCGCATTCTTTTTCCGCCGGCGAAAAGAGAATAGCGCATCGCCTTGTGGATCGTCGCAGGCTTAGTTTTTTCGGACGGCAGAAATTTATCGAGCGCGGCGTTGACGGTTTCGGTGCGCGTGGCAAGGAATTGGTTCAGGTCGAAGGATTGTTTTGCGGCCATAAAATTATTTGCAGAAAATGCCGGAAATCGGCGCAAGTTAGAAGGGAATTTTTAAAGATTGCTTTGCGGCAGCCGGCTGGTATTCTGACCCGCTCGTTTTCTGAAACTATAATGAACGCTGAACTTTGCAAAAAGGCCTTGGAAAAAGTTGGCAACCCCAACGTGCTGGTCAACATCGTGTCGCGCCGCGTGCGCCAACTTAATGCCGGCGGCGGCGGGTTAGGCCGTCCGCTCGTGGACGTGCCGGCCAGCATGGGTCTCGCCGACATCGCGCTGACGGAAATCATCGAGGAAAAGATGGGCTGGGAATTGCCGGAAGAAAAAGCGGCGGTGCGCCCGGTAGCCAAGAAGCGCAAGAAACATTGAGCACGCCTGAAAATTTAACGAAGCCGGAGGAATTTTTCTTCCGGCTTTTTTATTTCCTAAAATCCGCGTAAGCTGCGCGAAAGAATTTTTCATGGCCGACATCGTGACCAACCACAAAGCCCGGCGCGATTACCACATCCTCGAAACCTTCGAGGCGGGCATCGTGCTGCATGGCACGGAGGTCAAGTCGCTGCGCGCGGGCAAGGGGCAGATCGCGGACGCGTTTGCACGCATCGAAAAAAATGAGGCGTGGCTCTATAACGCGCACATTGACGAGTATTCGCACGGCAACTTGCAGAATCACGAGACGAAAGCGCCGCGCAAACTGCTGCTGCACAAATCGGAGATCCGCAAACTTTTTGAGCTGGCGTCGGTCAAGGGCAATGCGCTGTTCCCGCTGGCGTTTTTCTGGAAAAACGGAAAAGTGAAGGTGTCCATCGGCGTAGGCAAGGGTAAGCAGTCGTTCGACAAGCGCGACGACATCAAGAAACGCGACTCCGACCGCGAGATGAAACGCGCGACGATGAAGTGGACGAAAGGGAAATAATTCAAGCCGCGCGTTCCCAACGAAATTTCCGATCTGTCTCTTTGATGGGCAAATCATTGATGCTGGCGAAGCGACGTTTCATGTAGCCGAGTTCGTCAAACTCCCAGAGCTCGTTGCCGTAGGAGCGAAACCACTGGCCGGAATCGTCGTGCCATTCATACTCGAAACGCACGGCCATGCGATTGTTGCGAAATCCCCATAGTTCTTTTTTGAGGCGGTAATCCAATTCCTTGCGCCACTTGCGCCGGAGAAATTCCACGACTTGCGCGCGGCCGTGGATGAACTCGGTGCGGTTGCGCCATTCGGTGTCCTCGGTGTAGGCGAGCGACACGCGTTCGGGATCGCGCGAATTCCAGGCGTCTTCGGCGGCCTGGACTTTTTGGCGCGCGGTTTCTTCGTCGAACGGCGGCAAGGGCGGGCGCGGATTCATGTCAGTTCGTTTTAAGTTTTACCATTTTGCTTGAGCAGGCCGGGCCAGTTCTTGTTGGCCTTGCCCACGTTGCCGTCAAAATCGGCGTTGAACGCCTTCAAGATGTCGGAATTCAGATTGAGATACAATTTATTGTCACGCACCTGCCAAGTGCCGATGTCCGCGGGAAACAGCTTGTCCAGCCCGACGCCGTAGGCGCAGAAGCCGCCGAACTGCGGCGCGTATTGTTCCGGGTTTTTCAAAAATAATTTCTGGTGCTCCTCGCTGGCGAACAGGTAGGTCGCGCCGTCAAATTCAGCGGTGATGAACGGCGAGCCGTTCACCGGTTTAGCATCCGTGAAAAAAGCGACCGGGTCGTAGCCGTTCACAGCGATGTTGCTCGCGCCGGCGACGTTGACCAGTTTGGGTGCGGTGGGGGATGCGATGGTGGTTTTCATTTTTTGTGTTCTTTCAATTTTAATTGTTTTAGTTTTTTTGCGCCGCCGGTTTTTCGAGCGGCGAAGTGACAATGACACGTTTGTGGAAATTGAAAAAGTAGGCACAATTCGGCAGGCTACTTACAAATCGGTGTAAATTTATGACGGCAAGCGATAAAAATTTTCTGAAAATAATGCCGAAATTGAACTCTAGGCGCGTGGACACGCTGCTTGAAGACGTGATTGGCTGCCGCTGGAGTATCAGCGTGTTGCGCGCGGTGGGCGGCGGCGTGCATCGTCCGGGCGCGCTCGAACGCCACATCGCCGGCATCAGCACCAAGGTGCTCGCCGACCGACTGCGGCAGTTTAATCGCGCCGGAATTTTCGAGCGCGTGCAGTTTCCGGAAATCCCGCCGCGCGTGGAATACCGGCTGACGAGTTTCGGCAAAAAATTCTTAAAACTTTTGAAAGCGGCGGAGAAGCTTCAGGCGGAACTGGATCAAAACGGGCGAAACTGATCGCGCCTATCCGCTCAAAATTAAAAAAGCGAGGCCGTGATGACCTCGCTTTGAAATGATTGGTTGATTTGGCTTAAGCCTTCTTCTTGGCTTCGTCGCCCTTTTTCCAGGTGCGCTTGGGTGCTTTGGTGACAATGCCCTGCTTGAGCGCGGCGGCGGAAACGCGGATGTAGCGAACTTCGCCGCTGGGCAGTTGCGCCTTCACACGCTGCAAGTTCACATGGAACTTGCGCTTGGTGATCGCGGTGATGTGCGTGCCGATGCCGCCGGTTTTCTTCGCTTTACCGGAGCGCCAGATGATGCTGCCCTTCATCGGGCGTTTGCCGGTCAATTCACAAATGCGTGCCATAAATTTTACTTTCGCGATTTCTTGTTTCGAGTCGCAAAGAGTATCAGCGAAATCGCCGGTGACAAGTCCTTTTTCATGGAAAATCTACGTGCCTTTGCCGCGCGCCGAACGTATCTTCAGCACGCAATTTTTATGGCCACACTCAAACCTTTTGCCGCGCTGCGGCCCCAACCCGAACTCGCCGCGCAAATCTGCGAACTGCCTTACGACGTGATGTCGTCCGACGAGGCGCGCGCTATGGCCGCCGGCAAGCCATTGAGTTTTTTGCACGTCAGCAAGCCGGAAATTGATCTGCCCGCCGGCACGGATTTGTATTCGCCGGAAGTTTATGCGCAGGGTGCGGAAAATTTTCAGAAACTCATCGCGCAAGACGCGCTCAAGCCAGACGACAAATCAAATTTTTATTTGTATCGGCAAATCATGGGCGCGCACGCACAAGTCGGTTTGGTCGCCGCCGCGAGCTGTGCGGAATATTTGAACGGCATCATCAAAAAGCATGAGTTCACGCGGCCCGACAAGGAAGACGACCGCGTGCGCCACATCGAAGCGCTCAACTCGCAGACCGGCCCGGTTTTTTTGACGTATCGTGCGCAGGAAAAATTTGACGAATTTGTCGCCAAGAAAATTTCCGAGACGCCCGCCGTGGATTTCACCGGCAGCGACGGTGTGCGCCACACGTCGTGGACCATTTCCAACGCGGATGAAATCAAATTCATCGAAACGCAATTCGCCGGGATTCCATTTTTGTATATCGCCGACGGCCATCATCGCAGCGCGGCGGCGGCGCGCGTTTTTCAGTCGCGCCAAGGCGCAGGGCACAGTGGCGAATTTCTCACCGTCATTTTTCCGCACAACCAGATGCAGATTCTGCCCTACAACCGGGTGCTGAAAGATTTGAACGGCCTCACGCCGCACGAACTCGTCTTAAAGCTGGAAAAAGTTTTTGAAACCATCCGCGTCGGCGAAGCCTCGCCCGCACGCAAGCATGTGCTCGGATTGTTCTTGGACGGTCAATGGCACCGGCTGACGTTCAAGCCGGAGTTCACCAAGATCGCTGATCCGATTGAACGGCTCGACGTGACGCTGCTGCAAAAAAATGTGCTCGCGCCGATTTTTGGCATTGATGATCCGCGCACGAGCAAAAAAATAAATTTTGTCGGCGGCATTCGCGGCACGGCGGAACTGGAAAAACTCGTCAACAGCGGCGAATACGCCTGCGCGTTCTCGATGTTTCCCACGAGCATCGAGGATTTGATGACCATCGCTGACGCGGGTGGCATCATGCCGCCCAAAAGCACCTGGTTCGAGCCGAAGCTCCGCGACGCGATGTTTTGCCACCTGATCTGATTTACGATTTTGGATTTACGATTTACGAGACCGCATCAATTTCGGGAGCGACGCGTAAATCGTATATCGTAAATCGCAAATTCCGTTTTGTAACAATTTCCCTTCGCGGCTGTCTTGCGGTTAAATGATGCCACCCGAAATGACCAGCGCGCAACAGGACGAATCCGCCGTGGCCGCCGTGCGTGGTGGCGACGCCGAGCGTTACCGCGAACTCGTCGAACGCCACGAACGCCGCGTTTATGCCGTTGCGTGGAGCCGGCTGGGTGACGCTGCACTCGCGGAAGAGGCCACGCAAGAGGCCTTCATCCGGGCGTATCGGCGATTGTGGCTGCTCGGCGACGGTGCGAAATTTTCCGGCTGGGTCAATACCATCGCCCGCCGCGTCGCCATCAATTTCGGCTTGCGCCACCGTCGCGAACTCAACAAACGCGAACGCTGGGCGCTGGAAAATCCCGGCAATCCGCCGGAAGAAAATTCCGCGAACGAAACCGATTCAATTTATACGCCGGAAACTTTGCGACAGACGCTCGCGGAACTGCCTGCCGCGCACCGCGAATGTCTGGTGCTGTTTTATCTCGAAGGCAAAAGCGGCACGGAAGCGGCGGCGGCGCTGGGAATTTCCGAGGCCGCTTTGCGCGTGCGTCTGCACCGCGCCCGCGCCGCGATGCGCGAGCGGCTGGAGGAAAAACTGGAAGGCTCGCTGGCGAATTTGCGTCCTTCGCATCCGCTCGCCTCTGCGGTCATGGGGGCGATTTTGACTTCTTCCCCCGCGAAGCTCGCGGGCAGCGGCGTTGGGGCAAAGATTTTATATTATTTACTGCCGGTAAAACTCTTCTTCCTGTTTCTGTGGGCAATAATGATTCTGCCCAGCTTGCTTTTGAGTTTGGTTACGACGCGCATGGAGCAGCGAAATTTTCGCGACCCCGAAGGTTTTCGTGCGCGTATTTATCGCATATCAAGCAGGCGAAAATTATGGCTGATAGCACTGTTGATGGCAGTGCCTTGGCTCATTATTTATTCCGCGTCAGCCCTGCGTCTGTTGGAGATAGGAAACATAAGAACGCTTTTTCTTGGCATCGCTTTACTTTCTGTCTTCGTCTTGATTTTTTCAGCGCGAAAACTTGTGATCAACCGTGATCGCCTGCATATCACTACATTCTTCACGTCGCTGATCATGATTCCGGGCTGGCTGGCAATTGGTCTGGGTTGGCTGCCGGTGAGCGCGAACAGCACTATCATGATGTTTTACATCCTGCTGTTTATCATCGGTCGCGGCACCCAGCCTTTACGGATGGATTACAACCTGTTCCGGCGGGCATTGCAGAAAATGCTAGAAAAAACTTCGGCGGAAAATTCTCCAACCAAAACTGCAATCCCATTGAACAAATCGCAGTTGCTCGTGTTCGCCCGTTTTCTGGGCAATCGCCTGCTGGTCGTTGATTACATTTGGCGCGGGCAAGGATTGATCCTTCGATTGCCTCCATTAAAAACTTCTTTGTGGGATGTCTTGGGAAGTTTTTGTTTCTATTCCATTTCCGGTCGGCGGTTTTCTTATTTGTTGCTGGAGTGGAACGGAGCCGTTTCCGTGCAATTGGGAATCAACGACGAGGAAGCTTTGCGGACTTCGGAAGGACGCTCATCGCCCGGCGCAGCGGACTTGGAAAAACAAGTGGCAGTCGCCGTCGAATCGGCTTGGCGGCATTTTCGAAATGGCGACTCCGCTTTGGCCGAACGTGTCTTGGGTCAGGTGCCGGAAGCGGATATTTTCATCGTGCCACCGGCGCGGTCGAAGGCAGTTCGCCTGCAACGTGGCGTCATGATATTTTTTCTGGCGCTCATGCTGATCCTCAACGGACTGATATTTTTCCAGCCGGCGTGGATGGATAATGTAAGGCCGGTGAATGTCACCGAGGCGCAAGTGCGTGAGTTTATGAGTTTGGTCAGCACCAATCCGAACCCACTTGTTCCCGAAACTTTGATTGGCGGACAAACAGGCTTCACTCAAAAGGAATTCGCACTGGATCCCCACAATGCCTTGTTTGGTTGTTTGGTGCTGCCGGGAACAAATCTGTTCACGCCGCGCGGATTACAGGCGGTGCATTCGATAATCCTTGGCAGCGACGACCTTGAAAAGTGGCGGCAAAATCCAAAGCGCGTGCAATTATTTATGAACAGCCAGTATCACCGTGCGATTTACGAGGGCTGGTTGAGCTGGCCGGAATTGAACTTGCAACCCGCCGATTGCGAAGCGTTTTTGCATACAAATCGTTCTTCAATTTACGCGGGAGCTTTAATGGGACTGGGAGCGAATTGGAAGTTTTTCCTGTCGCGTTGCGATGCGTGGTCATGGGTTGAATCAAAACATTACGACGTGATGCGGATTCAAAATTGGGCGGTGTGGGACTTGCGTTTTTTGAGTGAAATAAATTCCCTCGATCTGGTTGACCGTGAAAAACTCATCCAACAAATCGCCGACGTGCAAACGCTTTCTGCAAATCCACCGGGCAATCCGCCGATCCACGACTGGCGCGACGTGCGCGGTTTGTTTTTCACGCCATGCTTTCCCGCGTTGCAGGACACTTATAATTCGCTCGCCGCGATGGAAATTCTCGGCGGGTTGGACAAGATTGACTGCGAGGCGTGCATCGAAGGCATTTTGAAAAGGCACGCCGGTAAAGGCTATTTCACCTCGCCCGATTCCGGCAGCTACAACGAATACCACATTGACGGCAGCGCTCGCGACACCATCGCCGCGTTTGAATCGCTGCGCATCCTCGGCGCACTCGACCGTGTGAAGGATTTGGATAAATGGCAGTTCCGCGTGGCGTCATACAACTCATCCAAACCCGATGCGAACGGCGTCCGCGTTTTGACGTGGGATGAAATCGAGGCGTGGGTCTGCCAGCAACGGCTGGAAAAAATCCTTCGCGAGCGCAAAGAGAATCCATCCGCACCATTCCGTTCGCTGCTGGAACCGTGAAAGGTGGCGGTGATTTGTTGCGTGTCTTTCGTATGTTTCATGGTTAATTTTTCGGCGTGCCGTCCGCCCGCCTGAAACGCAGTCTCCGCGCCACGTTCCTCGGCCTTGCCGTGAACGTCACGCTGACCGTCGCGAAATTTCTCGCGGGCAGCCTCGGTCATTCGCAGGCGCTCATCGCGGACGCGGTGGAATCGCTCGCAGATATCTTCAGCTCGATGATTGTCTGGCGCGGCCTCGTCGTCGCGGAGACGCCACCGGACGAAGACCATCCCTACGGCCACGGCAAGGCCGAGCCGCTCGCCGCCGCGCTGGTTTCCGTGATGCTGCTGGTCGCAGCGGGATCCATCGCGTTCAACGCCTTGCACAGTCTGAACGAACCGCGCATCGCCCCTTCGCCGTGGACGCTGATCATCCTGATCGTGGTGATTGGCGCGAAAGAAACCTTGTTCCGCTTTGTGCTGCGGGAATCCGAGACGGTTTCCAGTTCCGCCGTGGAAACGGATGCGTGGCATCATCGCAGCGACGCCATCACTTCCGCAGCGGCGTTTCTGGGCATCAGCATTTCGCTCGTCGGCGGCAAAGACTACGCGGCGGCGGACAACTGGGCCGCCGTCACCGCCGCCGCCGTCATCGCCTGGAACGGCTGGCGGCTGCTGCGTCCGGCGTTCAATGAACTGATGGATCGCTCGCCCGACCGCGAACTCATCGAGAAGATCCGTACCGTGGCAGGGACGATTCCCGGCGTGGACGGCGTGGAAAAATGTTTCGTGCGCAAGATGGGTTATCAATTTTTCGTGGATATGCATCTTGAAGTTGACCCGCAGATGACGGTGGAAAATTCCCACCGCATCGGACATGAGGTGAAAAATAAAATTCGCGCGCAAATCCCTTCCGTGCGCGATGTGCTCATCCACATCGAACCGCTCAAGCCGGTCGCAAAATAAATTTGTGAATGTCGAAACGCATTTCAAAGGCTGGGCGAAACCGGGAATCATACCGCCAAGCTTGAATTCCGGCGTGGGCGTTGAGCCTCACGAAACACTCGACGCCATCAGCGGGCATTTCCGGATTTTTCAACTGCGCGACGGCCACCGTTTTTCCACTGACGACATTTTGACGGCGTGGTATGGTACGACATGGTGTCCGACCGCGCGCACGGCGCTCGACCTCGGCAGTGGCATTGGAACCGTCGGCATGATTTGCGCGTGGCGTCTGGTCAGCACGAAATTCGTGACAATCGAAGCGCAAAGCGACAGTGTCGTGCTCGCCAAAAAATCTGCATGCTACAATGGAATCGAAAACCGCTACGAAATCCGCGAGGGCGATCTTCGCGCGCCGGAAATTTTAGGAGCCGAGGAAAAATTTGATTTAATCACCGGCAGCCCACCATATTTTCCGCTCGGCGACGGCGTTGAAAGCGAACATCCACAAAAACTCGCGTGCCGTTTTGAACTGCGCGGAACCATCGCTGATTATTGCACGACCGCTGCGAAGCATCTCGCGCCGGGCGGATTTTTCGCGTGCGTGTTTCCGCACGAGCCGGCGCAACTCGCGCGCGTCGAAGCCGGCGCAAAAAATTCCAATCTGGTCATCGTGCGCAAACGCCCGGTGGTTTTTCGCGAAGGCGACGCGCCGTTGATCGCGCTGTTGGGATTGATGCGCGCGGAGGATTTGCCGGAATGGTTTCGCGGCCAGACGTGGACGGAGCCAGATCTAATCATCCGCGCGCGCGATGGAAAAATTCATCCTGAATATTCCGCCGTGAAGCTAGCCATCGGCTTTCCGCCGTAAAATTTGCTTCAAAATTCTGTTCCCTTTTTCGCTTTAGCGGACATTTATAGGCAAATGCAGGAGCTGGACGACATCGCGCTGCTGAAGCAATTCGCCGAAAACGGTTCCGAGCCGGCGTTTGCCGAAATCGTGTCGCGCCACGTCAACCTGGTTTATTCCGCCGCGCTGCGGAAGGTCGGCGACGCGCACGCGGCACAGGAAATTTCGCAGGCCGTTTTCATCATCCTCGCGCGCAAGGCGCAATCGCTCGGCGCGAAGACAATTCTTTCCGGCTGGCTTCATCAAACCACGCGGCTGACGGCGGCGAACTTTCTGCGCGGCGAAATCCGGCGTCAAAAACGCGAACAGGAGGCATTCATGCGATCCACTTTGAACGAGGACATAAATGAAACGTGGCGGCAAATCGCGCCCGTCTTGGACGACGCCATTTCCAAGCTCGGCGCCAAAGACCGCGACGCGATTGTGCTGCGATATTTTGAAAATAAAAGTTTGGTTGAGGTCGGTGCGGCGATGGGCACGGGCGAGGACGCGGCAAAAATGCGCGTAAGCCGCGCGCTGGAAAAACTGCGGAAGATTTTCAGCAAACGCGGCGTGAGACTGTCGGCGGCGCTGATTGCGGGCGCGGTCTCGGCCAGTTCGGTTCAGGCCGCGCCGGTTGGCTTGGCAAAAACAATTTCCGCCGTGGCGATGGCCAAAGGTGCGGCGGCCACAACCTCAACCTTAACACTCGTAAAAGGAGCATTGAAAATTATGGTTTGGACAAAAATGAAAACGGCGATTGTGGTCGGCGTGGGTGTATTGCTCGCGGCGGGAACGACGACGGTGGTGGTGAAAGAATTTCGACCCAGCACCGATGCTGATAAGTATTTATCAACGATGGACTGGCAGGCGTTTCAAAAAGCACCGCCGCTATTTGTAGTCCGGCCAACTCATTATTTGGATACGTTGGGCATTAATGCCACTACCGACGGGAAGCGGATGCTTGGGCGCGACGCGGATATGGAATTCCTGATTCAATATGCCCATGGTTTTTTTGTGCGGACACGGATCATTTTGCCCGCTGAAAAACTGCCAACCAACTGCTTTGATTTTGTGATTTCGGTTCCAAGGGCGGCGGAAAAATTTCAAGAAGAAATCAAACGCCGGTTTGGCTATGTCGCGCATCGGGAAATTAGGAACATAGATGCGCTGGCGTTGAAAGTCAGGAATCCAAACGCATCTGGTTTGAAAGTAAGCAATGGAAAAGAATCGAGTCAGCGCGACAATCTGAACTGGTCAGGGTTTTCGATGGAATTCCTCGCCAGTCAAATTGAGAACTACTTGTCCGTGCCGGTGGTTGACCAAACCGGGCTGAAAGGCAATTACGATGTCCGGCTGGATTGGCAGACAGACTATTCCACTGCGGGAAAAGAAAAATTCCGTCAAGCCGTCCTTGACCAGTTGGGCTTGGAATTGGTCGCCACCAATCTGCCCATCGAAATGCTCATCGTCGAAAAAGTAAAATAATTGTCCGGTTTGGCCGTCCGGCGGACATATCTATTAAGTCGAGCATAAATAGCTTGAAACAAAACGGCTTTAGCGGTGTCTTATTGAAAATGAATTTCCGGCGCGCGTTTACCTTGATTGAACTGCTCGTGGTCATCGCCATCATCGCGATCTTGGCGGCGTTGTTGTTGCCCGCGCTGGCCTCGGCCAAAACGAAGGCGCAGAAGCTTGCGTGCATGAATAATCTCAAGCAGTTGGGAACTGCGTGGATCATGTATAACGGCGACAATCAGGGCAACATTCCGGCGTGCTGGCTGTTGAATCCTTATAGCGAGCCCAACACCTACAACACAAATATCTGGGTGCTCGGCGTCGCCAAGACCAGTAATCTGCCCGGTTTCGGCCCGCCGGTTGACCCGGGGGTGCTGGATTGCACCAATCCAGACAGCATTTCGCGCGGCACGCTTTTTCCCTATCTCAAGTCCTACGCGGTCTATCGTTGTCCCAGCGACCAGAGCGAGGTGAACGGCGTGAATGTGCTGCGCAGTTATTCGATGAACAACTGGATGAACGGCTGGCCGTTCGCCGACTTGAGCGACACGGTTGATTCAGCGCATCGCTTGTTCAAGGCGGATTCCAGCATCACGACGCCCTCACAGCTTTACGTTTTTCTGGATGAAGATGACAGCAGCATCAACGACGCGATGTTTGTGGTGTATATGAACCCGGACGAAGGATTTCAGGACGAACCGTCGCACCGTCATCTCACCGGCTACCCGCTCGTCTTCGCCGACGGACATTCGGAGGTCTTCAACTTCGTGGATGACGACCATGATTTGGAAAAATTGGAAGGCGCCGCGACGGTTCCGCAATAAATTTTGGCGGTGAAAATTTCAGGTCGTCGCCGCGCGCCGGAGTTTCCAGCGGTTGTGAACCCAGAACCAGTTCGCCGGGTCGCGGCGGACGGCAGTTTCCATGGCCGCGTTGATGTCGCGTGTGATCTCGTCGCCGGAGCGGCGGTGGCCATTGGCGTGCGTTGGGATGGCTTCGCCCGTCTCGATGACCCAGCGGCCCAGACCGATCCGGTAACAGATCGGCACAAATAGTTCGCAGTGATAGCGGCTGGCCATCACCGCCGGCGCGCGCGAGGCGAAACACGGCTGGCCGAAGAAGTTCACTTCCAGTCCGCCGTCCCGCGTGCTCTGATCCGCGACCAGCGTCAAGAGCACGCCGCCCTTGTCCAGCGCGCGCTTCAACTCCTCCGCCTCCGACCGCCGCTCGAACATCCGCGTGCCCGAACGCGTGCGCAGTCCCAAAAACAGCCGGTTCAACGCCGGTTGGCGGATGCCACGATAAGTGGCGGCGCACGCATAGCCGCTTAAATAAAACCCCATGTGGACGAAGGCTTCGAAATTTCCAAAATGCCCGGTCGCGAAAAGCCGGCTCGACGGCTGGCAACCATCAGCCGCGTCATGAGGACTGATACCGGGACCCTTGACCTGCAACACTTCCCGTAACCGCGCCGCGCTCATCCCCGCCGCGTGTATGGCGCCGCAGGTGTTTTCGCCGATGCGCCGGAAGTTTTCATGCGCCAGCGCGCGGATGTTCGCCGCCGATTGCTCGTGTTGGAAACAGCGGGTGAGATTGGCGATGGCCATGCGCCGGTGGCGTCCGTCCAGCCAGAAAACCACCTCGCCGCCAGCGCGACCGATGCGCGCCGCCCACATCAACGGCATCGCTTGTAGCACGCCGATGCCGAGGCGGGTGATGAAGCAAAGGATTTTATCCACGTCCACTGCCAGCATCGCATACCTGCGCCTGACGGACAACAAATTCGACGCGAGCGGTTTCATTTCCACTTTGCGTTCCGGGCGGCTTGGCGGTTTAATCCCGGCAATGAAAAATTCCCGGGCATTCACCTTGATTGAACTGCTCGTGGTCATCGCCATCATCGCGATTCTGGCGGCTTCGCTGTTGCCCGCGGTTTCATCCGCCAAAATTAGTGCGCAGAAAACTTCCTGCATGAACAATCTTAAACAACTCGGGATCGCGTGGACGATTTACAACGGCGACAACGGCGGGAAAATTTCTTCCTGCGTGCCCTTCATTTCACGCGGCATAGGCAATTCAAACGCGTGGGTGCTCGGCGTTTCTTGTCCAACCAACTGGCCCAACCCTTTCGGCGTGGTTGACGCCGGTGTTTTGGATGCTACCAATCAAAACGCCATTTCGCGCGGCACGCTTTTCCCGTGCAGCAAGGCGGCGGCGGTTTATCGCTGTCCCACGGATTCGCGCGCGGAAAACGGCGTGCCTTTTGTGCGGAGTTATTCGATGAACAATTGGATGAATGGCGTTCCCTTCATCAGCGCCAATTCCAATGACCTCGACGATGCTCATCGCCTGTTCCAAACTGAATCCAGCATCCCGACGCCATCGCAACTGTTTGTTTTCATTGACGAAGACGCCAGCACCATCAACGACGCGATGTTTGTGACCATCATGGATCCGGCAGAAGGATTTGAAGACCAGCCCGCCTTGCGGCACAAGACCGGATGCGCGTGGAGCTTTGCCGATGGTCATGCGGAAATTTTTTCGTTCGTCAACGATGATACGGATTTGGCAAAATTAAGGAGCGCCGCAACCGTTCCGCAATAATCCTGTTCATCCCGTTTCAAATTCATTTCCTCTTTGCGTCCATGGCGACTTGGCGGTTTAATCCCGGCAATGAAAAACTTCCGGGCATTCACCTTGATTGAACTGCTCGTGGTCATCGCCATCATCGCGATTCTGGCGGCGTTGCTGTTGCCGGTGTTGAGGAGCACAAAAAATCAGGCCGCCAAAACTGCCGACCTCAATAATTTCCGCCAGATGATGATCGCCCTGCACGTTTATACCGGCGACAACAATGATGTGCTGACGTGGCCCAATTGGGATTACGGCGGTGCCATGCCGGATGGAACAGCCCGCTCTGGCTGGCTTTACACGCCGGATCTCACGGCCACCGGCACGAACATTTTCAACGCGAAGGCCGGACTGCTTTGGAACTCTTTGCACGCCGGGAAAGTCCTTTTGTGCCCGATGGATCAGCCGGACGAACTTTATACCACTAAATCCGGCAATGTGGAGCAACGCGCGCAACAGCTTTCCAGTTACATCATGAACGGCGCTGTGATCGGCTTTCGGAGCGGCTACCACTCGAACGCGGTGCCGGTGAAAATTTCGCAAATGCAACCGGGCGATTGCGTGTTATGGGAAGTGGATGATCGCGACCCGTCCAGTTTCAACGACGGTTCTAGCTGGCCGTCGGAAGGCATCACCACGCGGCATCTGAACGGCGCGACTCAAGCCGCCGTGGATGGATCCTCAAGTTATGTTCGTGTGACCGATTGGCAGAATGACGTGGCGGACACGAATAAAAACCGTTTGTGGTGTTATCCGAACACCACCGATGGCGGCGACCTGGTCTACGGGCACAATCACTGATTTCATTTCCATTTTGCGTTTCGCGGAGCTTCGCAGTTTAATGTGCGCCACATGAAAATCGTTCTCGCATACTCCGGCGGACTCGACACCTCGGTGCTGATGTCCTGGATCAAAGAAAAATATAANNGCCGAGATGATCGGCTTCTGCGCCGACATCGGGCAGGAAGAAGAATTGGATGGCCTCGAAGCCAAAGCCATCAAGACCGGCGCATCGAAAATCTACATTGATAATTTGCAGGAAGAATTCGCGCGCGACTTCATTTATCCCATCATCCAGGCCAGCGCGATTTACGAGGGGCAATATTTTCTCGGCACCAGCATCGCGCGCCCGCTCATCGCCAAGCGCATGGTGGAAATCGCCAAGAAAGAAAAGGCCGACGCCATTGCGCACGGTGCGACCGGCAAAGGCAACGATCAAGTGCGCTTCGAACTCACCGCCGCCGCGCTCGCNNATTCCCGTGCAGGCCAGCGCCAAGAAACCGTATTCAATGGACCGCAACCTCCTGCACATTTCCTACGAAGCCGGCATTCTCGAAGATCCGTGGTTTGATTCCTACGATTTGAAGAACCGCAATTATTTCACCACGCTCTCCGTGCTGCCCGAAGACGCGCCGAACAAACCCGAGTTCGTCGAACTCGATTTCGTCAAAGGCGATTGCGTCGCGGTGAACGGCAAGAAATTAAATCCGCTTGGCGTGATGAAGACACTCAACAAAATCGGTGGCAAACACGGTGTCGGCCGCGTGGACATGGTGGAGAACCGGTTCGTCGGCATGAAATCGCGCGGCGTGTATGAGACGCCCGGCGGCGCGATACTGCATTTCGCGCATCGCCAGATGGAAAGCCTGACGATGGATCGCGAAGTCATGCACCAGCGCGACGCGCTCATCCCGAAATATGCCGAACTCGTTTACAACGGCTTCTGGTATGCGCCCGAACGCCTCGCGTTGCAGGCTTACGTGACCGAGAGCCAGAAGAACGTCACCGGCACGGTGCGCGTGAAACTCTACAAGGGCAACATCATGGTCAGCGGCCGCAAATCCCCGGTAAGCCTCTACAACCCGCACATCGCCACGATGGAAGCTGACCCGACCAAGGCCTACAACCAGGACGACGCCACCGGCTTCATCCGGCTCAACGCGCTGCGATTGAAAGTCGCGGCGAAGGTGCATGGGAAGAAATGAAGCCTTTGATCTTTGCTCTCTGTGTTGTATTTGCGTGTGGCCATTTGAGCGCGCAGACAAATGTCTGGCAGCCGTCGCCAGGACACACACAAATACCGATATGGCAAGGGACTGTTCCTAATGCGCAGTCTGTCACAGGGCCGGAATATGTTACGAACATGCTGTCGCCTAAGGGCGTGTCATGGATTGCGGAATGTAACGTCTCGCTGCCCACGATGACGGTCTATTCGCCAAAGAGAACAAATACGGGTGTCGCGGTAATCGTGTTTCCCGGTGGAGGCTACCAATGTCTGGCCATGGATCTTGAAGGCACGGAAATTTGTGATTGGCTGACGTCCAGAGGCATCACTGCGGTGCTGTTGAAATACCGAGTGCCGGTCAAGAGAGTGGGGCCGTATGGGGAATCACCGCCGGCGTTGGAAGACGCACAGCGGACGGTGGGATTGGTGCGCTTTGACGCCGCCGAGTTGCATATCAACCCGCACAAGATTGGCGTGATCGGCTTTTCGGCAGGCGGACATGTGGTGGCGGCGCTGAGTACGCATTTTGACAAGCGTTCGTACCCGGCGGTAGATGCGGCGGATAAAGAAAGCTGCCGCCCGGATTTTGCGATAGCTTGTTATCCGGGACATCTGTGGAACGACGATGAAGGTTTTAAGTTGAATCCGAATGTTCCAGTTACCACCGATACACCACCCACATTTTTGTTACAGGCGGAGGATGACCATGTGGACGGTGTCGAACAGTCGCTGGTTTATTACATTGGGCTGAAGAACGCCGGAGTTCCAGTAGAGATGCACTTGTATGCACAGGGCGGACACGCATTTGGACTGCGACGCACGAAATTTCCTATAACAGAATGGCCTCAATTAGTCGAGAAGTGGCTGGGAACAATTGGGATGACTTCGGAGTGATTGCATTTTTCATATATTATGCCCACCGACCTCATCCATCACCTCGGCATCGCCGCGCCGTCGGAAACGATTTATCGCGCCATCATAGCACCTGTCCGCCGGACGCTTCGATGCGCTGGCCGTTGACCCAGTAGCAATCGTCGGACAGCAGCGCGTTGACCACGCCCGCGATGTCGTCCGCCTGGCCCACGCGGCCCAGCGCGATGTTCGCTTCCATCATTTTCTTGAACTGCGGATTGTTGCGGATGAAGCCGCCGCGGAAATCGGTTTCCGTCGCGCCCGGCGCCACGACGTTGACGCGGATTTTGCGCGGGCCGAGTTCCTTGGCCATGTAGCGGGTGAGCCCTTCCACGGCGGTTTTCAGCGACGCGTAAATCGAATAGCCCGGCAGCACGAAGCGGCTTGTGCCGGTGGAGATGTTGACGATGTGCCCGCCGTCGTTGATGAGCGGCAGCAGCGTTTGCGAGAGGAAGAAGACGGATTTAAAATGGATGTTGGTCATCTCGTCGAACTGCGCCTCGGTGGTCTCGGCGAACGGTTGCGAGAGACCGATGCCGGCGTTGTTGACGAGGAAATCAAATTTCGTCGCGCCGAGTTTCTCGAGCGATGCCTGGGCGACGGCGGCGAACTTGAGGTAGGAATCGCGGTTGGCGACATCCAACGGCACAGCCACGGCGCGCGCGCCGAGCGCCGCGATCTGTTTTACAACGTCGCTGGCTTCGGCCTGTGAGGATTTATAGGTGATGATGGAATCAACGCCCGATTTGGCGAGGCGCAGCGCAATCGCTTTACCGATGCCGCGGGATCCTCCGGTGATGATGGCGATTTTGTGGCTCATAAAAATTTAGGACTTACTTGTCGCACACGCGGCCACGAATTCCAACGGCAATTTTATCCTTTTCTTATCCGTGGCTAAAATTGTTTGCCAAAAAAATTTATGCCGAGTTCGTTCATCGATTGCCCCGGCATCGCCGCGCCGGCGCAAACGATCTTTTGAAAATCGCCCACGGCTTTAGCCGTGGGCTTGCGTCCGCCCAAATCCCAGTCCCATCCGGGACGAAAGAACCCTCCTGCCATCCAGCCGGGACGCTTGATTTTCACCCGCTTATTTCCTAGGGCGCGGAGAGCAAACTTCGGATTGCTCGCTAATATGGGGGCCAATAGTTAAATAGTTTTGATTATACTTCGACTTGCCAGTTGACAAAAATAAGAAGTCGTGATTTAATAGTCACAGTTGCAGGGCGAAAACAGTGGGTTGGTCAGCAACATGATCTTTGAATTTTAATAATTTCGGCTCCGGCTTGAGTGCAGCTGGAGCACGAGTTCTCCGTAATCTTACGTTGTGCTCATTCTGAATTCCCCGGCTCTTTCGGCCATCCTCTGGCTGACTGAGCCGGTTTTTTCTTTTTCGGGCCAGCCATTTCTGACCCGCGCGTTCGTTGACACCCATTTTCCCCGCTGATAACGTTTCCGTTCAATTTTGCAATGGACTACAAAGACACCTTGAATCTCCCGCGCACGGACTTCGCCATGAAGGCTGACCTCGTCACGCGTGAACCCGAACGCCTCAAAAAGTGGGAAGCCGCCAATCTTTACGCGAAGATTCAGGCGTCGCGTGAAGGCAAAGAAAAATTTGTCCTGCACGACGGCCCTCCGTTTGCCAATGGCGATGTCCACATCGGCACCGCACTGAACAAGATTCTCAAGGACATCATCATCAAGTATCAGACCTTGCGCGGCAAAAGCGCGCCCTGCATTCCCGGCTGGGATTGCCATGGACTGCCAATTGAATTCAAAGTTTCGCAAGAGATGCGCAAAGCAGGCGACACGAATGCCGATGCCGCCACCATCCGCAAAGCCTGCGAAGTTTACGCGCACAAATACATTGATCTCCAGCGCACGCAATTCAAGCGTCTCGGCGTCCTCGGTGATTGGGAAAATCCCTATCTCACGCTGAACAAGGGATACGAAGCCGATGAACTCCGCCTGTTCGCGGACATCGTCGCGAAAGGTTTTGTTTATCGCGGCAAGAAACCGGTTTATTGGAGCATTCCCTGCCGCACCGCGCTCGCCGAAGCCGAAGTGGAATATCAAGATCACGTCAGCCAAAGCGTGTTCGTCAAATTTCCCGTCATCGGCCACGAAAAAACGTTCATCGTCATTTGGACGACGACACCGTGGACTTTGCCGGCAAACTTGGCCCTCGCTTACAACAAAGATTTTCAATACGTCAGCGCCAAAGTCGGCAATGAAAATTACATTTTGTTTCGCGGCTTGTTGCCAAAGATCGCCGAAAAATGCGGTTGGACGAATGTCACCGAGACACCCTTTCCGACCGACCAGCTCGCGACGATTCAATATCAGCATCCGTTCTGTAATCGCACCGGCAAGGCGTTTACCGCCGAGTTCGTCACGGCGGACACCGGCACGGGCTTTGTTCACATCGCGCCCGGACACGGTTTGGACGATTACAATCTTGGACGTGCAAACGGGTTGCCGATTTACTCGCCCGTCAACGATGATGGCGCGCTGGCCTATTCAAACGAATTGCCCGTCGAGCAACAAATGCCCTCTGAGTTGGTTGGCAAATCCATTTTGGAAAAACACGGCAAGAGCGACGCCAACGAAGCGGTGCTGCACGAACTCCGCGTTCGCCACGCGCTGCTGCATCAGGAAAATTATCATCACAGCTATCCGCATTGCTGGCGCAGCAAGACGCCAATCATCTTCCGTGCAATGGATCAGTGGTTCATCAAGATTGATCACGATAAATTCCGCAAACAGGCGCTCGCCGAGATTGACCGCGTGAAATGGATTCCCGACTGGGGTGTCAACCGCATCAAAGGCGCAGTGCAATCGCGGCCCGACTGGTGCATCAGCCGGCAGCGCACCTGGGGCGTGCCGTTGCCCGCGTTTTACGACGCGAAAGGCGAAGCCATTCTCGACGCGCAAATCGTCCGCGCCGCCGCCGACCTGATTGGAAAAAACGGCTCGAACATCTGGTTCGAGAAATCCGCGAGCGAACTCTGGGCGCTCGTGAAGCCCGCGAATTGGATCGGTGCCGAAGCCGTCGCCAAATCCAACGACACGCTGGACGTGTGGATTGATTCCGGCAGTTCCTCGCGCGCAGTCCTGATGCGGCGACCAGAATTAAATCACTCAACCCTCAACTCTCAACCATCCACTGATTTCTGGCAGGCCGACGTTTATCTCGAAGGCAGCGACCAGCATCGTGGCTGGTTTCAATCGTCGCTCCTGCTCTCGCTCGCGGGCAATGGCGCGGCGCCGTTCAAGACCGTTCTGACGCACGGCTTCATGGTGGACGCCGACCGCGAAAAGATTTCCAAGAGCAAGCAGGGCGCTTACGAGAAACCGCAGACCGCCGAAGCCTACGTCAAAAAATACGGCGCGGACGTCGTGCGGCTGTGGGTCGCGTCGCAGGATTACCGCAGCGACATCGTCGTGAGCGAGGAACGCATCAACAAAGTCGGCGAGACCTATCGCGGCATCCGCAACGCGCTGCGCTACCAGCTCTCGAACCTTTACGATTTTGATCCAGCCAAACATTCCGTGCCCGACGAAAAGCTGACCGGCCTCGACCGCTGGATTCTCGGAGAATTTTCGAAACTCGAAGCCGAAGTCCTCGCCGCCTACGACCAATACGAATTCCACGTCGTCTATCAGAAGCTCAGCCAGTTCATCGCCGTGGAACTCTCGTCAGTGTATCACGACGTCATCAAAGACCGGCTCTACACCGACGCCGCGAATTCGCCGCGCCGACGCTCCACGCAGACCGCGCTGCACCGGCTGGTGACCGGCCTGTGCCAGATGCTCGCGCCGATCCTGGCCTTCACGGCGGACGAAGCGTGGGAATTTGTGCCGGGCAAACCGACGGGGTCGGTGCATGAAGCGGAATGGAAACCTTCGACGTTCAAATGTGCTGATTACGAATCGTCTTGCTGGCAAGCCATTTTGAGATTGCGCGAAATGATACTGCCGGAATTGGAAAACAGTCGTAAGTTAAAGCTAATTGGCAAGGCGCTGGAAGCAAAACTTGTCATTCCTTTTTGGGCGAATTCATTCGCAGAAATTGTTCAACGAACTCCAGTTGATTTTAGAGAATTGGTCAATGTTTCTCAGGTGGTTTTTGAACCCCGCCAGGACTCAAATGTTTGTTCGGTTTCTAAAGCCGACGGCCAGAAATGCGAGCGTTGCTGGCATTGGGAAATGGACATCGGAAAAAATGCCGAGCATCCAACAATTTGTGGTCGCTGCGTTGAGGCTGTTAAACAGTCGTCCGCAAAATAATTTTTCACACCGGCTGTTGCTGCGTGAGGCAGTGCAGGGAACCGAAGCCCCAGACCAAATCCACCGCGTGAATACCGACGACAGGACGGTCGCGGAACAGTTCGCCCAAAATGCCGAGCGCTACGCGGTCGTTCGGGTCGTTGAACGTCGGGACGATGACGGCGGCGTTGCCGATGTAAAAATTCGCGTAGCTCGCCGGCAACCGCACGCCGTCAAAATACAGCGGAGACGGCATCGGCAACTCCACGACTTCGGGCTTCGCGCCGTCTTCCAGCCGCAAATCCTGGATGCGCTCCCAATTTTCCGCGAGCGGCTGGTAATTTTCGTCTTTGGAATTTTTTTCGCGCACGAGCACGAGCGTCTTGGCGTTCACGAAGCGGCAGATGTCGTCAATGTGGCCGTGCGTGTCGTCGCCTTTCGGGCCTTTGGCGAGCCAGAAAATATTTTTGACACCGAGATAATTTTTCAGCGTCGCCTCAATCTCCTTTTTGCCGAGGCCGGGATTGCGCACCTGAATTTTCGGGTCGAGATAACATTCCTCGGTGGAAATCAGCGTGCCGCGTCCGTTCAACTCAATGCCGCCGCCTTCGATGACGAACGGCTTGCCGTCGCATTCAGCATGAAAAAGTTTTTTGCCGAGCAGCTTTGCGGCGACTTTGGGAACTTTGGTGTCTTTGCGCCAGTTGTCATATTTCGCCCAGCCGTTGAAATGAAAATGGACAATGGCGGTTTCGCTTTTCCGTTTCACAAAAATCGGCCCGGTGTCGCGCGTCCAGCCACGATTGGTCGGATGCGTGACAAATTTTATTTTCCGCAAATCCACGCCGACGTGCTTGAAAATATGCCGCGCGTGCGCCTCGTCCTTTTTGTGCCGGACGATGAGATTGATTTTTTCGCCCGCCGAGATTTTCCGCACCATCTCGCCATAAACCCACGGGATGATCTCAAATTTCCCCGGCCAGTCGCTCGCGTTGTGCGGCCAGCCGAGCCAGGTCGCCGCGTGCTTTTCCCACTCGGCGGGAAATGAATAGCCGAGTTCGGCAGGCGTGGCGGCTTCGGTAGTTTTCAGTTGCGGCATAAATCGACTTGGAACATAACCGCTTCAGAAGAATTGGAAAACAAGAAACCGAATTATTGCCACGGAGAAAGCGAGGCACGGAATCTTGGATTATTTTTCAAATTCTGCCTTCATTTTTCTCTGCGACTCTGCGACTCTGCGGCCGATAAATTTTATGGCCAAGAAAAAACCAACGAAGATTTCCGGTGGACCGGTTTCCAAATTCATTCAGCACCATTATCGCCACTTCAATGCCGCGTCGCTTGTGGACGCCGCGAAGGGCTACGTCGCGCATCTCGACAAGGGCGGCAAGATGATGATCACGCTCGGCGGCGCGATGAGCACGGCGGAGCTTGGTTTGTCGCTCGCGGAAATGATCCGGCGGGACAAGGTGCAGCTCATCACCTGCACCGGCGCGAATCTGGAAGAAGACGTTTTCAATCTCGTCGCGCACGATTACTACGAGCGCGTGCCTGGTTATCGCTCGCTCACTGCCGAGGACGAACAGGCGTTGCTCAATCGCCACATGAACCGCGTGACCGACACCTGCATTCCTGAAGGCGAAGCGATGCGCCGCATGGAAAAAGCCATGCTCGAAGTCTGGACCGACGCCGATAAAAAGGGTGAACGCTATTTCCCGCATGAATTTTTCTACAAGGTTTTGTTGAGCGGCAAATACGAGAAGTATTACCAGATTGACCCAAAAGATTCCTGGATGCTCGCCGCCGCCAAAAAAAATCTGCCCATCGTCGTGCCCGGCTGGGAAGACGCCACGCTCGGCAACATGTATGCCGCCGCCGTCATCCGCGGCGACGTGAAGAACGTCCACACCGTCCGCACCGGCATTGAATACATGACGTGGCTCGCCGAGTTTTATACGAAGACCGCCACGAAGAAGAGTCCGATTGGCATGTTCCAGATCGGCGGCGGCATTTCCGGCGACTTCCCGATCTGNNTACTTCTGCCAGATCAGCGATTCGACCACGAGCTACGGCAGCTATTCTGGCGCCGTGCCGAACGAAAAAATCACCTGGGGCAAGCTCGGCGTGAAGACGCCAAAGTTCATCATCGAATCGGACGCGACGATTGTCGCGCCGCTGATTTTTGCGCACGTTCTTGGATGGTAAACTGGAACGAGCGCAAACCCGAAAGATTTTTTCGAAGTCGGCGCTGGATCGCAGCGCACAAATACAGATCTAGTTTCCGCCGCCATTTTTCTCGATGGCGGCAAAAATGGTGTTCACGCTCTGCAAAATTCCCTTGGCCGCGGCCGCGTCGGAAATCTTCAACGCGTAATTTTTTTCCAGCGCCACGACCAGTTGCAGCGCGTCCACCGAATCCAATCCCAGTCCGCCTGGGCCGAACAACGGCAGGTCGTCGCCGATCTCCTCGGCCGGGGTTTGCAGCATGAGGTTTTCCACCAGCATGGTTTTGATCTGCGCTTTGCGTTCGGTTGGAGTGCTCATCAGAAAATTCCGCCGTCAATTTTGAGCGCAGAGCCTGTGATGTAGCCCGCCTCGGCGCAAGCCAGAAATCGAACCGCCGCCGCCGCTTCCGCCGGCCGGCCGAACCGGCGCATGGGAATCTGCAACAGCGCGCGCTGCCGGGCCGGCTCGTCCATGCCAGCCAACATCTCACTTTCGAGATAGCCGGGGCAAATGGCGTTGACGGTGATGCCGAGCCGCGCCACTTCTTTCGCGAGTGAATGCGTCAATGCCACGACGCCGGCCTTGGCGGCGGAATAATTGGTCTGCCCCGCCGGCGAAAACAGCGCGCTCAACGAGGCAATGTTGATGATGCGTCCGCCGCGCTGGGAAATCATCGTTGGAAGCACCGCCTGACAACCATGAAACACGCCGTCCAGATTCACGGCCATCACGTTTTGCCACGACTGCGGCGTCATCTGCGCCAGCAGCGCGTCGTCATGCGTGCCGGCATTGTTCACCAGAACATCCAGCCGCGAATGGATGCCAAGAATTTCCGCGACGGCGGCTTTCCAAGCAGCCGGATCCGTCACGTCCAGTTTTAAAATCTGGCAGCGGTCGGGATTGGCCGCCGCCAACTCATCCGCCCGCTCGCGTTGCCGGTGGATGCCCAGCCAGACAAAATTGTCCGGCGATTCGGCAAAAAACGCCTGCGCCATGGCGCGTCCCAGCGCGCCATTCGCGCCCGTGATCAAGATGATTCTGCGGCTCATAAAATTTGGTTCCTCTCAAAACGCGCGCCGACAGCCTGCTGGTTGGCGCCGACGATGCTCACGCGCGCGGCGGGAAAATTTTCCTGCCGGATCGCGTCGCAGGCGGCGACGCATTGCCATGCCGCCGAGGCCACGAACGCCTCGCCGAAAATAGTTTTTGGTGACAACCGCGCGCCCGACCAACCGTGCCCAGCGGAATCTTCCGTTTCGCTGTCGCAAAGCAATTCGTCCCGCGCACCGTCGCCAAGTTGCGACCGCATTTTGCGCGCGGCGGCGGCGCGATTTTGTGTTTGCGTAAACGGAAATGAATCGGTGATGGCCGACAAGCCGACCGCCGCCGCCGGATTTTTTTTAAAATAAAGTGCGCCCGCGCCGCCGCCGTAAATTGTCGCGCGCCGGAACAGCCGCAGTGCGTCGGCGACAATCCAGTCCACTTCTTCCGTGCCCACGACGATGCAGCCGTCAACCTGGCCGTTGTCCAACCAGTCCGCCGCCAGCACGACACCCAACAAAAAAGTGCCATCATCACCGACGAGCGTATAATTGACCATGGGCGAATTCAGATACGCGCCGAGGTGGCTCGCGGGCGCGTTAAAAACTGTTTCGGGAAAAATCAGCGGACTCGCCGTCGCCGGGTCACGCAAAACCTCCTCGTAAAAACGGCGCGAATACGCCACGCCGCCCGCCATCATGCAGACGATGACGCCGAGCCGCCGAGCGCCGGATTGCACCTGCGCCGCATCCTCGCCCAAGGCTTCGAGCGCGGCGGCGACGGTGTGTTGCGACATCGTTCCCGCCCGGCGCAAACGCGGATGCGCCAAAAAAGCCGGACGCGCCGGCGGCTGTGGAACGGAGCGGACGGATAAATTTTTCTGCCAGCCCGGGCGCGCCAGAATCTGCACCGGCAGCGGCTCGTTTTTTTTCAAGGCTTCGCGCAAAGCCGCAACGCCCCAGCCGGCGGGCGAAACCGCGCCGAGACCGTGGACAAAAATTCCGCTCATGCCCACCTCCGAAAAATAAGCGTGGCGTTCGCGCCGCCAAAGCCGAAGGAATTGGAAAGCGCGGTTTCAATTTTTGCGTCCGTCGGTTCGCGCACGACTGGAAAACGGCAGACCGGATCAATTTTATCCAGGGAAATTTCCGGCGGCAGCCATTGTCCGCGCAACGCCATCAAACACACGACGGCCTCGACCGCGCCCGCCGCGCCGAGCAGATGGCCGATACTGGCTTTCGTCGAACTGACAGGTAAATTTTTCGCGTGCGCGCCCGCCCAGCGATTGATCGCAGCGGATTCGGTCGCGTCGTTTTGCGGCGTAGCCGTGCCGTGAGCGTTGAGGTAATCAATTTGTTCCGGTGAAATCTTTGCGACTGCGCAAGCGGCGTTCATCGAGGCCAGCGCGGCGTTGCCATCGGGATGCGGCTGCGTCAAATGATGCGTGTCCGTGGCCGCGCCGTAACCGCTGATTTCGCCGAGGATTTCCGCGCCGCGTTTTTGGGCGCTCGTAAAATTTTCCAGCGTCAAAACCGCCGCGCCTTCGCCCAACGTCAGACCATTTCGTTCCACGTCGAATGGACGGCACGGTGTCGGCGCGAGCGCCTGCAACGAATCAAATCCCGCGAAGGTCAGATGACAAAGCGCATCGTAGCCGCCGGCCAGAACTTTTTCCGCGCGGCCATTTTTGATCTGTTCAAATGCGTGGCCGATGGCGTTGGCGCCGGAAGCGCAGGCGTTGGAAATAATGGTCATCGGCCCGCAAAAATCAAACGCGTCGCACAAATCCAGCGCCTGCCGTTGCGCCTGATAATGGACGACACGCGTGGCCTGTTTTTTGAAAACGCCGGGCGCACCGATGGCCTGGCGAAGGTATTCCTGGCCGAGCGACATTTCGCCGCTCGTGGTGCCGAGCACGACCGGCAGGTTTTCTTCCAACTGCCAGCCGCTCCGTGTCCACGCCTCGTGCGCGGCGAGCAGCAGCATTTTTGAAGCGCGGTTGAGCCGTTGAACTTTTTTTGCGGCCAGTTGCGTCGGCGGCAAATGTTCCGGCAGGTCAATTTCCGCCGCAATTTTTGTCCGCTGGCGCGAAACGTCAAACAGCGTCACGGGCCGCATCGCCGTTTTTCCGGCGCGAAAACCGGCGGCGTTGATGTTCCAACCCGCGCCGAGGGCCGTGACCACGCCCGCGCCGGTGACCACGACGCGGTTGTCGCTGCCAACATTTCTGGACAAGGGAAACAGCACGGTAAATTCAGATGGTCGCGGCGGGATTTTTTTCGTCTTTGGATTTTTTCGCCGGGTTTTCCAGATAAAAATCCGCCAGCCCGGTTTTGGACGGTGTCAAATTTTCAGCGGCAATCGCGTCGAGTACGCGTTCCTCGGTCATGATGAAACGGTCGCGTTTGTAGATGACATAATCGCTGCGCACTTCATCCGGCGTGAGATTGATCGTCACGAGGTTGGCGCCCGCGCGCAAGCCGCGACGGTAGCCGTCTGCCGCCGCAAGATTGAACGCGCTGACGGCGGGAATGATCCAATCCGGCCGCAGCAACCGCAGGGCGGCGACGGAATTGAACGTCCAGTCGGAATTCGCGGCTGGCGCGGTGGCGAACGGCGTTTCGTTGCCGGGAATGAACGGGCTGACGCTGCAACCGCTCAACGGCAGGTCGCGCGCGAGTTCAAAATTGTTCAGCAAATCGCGCGGCGTTTGGCCGGGCAAACCGGCGATGAAACCGGAGCTGACGTTCCAGCCGTCTGCCGCGAGCAACCGGATGTGACGCAGCCGTTCAGCGAGCGTGCCGGGCGCGGCAAAATTTTCATACTGCGCCGCGTCGCCGATCTCAAACTTGATGATGTAAATCGTCGCGCCGGCGGACTGGAGTTCGCGGTAAAGTTCCGGCGTCAACGTGCCGAGGCAGACACTGATGCCGAGGGTCGTTTCGCGCCGCAAGGTTTCGATGAGCGGCAAAACAATTTCGCGGACGGCGACCGGGTCTTCGCCAGCTTGGATGTTGATGTCGGTGACGCTGGCGGGACGATGGTGGATGAGCATTTCCGCAAGCTGCTCGTGCAGCGCGCGGAAGCGTTTCAACTCGCGGTTGTCGCGGCGCATCCCGCAGTAGAAACAATTTTCGCGGCAGAAATTCGAGACCTCGACGACGGCGCGGACGAAGACTTCCCGGCCAAATTGCGCGCGCGTGGCGGCGGCGGCGCGTTCATGCAAATTTTTTTGGGTCGCGCCGTTTGTAATCAGCTCTGCCTCGGTTGGAAAATAATCTTGTGCCGCCACGCCGCAATTTAAGTTGGCGCGCGGATTTGAAGCAACGCATTTCATCTGCAAAATGGTGTTGCAGTTCCGGCGCGCGCGGCTAGATTCCTCAAATGAAACTGCGACTCAATTTATATTTCGGTCTGGCGCTGGCCATAATGTTCACTGGCGCGGCGCTGGCGGGCGAACCGACTGCGTTGGAACTCATACAGACGGGCAATCAATATGTCGGCGTGCAGAGCAAGGATAAGGTCGTCCAGATTCGTTCGGAGAAATCCATCGCTAGCCTCACGCCGAACATCTGGTATGTGGTCTATTATGATCCCGACGCGACGTTCAAGGCCGTCGAGGTGAAATTTGGCGCCGGCCAAAAAATGGATGTGTCGCATCCCGGGCGGCTGCTGGAAAGATTCACCGACGAGAAGCTGCCGCTCCCGGCCGCGAGATTAAAAATTGATTCCGACCAAGCCATCAAAATCGCCACCGCGCAGCCCCTCCTCAAAAATCTCACGCTCAAGGCGACGCAACTCTGGCTTGAACACGGCGACAGCGGCCCGCAATGGCGCGTCAAGCTCTGGGCCGCGCAATTGAAAAATCCCAATGACGACGCGGACATCGGCGTGGTCATCATTTCGAGCAACGACGGCTCGGTCATCGAGACCGATCTGCATCCCAACAGCGTGGATTGATTTTCCCGCATGAACTGGAACCGCGATTGCGCCGCCGTCATCCCCTGTTTCAATGAAGCGGCGCACATCGGCCAAGTCGTTGCCGCCGTTCAAAAACATCTAACCAAAGTCATCGTCGTGAACGACGGCTCGACCGATGCCACTCTGGAAAAGGCGAAATTCTCCGGCGCAGAAATTATTTCTCTCGCGAAAAATTCCGGTAAGGGCGCGGCATTGCAAACCGGCTGGCGGCGCGCGCGCGAACTCGGCTGCCGATGGGTTTTGTTGCTCGATGGCGATGGCCAGCACGCGGCAGAAGACATCCCAAATTTTCTTGAGTGCTCCGAAAGCACCGGAGCCGCGCTCGTCGTCGGCAACCGCATGGAAAATTCCGGCGCGATGCCGGTCTTGCGGCGCGGCGTGAACCGCTGGATGTCGCAGCGCATCTCAAAATTGACCGGCGTCAACTTGCCGGACTCGCAATGCGGCTTCCGACTCGCGCACTTGGAAACGCTTGGCAATTTAAAGTTGCGCGCGAACCGATTTGAGATCGAGTCCGCCATGCTCGTCGCGTTCATCGCCGCCGGAAAAAAAGTTGAGTTCGTTCCCGTCCAGACGATTTACGAAAACGGCGTGAGCAAGATCAATCCGTTCGCCGACACGTTTCGCTGGCTGCGCTGGCGGCTGGCTCAAAGAGTTTTTTTCCGCGCCTGCAAGACGATGCGCGTGCCGTAATATGGCCGCACTTGGGCGCCGGGAATCTCCGCGCGCGCGGCCAGTTCGCGCCATTCGCCGAGATGAAAACTGCGTTTCACCGAAATCAACCCGTCCGCGCGCACGTTTTCACTAACGCGCAGCAGGCGCATCGTCAGCCAGAGCGCCGCAAAAAGCCCGGCGTTGCGATGCAGGTCGCAGATGAAAATCGCATCGCGGGTCACGCGCCACGCTTCGCGCCAATGCGTGACGACCTCTTCATCCGTCAAGTGATGCGTCATCTGCGAGGCGATGACGAGGTCGAAGCTGCCATCGGCAAACGGCAGTTGCAGCGCGGAGCCGACAACATTTTTTGCCGCGTAGCCGGATTTGAAAATGACCGGATTTGCGTCCAAGTTGGTGAAGCGCCAATCCCAGCCGCGCCGCCACGCCCAAGTTGACATTCTCTCTCCGAGCAAACCAGTGCCTGCGCCGACGTCGAGAATTTCCAGCCGCTCGCAGCCTTTTTTTCCGAGCCACGCCGGCAGGCGGCTGACAAACGGATGGCTGAACTGGCAGAGACGGTTGATGTAATCCAATTCGCGCAACGCCGCGAGTCGCGCAGCCTCGGAAAGACCCGGCGCGTCAAAAAATTCTGCTTGCGCTGAACGCTCGCGAAAAAACATGATTCCAGATAAGGCAAACATGGATTCAACTCAAGCTCCAGCCGTAAAGAAACCTACGTGGATAAAAATTCTGCTGCGCAAGGCCGTGACGCTGGTCTTCGTCACGGTGGTGTTCGGCTGGCTTTACAGTTGGGCCGCGCCGTGGGCGTTTGCGCCAAACCAGCCCGCTGGTTTCAAATACGGCCTGCTGCACGGCGCGATGATGCCGCTCTCGCTGCCGAGCCTCGTCATCGGGCGCGACGTGCCGATTTACGACCCGAAAAATTCCGGTCGCAGCTACAAGATCGGCTACATCTGCGGCGTGAACATCTGCGGCCTCGTGTTCATCGGCCCGCTGTTCTGGCGGCCGCGCCCAACTACATCAGCCAGCTCCGGTAAATCTCGATGACGTTCAATTCGCCGCCCGCCCAGTAACGATTGGCGGGCAACGAAAACATTTTTTTTGCGCGGTCGAACGTCAGCTTCACCGGCTGCGTCGGCTGATTCGGATCGTAGGCGGAAAATTCCACGCCGGCTTCGGTTGTCACCGCCGCAAATAAAATCATGCTGTGGTTGATCGTCAGCGACGGAAATTTCACGAGGTGGATGATGGGCGAAAGATTTTTTTCCAGCCGCGAGACGAGTGCCGCCGTCGTCTGCTGCTGGTGCGCGCGCGCAATCGGAAAAACCATCCGCCAGTGGCTGCGCAAAATATACGAGCGCCACGCGCCGCCGCATTCGGCTTTCAATAAATTTTCCCGCGCCGCGCTGAACTCAAAAAGATTCGCAAAACTTGGGATCACGATTTGCGCTTTCGGCTCGCAAGGTTTTCGCGGATTGCGCGCGACGATTTTACGGATTAGCTGGCGTAAAATTTCATCGCCAGCCAATTTTTGATCCGCGTCAAAACGCGCGTGATACAAAAACTGCCGCGCCGCGCGCGTCAGCACAAAACAGCGGTGCGCGTAATCCGGCCTGGGCGCGCGCGGACGGAAATTCATTTTCGCCGTGGCCGCGTCGAACTGGTATTCCCAAACCAGCTCGTTGGCGAACGCAAAACGGTCGCGGGCAAAATCAAACCGGCGCGGAAATTTTTCAGTGTCCATGCAAATCAGCTTGGCAACAAGTTACGGCTGCGTTACCAAGCTGACAATGCTTTACGAACGCTGGCGGAAAATTTCCTCGGAACTGCGCAACGAATTTGCCTTGCACAATTTCGCCGACGGCCAGCGCTGGACATTCGGCGAACTTTTTGACGCCGGCGAAAAACTGAAAAATGATGCGGCGAACACGGTTTTTCCGCGCGGCCATGCGCCGGAATTTATTTTTCTTCTGCTCGCCGCGTGGCGCGAAGACAAACTCGCCTGTCCGCTCGAAGCCGGACAATTGCCGCCGCCGATTCCCGCGCCGCCGAAAAATTGCGTCCACTTGAAATCCACCTCGGCCACCGGCGGCGCGGCGCGGTTCGTGGCATTCACGGCGGAACAACTCGTGGCCGACGCGGAAAATATCGTCGCCTCGATGGGCCTGCGCGCGGACTGGCCGAACCTCGGCGTCATTTCGCTCGTGCATTCGTATGGTTTTTCCAACCTCGTTTTGCCGCTGCTGCTGCACGGGATTCCACTGATTCTGGTATCTGCACCGCTGCCCGAAATCGTCCGGCGCGCGGCGGCCACGGAAAAAAATTTGACACTGCCCGCCGTGCCCGCGATGTGGCGCGCGTGGCACGAAGCGCAGGCGATTCCCCAAAATGTCCGTCTCGCAATTTCCGCTGGCGCACCGTTGCCGTTGCATTTGGAACAGGAAGTTTTCAAATCGTGCGGATTGAAAATTCATAATTTCCTCGGCTCGTCCGAATGCGGCGGCATCGCTTATGACGCGACGGATTCGCCGCGCGCCGATGCCGCGTGTGCCGGGGCGCCGATGCAAAATGTAAATTTATCGTTGAACACCGACGGTTGCCTGACCGTGCAAAGCCGCGCCGTCGCGGAAACGTATTGGCCGGACAAATTAAATTCGCTCGGCGGCGGAATTTTTCAGACGGGCGACCTCGCGGAATTCCAAGCCGGACAAATTTTTCTGCGCGGTCGGCTCGGCGACCAGATCAATGTCGCGGGCCGGAAAATTTCTCCCGAAGCCATCGAAAGAATGCTGCTTGCGCATCCGCAAGTGCGCGAATGTCTCGTCTTCGGCGCGCCGAGCCGTGAGGCGGAGCGGACGGAAATCATCGTCGCGGTGGTCGCGGGTAACGTTGCCGAGCGGACGTTGAAACAATTTCTGCTCGAAAAAATTCCCGCGTGGCAGGTGCCGCGCGAATGGCGGTTCGTTGAATCGCTGCCCACCAACGCACGCGGAAAAATTTCCCGCGCCGAATGGCGGCGTAATTTCACCGCCGGAACGCGCGGCTGAAACGCTTTCGGCTTGCTTTGTCGGCGGCTGACCATTATTTGCCAGCAGTCGTTTATGAATCCAGTCGCCATCGAGGCACATCTGACGCTCGTTTTGATCCAGTGGATGATCATCATCGCCGCTGCGTGGGCGTTCGGGCGGCTCGGAAAATTTTTCGGCCAGCCGCTCGCCGTCGGCGAAATCGCGGCGGGAATTTTGCTCGGCCCGTCTGCGCTCGGCGCGATCTGGCCGCACGACTGGCCGGTGCTGTTTCCGCCCAGCACCCAGCAATCGCTGCAGCTTCTCGGCAAGCTCGGCCTGATTTTTTTATTGTTCCAAGTCGGGATGGAATTCGACTACAGCCATCTGCGTTCACGCTCGCGCACCATCACCGCCGTTTCCGCGCTGGGCATGATCGGACCGTTTTTGTGCGGCCTCGGCCTTGGCCCGTGGCTGCACCGCGAATTCGCGCCGGCCGTGCCGTTCTTTGGGTTTCAACTTTTTTTCTGCGTCGCGCTTTCCATTTCCGCGTTGCCGATCATGGGCAGAATTCTGCTGGAAATGAAACTCGAACGCACCGCCATCGGCGCGATGGCGATCAGCACGGCGGCGATTGACGACGTGATCGGCTGGGTGTTGCTTGGCGTCGCCACCGCGCTCGTCACGGCGGATTTCAACGTCTGGCATTTGCTGCTGCAAATCGCGGCCATCGCCGGATTTTTTCTGGTGCTGCAAAAAATCGTCGGCCCATGGCTGCGCAAACTTTGGCACAAAAATCTTGCTGGTTCGGAGGAAAAAGGAATGCCCAATTCCTTTCTCGCGCTGCTGCTCATCGCACTGTTCGCGAGCTGTCTGGCGACGCATTATCTCGGAATTTTTGTCATCTTCGGCGCGTTTTTGTTTGGAACGTGCCTGCATCAGGAACCCGGCATCGTCAAAGCGTGGCGCGACCGTTTTTCCGGCGTGGTGCTTGTCGCATTCGTGCCGATTTTTTTTACGAACACCGGGTTGAACACAAAAATCGGCTCGCTTGCGACACCTGAAGCGTGGCTTGCCTGCGCTCTGGTTTTGATCGCCGCTGTCATCGGCAAACTCGGCGGCTGCTATCTCGGCGCGCGCCTGACCGGCCAGCCGCCGCGCGAGGCCGGCAGCATCGCCGCGCTGATGAACACGCGCGCGCTCATGGCGCTCATCGCCATCAACGTCGGCCTCGAACTCAAGCTGCTCACGCCCGCGCTGTTCACGATGCTCGTCATCATGGCGCTGGCGACGACGGCGATGTGCGGCCCACTGCTGCGCTGGTGGCTACCGAAGGAATTAAGAAAACTGGTGCCGGATTGAAGCCGACACCGTCAGTTTCCCAAGCCGCTTCCGCCCCGCTTGCTGGCCGCTGTCGTATAAAACACCAAAAACTTGACTCATGGCTGGCCGGGGCGTAGAACTGGCCTTCATCAGGTGCAAACGCCGTCCGCACGAGGCGAGCAAATCCCGGATTATCTATGAGAATCCAGCTTCATTGTTTGTTGATCGTGCTTGCGTTGCTCGCCGGGTTTGCGCGAACCGGGCGGGCGGCGGTGGGTTTGACCATCACGCCGAACACGGTCAGCAACACTTACAACGGCCCGATCACGGTGCAAGTGACCGGCCTCACGAACACGGAGACGGTGGTCATCCAGAAATTTCTCGATGCCAACACGAATGGCGTCATTGATGGGAGTGATCTCTTGTGGCAGCAATATACTTTGACGGATGGAACGAACTTCGTGATCGGTGGCGTGACGAATAATAATGTGCCCGGCGACACGGATGGCACGGCCAACGGACAGATCACGGCGAAGCTGAATTTTCAGAGCGATGTCTTGCAGACTTTCGGCGGCAAGTATTTGGTCAAGCTGTCGAGTCCAGTCGGGCATTTCACACCCATCACAAATTCTTTTACGGTCACAAATTTTCCCTACGCGCAGCGATTCACTGGCACGGTGGCCAGCAACGGTGTGGCCGTTCCCAATGCCGTTGTGATTTTGTTTCCTACCGCCCAGGACGGCAATCCGTTGGGTGGCTGTGTGGCCAATAATTCCGGCAGCTATACTCTGCCGGCACCGGCGGGAAGTTATTCGCTGGTTCCATTCAAAACCAATTTTATCGCCAACTTTAAAACCGCGCCGGCGCTCACTTTGAGCAATGGCGCGACGTTCACCACCAATTTGAGCCTCATCGCGGCGACGCAAACCATTTCCGGAAAAATTGTGGATGCCAATAATTCCAGCATCGGCTTGCCGGGAATTTTAACACCGGTGCAAACCCAGGACAGAAGCCTGCTGGGAACTTGCTTCACGGATACCAATGGGAATTTCACCACGCGCGTGAACGCCAATCAATGGGGCATCGGCGGCGACAGCGCAGCAGTCGCTTTTCACGGCTATGTTCAACCGCAAAACAAAACGACGGTTGATACCACAACCGGCAGCGTATCGGGCGTGACCGTCAAGCTGGCCAAAGCCACGGCTTTTTTTTATGGCACGGTCAAAGATAATTTGGGAAATCCGCTGCCGCAAGAAGTGGCGGTTTATGCCGACGATAATAATAATGGCTTGTATGAATCGGACGGTTATACCGACACGAACGGGAACTACGTCACCGCTGTGGTGGGCGGTTTGGGCAATAGCGATCCGTGGTATGTGAGCATTGATAACTCCAGCAGCTTCCCCAATTACATTTTTTCACAACCGACTTTCGATCAAAATGGCGGCACGAACATCGGCGTCGGTCAGGCGGTGCTGGCGAATATCACCGCCATTCTCGCGACAAACCATATCACAGGCAACGTCAGCTTCAACGGCAGTCCAGTCGTCGGCGTGCAAGTTGATGCCTACGCAACCATCGGGCTGGCGAGTTATCAATCAGAAGCGGACACGGACACGAACGGAAATTATTCGTTGAACGTCGTCACTGGCAACTGGACAGTGAATGTTTATGACTGTTGCGACAATGACAGCTTGGACAACATCCTCGGCAGCGGGAATTATGTTCCAACCAGCAGCCAAGGCGTGAACATCGCCAACAACAATGGCACGGCGAACTTCATGGTTTTGCCAGGCGGTTCGGGACAGCTATTTGGCTACATCAAGGACACCGGCGGCAGTCCGGTCGTTGGCGTTTCCGTCAGCGCCCAAGATCAGTCCAGCGGGCAAGGCTACAACGCCTCGACGGATGGCACCGGCTATTACTCCTTCGGCACCGTACCTAATGGCAATTATGACATCAGCGTGGATTGTGGCGGGTTAAACTCATTGGGCTATCAATGCCTGGCTGATGTTATCACGAATGTCGTCACCAGCAGCATCGAAGCGGACTTCACGGCGCAATTTACTGCCGCCCCGCTGCAAATCACGACCACTTACCTGCCCAACGGCACGAACACCATTTTTTACAGCCAGACGTTGCAAGCCACCGGCGGCACGCCGCCGTATAGCTGGTCCATTCCAAATTATTCCGCCAGCCTGCCAGCCAATTTGTCTCTGGCCACCAACGGCGTTCTTTCCGGCACACCGGCGACGACGGCCAAAACTTATAATTTTGACATCGTCGTCACGGACGCCGCCGCCAACATGGCGGAACAGGATGCGTTGCCGCTGACGATTGTAAATCCGCCTTTGCCGCCGCTGGTGATTACCAACCTTTCGCTGCCCAATGGCAACGTCGGCGCGGTTTACAGCGTGCAACTCGGCGCGACCGGCGGCCAATCGCCCTACACCTGGGCGCTCGCGCTGGGTTCCGCCAATCCGCCGCCGGGCGTGTTGATCAACGCCAGCGGCCTCATCTCCGGCACGCCGACGACGAACGGATTGTTTAATTTCAAAGTGCAGGCGACCGACGCGAATCTCACCGTGACCAACAAACTTTTCGGGATCATCGTCAATCCCAAGCCCGTGTTGAGCCTCGCGAGCTGGTTCACCAACCAGTTTCAAATGCGGCTCGCCGGCGCGTCCAACCAAAACTACACCGTGCAGATGTCCACCAATTTGAGTTCCGCCAGTTGGATTTCCCTGTTCATCACGAACAACCCGGCGACCAATGCGTTTCTGCTGACCGATCCCCACGCCACCAACCAGCAGCGCTTCTACCGCATTTTGATCGGCCCGTAGCTTCTAAATATTCTGAAAATAAAACCCGCAAAAATTTATGAAAAAAACTTTTTTAATGTTCTCGGTTATTATCGGAATCGTTTTTGGAATGGGCGCAATCACGCTTGCTAAAGCGCAAGACAAACTATCGGCAACACAACGATATGAATACGTTGGTGTCCGCTATTTAAGCGGTGACCGCGTAATGATTGTTTTTCCAGATGGAACACCAAAATTGCTTTCAGACCTCATGAAATACAAGCGGCCGAATTGGGCGGATGATCGAATTTTTAATCTTTCGCTGGCAGTGAATTATCTCGCAAAGCAAGGCTATGAACCAATAGTCAGCCCAACAGGCAATCCCGATAAAGATGATGTTTGGATGCGCCGTGCAGTGAATTAGTTTTTCCCGCTCAAAGTCAATTCCGCCGTCAATATGATTTTGCCGCCGACTTTTGCCGTCGTTTGCGCCTGAACCAGATTGCCCAGGCGTCCGACGATTTTGGCTTCGAGCAAAATGGATTCGCCCGGACGCGCCGTGCCGATAATTTTCACGTTGCGCAGCGCGGTCAGTTTCAAATTTTTGAGCGGCGGAATTTTCGGGTCGCTCTGCGCGACGACGCCCGCGAGCTGCGCGGCGGCCTCGGCCAGCAGCACGCCAGGAAAAATCGGTTCGCCGGGAAAATGGCCGCGCAAAAACGGCTCGTCGCCACGCACGGTATATTCGCCCGCGCCGCTTTGACCGGGATTCAATTTGGTGAGCCGGTCAACAAAACGGAACTCCGCGCCGTGCGGCAGCAGCGCCAGCGCGCGTGGCAAATCGGCGGCGATGTTCATGGCGCGAGCGGGTTGGTCACCTTGAAATCGTCCGGCGGCGTCCATTCAAAAAGTTTTTCGTCGAGCGGCGGGTTCACGATGGCGTTCGTGAAATCGCTGCGCATCCGCGAGCCGTCCACAAAAATCATTTCCGTGCTCACGAGCGAATAATCATTGGTCGCGAGGCCGAGGTTCAACTCCGGCATCATCTGCAATGCGAACTGGCTTTTCGGTTGCAGCGACAGTTCCCACGCGCCGTTCGTTTGCGTGATGGAAAGGATTTGAAACTGCGCCGCGAATTCCTTCTGGTCGCGCGGAAAGCCGGCCTGCAACAGCGACATCGTGTCGCGCAACTGTTTCGGCGTGCTGTTGCCGAGCGGATAGCGTTCGGCGCGTTTGAGCAGCGGATAGACCACAAACATTTCGTCGCCGCTGCGCACGGCGATGGTGCGCGCCGGCCGCCCCAACTCCCAGCGAAAATCATTTGGCGCGGAAAAAATAATATGGCCCGGCGCGACGAGCGGTTGCGTGAGCGACTTGAGCGTGCGCGTCTGCGTGAAATCCGCCGACCAGGTGCGCAAGTTCGCTTGCGCGGCGAACCAGTGGTCCAAAACGGAATTGGTGTCATCGGCACGAACGGCGGGCAGCGCGGAAAAAATTCCGAGCGCAAAAATAAGTTGGCGGAGTATTTTCATTTTTTATTTGTCGTCCGGCCAGACGGGGACGAAGTGAAACCATTGCGACGGATGCTGCCGGATGACCGGCTCAAACGCACGCAGGATTTCTTGCGTCAATTGGATGCGCGCGTCGCGGTTGCCGATCACCGCACGGTCATAAATGATTTCCGGTAAAATCTGCGCGCGATAACCACCCGCCTCGCGCACGATGAACGTCGGCACGATGGCGCAGCCGGACGCGCGCGCGAGTTCGGCGGCGGCGATGGAGCCGGAAAAATTCTGGCCGAACAATTTCACTTCCACGGCGGTCGGCGCGGGCGGACGATCCACGAGCAGCGCGACGGTCACGCCCGTTTGCAGGCGCTTGATGATCTCGATGAACGCGAACGCGTCTTCGCCGACGACGAGCGTTTCGATGCCCCAGCGCGCGCGCGAGGCCTGACGCATCGCGGTCAAGTGCGGATCAGGTTCGGCTTGCGTGAGCACGAGCAGTTGGCAGCCATGGCGCGCCATGAACGCGCCGCCAAGCTCCCAGTTGCCGAGATGCGGCGTCACGAGCAAAACGCCGCGTCCGCGCGCGGCGGCGGCGGTGAAAATTTCCCAGCCGTTCCAATCCACGAACCAGTCGGCCACGGCCACGCCGCCTTCGTAACGCCACAAGTCCGCGAGCTTGAGTGCGAATTCGGAAAATAATTTTCGCGCGGCAGTTTCAGCGGATTTGCGGTCGCCAGCGAAAATGGGCAGCAAATTTTGGATGACGATTTCGCGCCGATGCGCGGCGAGCCGCCAGTAAGTCGCGGCGGCCAGTTTCGCGAGCGATTCGAAAAATGACTTCGGAAAAAGGCGCGTCAGCGTCAGGCCGATTTGCCAGAGGCGCGCGCCGTAAAATTGCGATGGCGCGGAAATTTTATTTGTCGGCGCTTTGGCGGTTTTAACTCCCAGAAAAAATTTCCACCAGACCGGCAGCAGAGAAATTGAGAACAGCATATTGCCCGCGATGCCGACGGCGCACACGCGGCCGAGGCTCGACATCCCGGCGTTGCTCGATAGGCCGAGCGAGCCGAAACCAGCGATGGCCGTGCCGCCGCAAAGCAGCAACGCGCGTCCGACCGAGCGGTGCGCGAGCTGCAGATCGCCGTGACAACGACGCAATGCGAGCTGCATGAAAATGCTGTAATCCACGCCCGTGCCGAGAATGAGCGGCAGCGCCATCAAGTTCAGCAAATTCCATTGCCAGCCGAAAATTTTCATCGCCGCGAGCAGGCAAAATCCGCTCAACGCCAGCACTGCAAGACTTGCCAAAATTTCCGCAAGCCGCCGGAACGCGAGCCAGAGCGACAGCAAAATCAGCGCGGCCATCGGCAGCAACAATTTCCAGAGATTGCTTTTGACGGCGGCCAGAACCGTGCCGCCGAGCATTTCCCAACCGGAAAGCCAGACGCCATCGTGGGGCAATTGCACATCAAGTTTGGAAAACGAGGTTGCGTTCGTTGAGGGATACAAAAAGCCGACGGCGAAAAATTGGTGCGGTTCGCGCGCCGCGAGTTTTTCAAAAATCCAGTTGTCGAGCGGGTTCGTCGGCCAGAAAACATTCGTGGTCAAAACGGCGCGCTGCCATGTCGCGAGAATTTCATCGGTCAGGCCGAGCGCGCTGTCGGCAAAACCGTTCGTCGCGGCGGCGGCGTGAAACGCGGCGCGCTCGGAAATCAATTTTTGCGCGGCGGCGCGATTTTGATTTTGAAATTCTGGTCGCGGCCAGAGCGCGGCCGGCAGAGTAAAGCCGGCGAGCGTCTGGTTGGCAACGGCGGCATTCAGCGCGGGCAGAACGGCGTCGAGTTTTTTGGCCACTTCATTTTCTTCGCGACCGGAAACGACGAGCCAGAGCGGATCGCGCTGCTGGCCGAGATTTTCCTTGATGGCGTCGAGCGTTGCGTAAGCCTGGCTGTCGCGCGGCTGCAAGGCGTCCGCGCTGGCGTCCATCTTCGGCAGGCCGGAAAATAAAATCGCGCCGCACAGCAAAATTAAAATTGCCGTGGTGGTGAAAATTATTTTTACGCGCAGTGGATTCAGCGGCGCGGCAGTTTCAATTTTAATTTTCTCCGAAGCTGAATTTTTTTGCGGACGCATCCGTTGGGGAAACAGCGGCGGTAGAAATGCAAAGATCATCACGCAGGCCGAAAGCGCCACGCCGATGCCGACGAGCGAACCGAGTTGCGCAAGACCGGGTAGCCCGCCGAAGTTCAAGACGAGAAATGCGGAAATCGTCGTCACCGCCGCCCAGAAAATACTCGGCGCGATGGCGCGGCGGATTTGCGGGATGGACAGTTCCGGCTGCGCGAGCGCCTCCTGATAATGCACGACCGCATAGTCCACCGCGAGGCCGAGCAGGATGGCCGCGAAGCCCATACTGATGACGTTGATGACGCCAAAAATCAATCCGCCGAGCGCGAGCGTCGCGGCGAGAATCAGCGCGAGCAAAGTCAAAAGCCAGAGCATCGGCTTCAAGCGCCGGTGCGCGAGCCAGAATAAAATGGCGATGATGACCGACGTGCCGCCGACGGACAGCGTGATGTCGTGCTTCATGCTGCCGGAAATTTCCGCAACGAACGCGGGCCGGCCGGTGTAGCCAATTTTTATTTTTCCAGCGGACGGACACGCGGCAGCGACGGATTTTTTCACGGCGTTGAACCAGTCGGTGCATTCGCGGTAGCCTTTCAAATCGCCGCGCGCCTGGACAAAAATCATGCGGAACGTGCCGTCGGTGCTGGCAAATAATTGCTGTCCCGAACCAAAACCGGGCGCGGCGGCGGCGACATTTTCCGGCAGGCGCGTCAGGCCGAACGGATCGTAACCCGACTGCGCGATTTCGGCGGGCGAAAGCGTCGTGGCCAGATTGTCGCGCGTGGCTGCAAGCACGGTGGCGAGATTCGTTTCAGAAAGCTGGGCGGCGAGATTCGCAAATTTTTCCGGCGACTGGTTGAGCCAGAGATACGCGATGAGTTCGGCGGTCTGTTCGGGATGTTCGAGCCACGGCGGCTGCCAAGTGACGCTCGCAACTAGGTTAGTTTCCGCGCGCAACTTTTCCGCGATGGCGCGCGCGGCGTTTTCAGCGCTGTCGGCGTCTGGGCTTTTTACGGTGACGATGAGTTCGCGCGCGTTGGTGAAATGTTGCTGGTAAATTTTGAGGCCCTGGACAGCGGTAACATTCACGGGCAGCAGGTCGAGGACTTCGACATCAAAATGCAGACGCGCCAGCCCGGCGATGATCGGGATGAGCAGCGCGAGCCACCACCAGCGGAACCATTTCATGGCGAAAATTCGCCCTCCAAAATTTCGCCTGTGCGTAGATTTTCCAAGTGCCAGGAATTATTTTCAACGCCAGAAAATTTCCAATTGCCGCCCAAATTTGCGCCGAGCAGCGCGCGCGGCAGTTGAAACCACGCGAACCGCTCCGGCGGCGCGGCGCGTCCGTGCCAGGTGTCCTTGTCCGCGCCGAATTCGATCTGCCACTGGTCGCCGGAAATTTGCGCGGTCACGAGCGGGAACGGCATCTTGGAAAACTGGATGAAAAAAATTCCGTCCGCATTCGTCGCCAGCAGCAGGTCGCCGGCGAGTTCGGGTCGGTCAGAAGAAGGTTTCCAAACCGCCTGGCCTTGCTGCACGCGCCAGCCGGGCGCGGAAAAATCGGCGGGCGGCAACGGCGGCGCGGTGCGGCAGCCAGTGAAAATCGCCAATAGCAGCAAGGCTAAAATGAAATTTTGGCGGCGCACAAAAACGGTTTCCGCTTCAACTGGCCGTCTCAACTTTCGCGACGGGTTCGGAGATTTTTGCTTCCTTTGCACTTTGTGGCGCGAAGGAAATGTGCGGCACGAGCGGCCAGCGTTTTTGCAGTTTGACGAGCAGCCAGAAATATTTCAACCGCCAGCGCAAACTCCAGCCGCCTTCGAGTTCGCCGGCGAGGACGGCGTTGACGGCGGACGGCAAATCGTGATGGTTGCGCGGCTGCAAAAACAATTCCATGAACGGCGTGGTGTAATAATTTTCCACGACGCGCCAGTAGAACATCAGGCCTTTGCGGACGCGCTTTTCATAGTTCGTGAACAAGCGTTGATTTGGCCGGCCCTGCGCGAGGGATTTTTGGACGACTTCGGCGGCGATTTTGCCCGACCACATCGCGAGAAAAACGCCGGCGGAAAAAATCGGNNTTGTAATAGCTGAAATCGGTGGTCGTCTGCAAATCGCCGAGGCAGCGCGCGTCTTGCATGCGCGACTGCACGGGCGGGCTGGCGGCAATCCAATGCTGGAAAATTTCCGCCGGCGTGCCGCCAAATTTGGCGAACTCGTCCTTGTCAATGACGAGGCCGACGCTGGTTTTCGTTTCGCCGACGGGGATGATCCAGAACCATTTGTTTTCGAGCCGCACGATGACGGTGTCGGAATTAGCCTCGCCGGCATCGCGCCGGACATTTTCAAAATGGCCGAACACGGCGACTTTTTTCCAGGTCGGATGCAGCTCGCGGAGATTTTCCTGGTTGCCGGTCAAGTTGCCGCGACCGCTGGCATCAATCAAATAAGCAGCGCGAAAATTGTGGATTTTTCCATCGGGATCGCGCGCCTCGATGTTCACACCGTCGGGATCGGAAACGGTTTTGGTCACCGACCAGCCTTCGCGCACGTCCGCGCCGGATTCGCGCGCGTGCTTGAGCAGGACGTGATCGAACGTCGCGCGTTCGACCTGGATGGCTTCGGGTTCGCGATTGAATTTTCCTTGGCGGAAAACGAAGCGCGTGCCGAGCGAGCCATTGCCGAGTTCAAACTGCGCTCCGAACTTGCGGACGAACGGGCCGTTCCGCAATTTTTCCAGCACGCCCATGTCGCGGAAAATGGTCATGTTGCAGGGCAGGAGCGATTCACCGATGTGGAAGCGCGGGAAAAATTCTTTTTCGAGGACGAGCACGCGTTTGCCCGCGCGCGAGAGAAAAGTGGCGGCACTGCTGCCGCCGGGGCCGCAACCAATCACGAGTGCGTCATAAACGTCCTTGTTCACGCCACCAGTTTGGGGAAGTGAAGGATGATGGCAAGCAAATCCATGGTAGGGTTACACCCCATAGCCTGCGCCGAATAATTTGGTATGATGGGCGACATGAAAAACGAAACCTTGTTCATCACGTTTCTGTCCGCCGTCACGTTCGCCGTGGGCTGCGGCAAAGAACCAACCGCGTCCCAACAAATTGACAAGATCAAAACCGAGACGACGCAGGCGGCGCAGGACATGAAGGATTACACCTTCGCGCAGAAGGATGAATTCGTTAAATCTATGCAAGACCAGTTGACCACGCTGAACCAGAACTTGGACAAGCTCGCGGCCAAAATCAACACTTCCAGCGACGCGGTTCAGGCCGAGGCCAAACCCAAGTTGCAGGCCTTGCGCGATCAGGCGGCAAAATTAAGCCAGGATTTGGCCGATGATCAGAATGCCACGGACTCCACTTGGGACAGCGTCAAGGCCGGCACCAAAAAAACTTACGACTCGCTGGCTTCCAGTTTCGCGGACGCCCGCCAATGGGTGAGCGACAAGATCGCGCCTTGAACTTCAAACACGGTTCCCGGAAAAATCGGCTGGATAAAATTGATTAGAAATTCAGATCGTTCACCGGCTGGGCGGGCGCGTTCGTGGCGGGTGATGTAAATAATCCTTCCAGGCTGCGAAACGGATGCAGCGGCACCAGCAGGATTTTGGGGATGTAGATCGGCGTCACCACCGGTTCGCTCAACTGGCCGGTGACATGGCATTCAAAAATCTTACCTACCGGCGACAACACCCAGCTCACCATCGCGCCGATCATCGGCAGGTTGCGCAGCAGTTGCGCCGTCACGCGCGCATTCACATTCTGTTGCAAGTCCACCGTGCCGGCGTATTGCAGCCGCATCGTAGTCGAGCGGATGAGCAGCGAGTCGGTGGTGATCACGCCGTTGGTGATGATGAATTGCGCGGCGGCGTCCTTTGCGCGGCTGTTGCCCAGCCCCGGTGACACGGTGTTCAAGACCGGCGACATAAACGCAAACATCGGCACGTCCCACAGCAAGCCGTCCTGCACCTGCGCTCTGCCGGCACCGTTCCAAGAATGCCAATCCGCCGAGCTGGCGTTGGTAACGAAGACGTCGCCGCTCAATCGGCCTTCGAGATTATTTTTGTTGGTGGACAAATCCGCCGCGAGCAAGTGCAGATTGATGTTCGTCACCGCAAAGGAAAAATCAAAGTCGCAATCGTGCCCGACGGGCCGGAAATCCAGATAGCCCGCGCCCGCGCCATGGCCGCCGTAAAGTTCCGCCACGATGTTGCTCAAAGTCAGCGATTGCTTGAACCAGCGGAGAGTGCCGGTCACGTTAGTCGTTGATAATCTGGCCCAGCGAAAAGGCACGCCACGAAGAATTTCGATGTTCAGGTCGGCGTATTCTGCGTCACGACCGCCAATTACATTGATGACTGGCGTGCTGCCATGCACCCGTGCCAGCGGCGGCGAGAGGAAATGATACGGCTCCAGCATATTCGCTGTCTTCGGCCCGATGGCGCGCGCCACGGCTTNNGAAGGCCAGCCCATTCGTAATCCAGATGGCTGCCCGCCGCAAATCAAGAAACAGCGTGTCCGCCTTCAGCCATTGCGCGCCGCCCGCGCGCAACAATTCCGGCGCAAAAATGATCGCCGACCGGTTCGTGTAAACAAAAGTTCCGGTGACGGAATCCATTTCCTGTCCGCGAATGGCGAAGTTCGTCAACGCGAGCCGTCCGGTGGCGCACAAAGTTTCCAGCGTCCGCAAATTGCCGCTGACATCCACCGCCAGCGACAGCGGCTCGCGGCAGTTAAATTGTGCCAGTCCATGCACGGCATTACTCGTCGTCAGCAGCGCGCCGATGCTGGCCTCGGCCAACTGACCAGTGAGAAGGCCGTGGAAATTTTTTGTGGCTTCGCTTTCTTCGCCGGTCAGCCGCAATCGCGTCCGTCCTTGCACCATCGTCAAATCCGGCAAGTCGAGCAGCAAATCCGCGTAGGAAAAACGCGCGCGCACTTCATCCAGCGTCGCGCCGGCGGTGACCGCGTTGGTGAACGCGAGTTCGCCGCGCACCGACACGGAAGGCTCGATGTCGTTCTGCCAGTAGTTCAAAGTATTCGTCCACGGCGGCAGCCGCAGAAAACCGTCTGCGCGCAAAACCGGCGGCTGCGTCCAAAAAATTTTCTCCAAGGGCGCGCGCGCTTTTTCCGTGAGCCATCCGGCGATGGCGTGAAGGTCAAATTGCGCATCATTCGTGAAAGTCAACTCGCGGGTGGACACGTCCAGCGCCACACTGGCGGTCAATGTGCCGCCGCCGAGCTGCGCCACCAAGTTGGTGACCGCCAGCGTCGGCGCGGCCCAGACGCCGGCGCAGTTGATGGCGTTGGCGTCGAGCGTTTGCGAGTGGAGTTCACCCAGCCGCACCGACCACGCGAGATGGAACGGTTGGAGGTTGGTCCAGAAACCCCACGCCGCGGCGGAATTTGTCGGCGCCTCGGCAGGTTCGGTCAGGTTCAACTCGGCCTGAAAATCATGCGCGACCAGCCACGGCGTGTTCACGCCCGTCGCGGTGGCGCTCAACCACGCGGTGATGGAATGCGGATTCAGCGCATCGCCGGCCAGAGCCAGCCGCAGTTGCGGTTCGCCTTGAAAATGAATCTGCCGCATCGCCTCGGAAAAAACATTGAGCGCGGCGAGGCGGGCGCTCTGGTTGGCGCTGCCCCCGCCAAGAAATTTCCATTCGAGCACTTCCGGCGCGTGGACGATTTCTCCGCTGACGCCGATTTGCGCGCCGGCAAATTCCGCGCGAAAATGATCGAGCGCCCAAGCGTCATGCGCCAGAAAACGCAGTTGAGCCTGAAGGTTGGTGAGCGTCAGGGAATTGGTCGGCGAGAGCGGCAGCGTGAACTGGCCGTCACGCACTAGCAGTCCGTCCAGTTGCCAGCGCCGGTGCAGCAGGGCGGGGAAATTGATTTGCAGTTGCACCTGCCGCGCGGCAAAAGCCGGGCTGTCGGCTATCTGCATTTGTCCGGCCCGCACGTTTTCCGCCACGAAGCCGTGGATGAGACTCAGGCGCAGGCGAGAAAATTCCAGTTTCACCCCGCGCTCCTGCATGGTGCCGACGAGCCGCGCCTTCAGAAAATCCGGCAGCCCGATGCGGTTGCACCAAAGAAAAGCCGCCAGCACGGCGAGCACACTAAACCACGCGGTGAAGCGGACGCAGCGAAAGGCGATGCGGCATTTTCGCCAGAATCCAGGCATATCACGGGGCGTTGGGCGGGATGGTCAGGTTCGCCGCGACCATCTGATAGGGAATGACGGGGAAAATAAAAGCCCAGCGCTCGCCGTCAAGCGTTACGGCGGCCAGCGCCGTTTGGGCGCTGGGAAGTTCTAGGCCAAAATCAACCGAAAGTTTTTCGCCGGTCTTCAGTTCGATGGTGACCTGCAGGTTGCCAGGATTGAAGCCGTATTTTTCCGGCGCGGTGATGTTGCGGCCAACCCAGCCGACGGCGACCAGGCTGGTCAGTTGTTGCAACGTCTGCTCGATGGCTCGCGGATCAATTATGCCCTGCGAGCCGTCGGCGAGCGACCATTTGCCGTCGCCGGTGCGGAGCAACTGGCGCGTCTTGCCGTTTTGCTGCAGCGTGATCTGCGTGACGTTCGTCTCCGAAAAATTCCAGATGCGGCGGTCGCGAAATTCCCAGCCCGCCTCCGGCAACCGCCCGAAATCCTCCAGCTTGAGTGCGTAAACAGAATCCTCGTCGCTGCGTTTGACCAGGATGCGGTCCAACGTGTTCGTGCCAAATAGCAATTGGGTCAGCACGCTGTTCGTGTCGCCCGCCGTGCCGCGCAGAATGATCTGGCGCGACGGGGTCGCCAGACCGACGCCCTGCAAATCCGCCACCGTGGCAGTGTCCTTCACAAACTCTGCGACGCGCAGACCCGCGAGCAGCTTGATGAAATTCTGCACGGTTTCATTGTCGGCGGAAAATTTTTCGCCCACCACTCCCCAGTCATTCGGGCCGCGCTGTTGCAGGGTGAAATGATTTTCCCCGCGCACCTCGATCTCCGCCACCGGCGCGGTGAACGCGAGCAGGTGCGGATCGCGAAAATCATTCACTGCGCCGTGCCACGGAGTGAAAACGTCGCTGGCGGCGGTCACAACGCTGTTCCAGCCCTCACGCCGCGCATAAAGCTGCGGGGAATTTTCCGACACACTTTTTCCAGCATGGACGGCGGCGTCAAAATTAGTGCCGTGCCCCAGCCACACATCGAGGGCGGCGGGCTGCAAACCGTAGCTGCTCAAGTCGGCCGGATTATCGGTGACAAATTGCGTGACATGCCCGGCCTGAAGCTGCTGCAACGCGAAGTCAAGCCGCGCGCTATCCGCCCGCACCGACAACGGGCGGATCATGCGCCAAAGGTGGTTCGTCGGGTCGCGACGGAATTCCATCGCCTTCGCGCCGTTCGTAATCATAATCCAGTCCGTCGCAGCAACAGCATCCACGAGTGCCGTGTCACGCCATTCGTCCGCCGAGTGCGGGAGCAATTGCAGCCAGCCCGCGTCCGTCACGAACGCGCCGTCCAGTCCGACAACGCGGATGAAAACCTGGTCGCCCGGCGCGGTCTTGTTGCCGATGATCAACTGCCAGTGCTGGTCGCCGGCCTGCAGCACAAGCGAATACTGCGGATTTTCAAAGCCGAAATCCGCGTCGGAATTTTTGTGGCTGCTGATTTCAGCGGCCGTAAGACGCGTGGCCGGCACCAGTTTTTCAAGCGCTTGTGCGAGCGACTGGATTGCGGCGACCTGCGCCGGATAGGCCAGCGGCTTTTGCAACTGCCACGCGCCATTGGTTTGGACGGCGGCAATTTCCAGCGCGTTGGCCGGGCTGATCTGAATCGCCGTCAGGTCGGCGGCGCGCAAGCCGGGCAGCAGATTGCTATTCGCCGGCGTGGCGGGCGGGAGAAATTTCTGGCACAGCCAGATGCCCGCGAACAGCGAGGCCGCGAGCACGAACCAGAGGGTGGTGGTTTTGGATTTCATTTGCGGCGCACAAGCCAGACGAGCCAGCCGAGGAACAACACGCCGCCGGGGAGCGCACCAAGCAGCAGCCAGTCCAGTTGCTGTGATTTTTTTTGCGTTAGCGTCAGGTGGAATTCCGTGACGGGCTGCGGACTGATGCCCGCCAAAAGTTCCTGCCGGTCGAGCAGCCAGTTGACCGCGTAATTTAAGAAATCACGGTTGGCGGCGGCTTCGATGATTTGATTGTCGAGAAAAAGCGAGTCGCCGGCGACGACGATGCGCGTGGTGCCAAGCGGCGTGGCCAGACCCGCCACGGGTTTTTGATCCACCGCCGCAATCAGCGGATAACTGCGCGGGGTAGCGGCGGGATCGCTGGCCAGCGTCGAAACTTCGCTGGACAAAACGAGTTCGTCCACTTCCGGCGCGTTCGCAGGCGGATTGGCCCAATCTACTTTAGTGATGGGACGCGGCAAGACCATTTCCAGCGCGAGTTGCGTGAGCGGATTGACAAACGTCTTGGGATTGAATGCGCGGACGACCACCACTTGATCGCCGATGGAGTTTTGCGGATCCTTCACATAGCTCGGAACAACATTGACGCCCCACTTTTGTAAAATCGGTTCGAGACCGACTGGTTGCGAGATGGAGGCATAATTGAACAGCGCCAAAAGCCGTCCGCCCTGCGCGAGATACTTGTCAATCTTTTGCAGTTCGGATTCGTCCAGCGACGTGGTTGGCGCGGCAATGATGAGCAGGTTGCAATCCGGCGGCACGGCGGCGTTGCCGAGCAATTCCAGATTGTTCACGCGGATGTCATTCTGCGCGAGCGTCAGGCCAAATTTGGAAAAGCCGTTGTCGCTGGTGTCGGCGAGCGATGACTCGCCGTGACCCTGCAAAAAATAGGCTTTGAACGGCTGCGCGTGGGCGAGCGCGAGCAGCTTGGAGGTGAACATGAGTTCGCCATTGAACGCGACCGGCTTTTTGCGGAACTGCAATTTGCTTTGCCGTGGATCAAAATCGGGGTCGTTCGGATTCATCGGCACCGTCTGAAATCGCACGATCGCGTCGCCGGCCACGATGTCATGCCGATCGCCGCAGGCGAAGATGACCAGATCTTTGCCCGGCGGCGCGTTCGGGCTGTCAGCGGCACCAGGCAAATTATATTGCTCTTTTATTTTTTCCGCCGCGCCGGGATCGGCAATGTAATCCACGGTTTGGACGGAAATATTCTTGTTCGCCGCGTGATACTCTTTCGCCAGCGCGAGCAGGGTCGGATAAAAATTGTCCGCGTCATGCGTGTCGTAGTAAAGCGTCACCGTCATCTGGTTCGTCAACGAATTCAAAACCACCAGCGTGCGCGACGAAAGCCCGACGTTCGTCTGTGAACTCAAATAGAACCGATGAAAAAATTGCGCGCCGAGATAATTGAGCATCACCACCACCGCCAGCACCAGCACGGTGCGCACGAGCATATCGAAGGCGATTTTCCAGCGGTTCGCCGGCGAAAAACTGGGGCGGGATTTTTGTTGGTCGCTCATGTCATTTCCAGCGGCGGCTTTCCACCNNGCGCAGCGTCAGGAACAAAAAGAAAAAAGTCGCGGTCGCATAAAAAACCACCGCGCGCGTGTCCACCGCGCCGCGCGCAAAATCCTCCATCTGGTCAAACAGGTTGAAATACGACAGCACCTGCGTCTGCCAGTGCGCCGCCACGAGTTTGGACTGCGCCGCCTTCGCCAGATAAGCCAGCGAAAACAGACTGATGCCCAGCACGAAACTGATCATCGCCGCCGTCATCTGGCTGCGCGAAATGGCTGACGCCAGGGAACCCATCGCCAGAAACACGCAGCCGATCAGAAAAATGCCCAGATACATTCCGCCCACCGTGCCGGCGTCCAACGCGCCGGATTGATTGGTGAAACGCTGCACGAAGAACAGGCAAGCCAGCAACGGCAGCCACGCGATCATGTAGAAAATGATTGCCGCCGCAAATTTTGCCAGCACCACCTGCAAATCGCCCACCGGCGTTGTCATCAGTGTTTCAAATGTGCCGCTCGCCTTTTCCAGCGCGAACAGCCGCATCGTGAT
>PLHK01000118.1 GCA_003139955.1 Limisphaerales bacterium
ATGTCACGGCGATTGCCGCCGGAGCCTACCACAGTTTGTTTCTTAAGAGCGATGGCAGTTTGTGGGCCATGGGATTGGACAGCGACGGCGAATTGGGCGACGGCACGAACAACAACGCCAACCTGCCGGAACAAATCGTGGCCAGCAATGTCACGGCGATTGCCGCCGGAACCTACCACAGCCTGTTTCTCAAGCGTGACGGCAGTTTGTGGGGTATGGGCTACAATGGCGATGGTGAACTGGGCGACGGCACTTTTGTTTCAACCAACCAGCCCAAGCAGCTTGTGCCGAGCAATGTCGTCGCCATTGCCGCCGGCCTCGGTCACAGCCTGTTGCTCAAGAGCGACGGCAGCCTGTGGGCGATGGGCAAAAATGGCGACGGCCAGTTAGGTGATCGCACCGATAACAACACCAACCTGCCGGAGGAAATAGTTTCCAACAATGTGACGGCGATTGCCGCCGGCTTTGATCATAGTTTGTTTCTCAAAAGCGACGGCAGTCTATGGGCGATGGGCGGAGACGATTTCGGCCAGTTGGGTGACGGCATTTTTGCCACGAACCCGCCGTTTGGCACCAACCAACCCGAACAGATCGTGGGGGGTAATGTCACGGCGATCAGCGCGGACTACGCCTTCAGTTTGTTTCTCAAGAGCGACGGCAGCCTGTGGGCGATGGGCTACAACCAATTTGGCCAGTTGGGTGACAGCACTTATGGCATGGCTCCATATTATGCGACGAATCTACCCGAAGTGATCATTCTATCATTGCAAATCAAACTATCGGGGACGAATGTCATGCTGAACTGGCCGTCCGCGGCGACCAGCTATGTTTTGCAGTCAACGGTTGGTCTTACACCGCCCGTTTCATGGACGGCAGTCACGAATGTGCCGGCGGTATCAAATCTTCAATGCATCGTCACCATCCCGATTTCCGGCGGCAGCCTGTTCTATCGTCTGGCCGGGCCGTAGTTTTCCACCACCAACACTTTGCCCAGACCGATTGAGCCGCCGGTCAGGTTGAATCCGGCGGCAATAAACCTTGCCATTGGCCGCTGATTCCTTAAATTGTCCGACCGTTTTTCAATTTATGCACATGAATTATTTGAACCTCATTTTGGCGCAAGCCGCCCCGACTGGAACGCCGGGTGTCCCCGTGCAGGCTTTGCTTTCGCAACTGCCGTTCTTCATCCTGATCTTCGTCATTTTCTATTTTCTGCTGATCCGCCCGCAGCAGCAGCGCGCCAAGCAGCAGCGGAAATTGCTGGAAGCGCTCAAGTCGGGCGACGAGGTCGTGACCGCCGCCGGCATCGTCGGCACGGTCATCACGGTCAAGGACCGGACCGTGACGCTCCGCTCCGGCGACGCGAAGTTTGAAGTCACCAAGGCTTCCATCACTGAACTCGTCGTTGACGCCAGCACTCCGGCCAAAGCGTAATTTTCCATGAATAAAAACAACAACCTTGGCCGCTTCCTGCTGGTCATCACCATCATCCTCTGGTCGCTGTTTGAAATTTACCCGCCGACCTCGCGCGATCTGGTGCAGGAATTCTCCAGCCGGGCGCAGAACCAGGATGCCGCCTTCAAGGACATCGTCGCGCAAACGCTCGCGTTACAGCAGGCGGGCACGAATGAGTTCACCGCGATCCAGCTCGCGACCGGCACGAACGATTTGCAGAAATATTTTCCGTTCATCCCCGCGAGCAGCCAGGTTCACCCGAATCTGTTCATCTTGAACCGGCTCCAGCGCGACGCGGCGGGCAAGATCAAGCTCGGCCTCGATTTGCAGGGCGGCACGTCGTTCCTGGTCGAGATGGACACGACGAAGCTGGAGAGTGTTGAAACGAGAACGAATGATGCGGGGCAGGTTGAAAGTGTCACCAATCGCGCGGATGTCACGAGCGCGTTGTCGCAGGCCATCGAGGTGTTGCGCCGGCGCATTGACCGTTTCGGCGTGGCCGAGCCGGTGATCCAATCGGCGGGCGGAAATCGAATTTTGATTCAGCTTCCCGGTTTGTCGCAATCCGACAAGGACAGCGCGCGTCAGCAGATTCAGAAGACGGCGTTTTTGGAATTCCGCATGGTCAAGGATGACAGCGACGACTACTTTGACAAAAATACTCACGAACTGATTCAGCCGGTTCCGTATGGTTACGAATTGATGAAGCACGTTGACCAGCAGGCCGACGGCACGACGCTGCTGGAGCAATACATCGTCCGAAAAAAACCGGAGAACGGACTTTACGGTGACATCGTCAAGAGTGCCTATGTTTCGCGCGACAGCCTGGGCCAGCCGCAGATCAATTTTGAGCTGACCGATGACGGTGCGAAAAAATTTGGCGAGACCACGCAGGAATATGCGCCTGATCCCCAGACCGGTTTCAAACATAAGCTGGCGATTGTTCTGGACGGCGAACTTTATTCTGCTCCGCAAATTGACAATCCAATTGAGACCGGTAATGCAATGATTAGCGGCCATTACACGATCGAGCAAGCGATGGAGCTGGCGAACGTGTTGCAGAACCCGCTCAAGGCGCCGTTAAGAATTGTTTATTCCAGCGATGTCGGGGCGACGCTCGGCAAAGATTCCATCCGCAGCGGCATCAAGGCGTCCATTTACGGCGTCATCTTCGTCTCCGTGTTCATGCTTTGCTATTATTGGATCGCAGGCATCGCGGCCAACATCGCGCTCTTCACCAACATCATCATTTTGCTCGGCGTCATGTGCTCCATCGGCACGACGTTCACCTTGCCCGGCATCGCCGGCGCGGTGCTCACCGTCGGCATGGCGGTGGACGCGAACGTGCTCATTTACGAGCGCATCCGCGAAGAACTCGCGAAAGGCAAATCCCTGCGCGGCGCGATCGACGCCGGCTACGCGCGCGCGTTCGGAACCATTTTTGATTCGCACGTCACCACGCTCATCTCGTCCATCATTTTGATCTGGAAAGGCACGGGCGAAATCAAGGGCTTCGGTGTGACGTTGACCATCGGTGTCGCCGCCAGTTTGTTCACCGCGCTCGTCGTGACGCGGTTGATCTTCAATTTCCTGCTCGACCGGAATCTCATCAAATCGCTGCGCATGTTCCATCTCATCAACAGCGCCAAGGTGAATTTCATGGGCATCGCCAAGCCGTTGTTCATCGTCACCTGGCTGTTCGTCATCGGGTCGCTCGGCTTTGGTTTGACGCGCGGCGAAAAATTGTTCGGCGTGGATTTCCTGGGCGGCGACAGCACGACTTACAGCTTCGCGCAAAAACTGGACGAACAGCAAATCCGCGCCGCGCTCACCGCCGTCGGCGAGAAAGATGCGCAGATCCAATACCAAAAAGATGTCGGCGCGGGCACGGAAACTCTGCGCCTGACGACCTCCAGCGGCTCGGTGCAGAAAGTCGAAACCGCGCTCGCGCGCCTGCCGTCGGCGCAGTTCAAACTGCTCGGCAGCCAGCAGGTCGGCGCGACGCTGGGCCGGGAAATCCAGGAATCCGCCATCATCGCCTCGCTGCTGTCGCTGTTCGGCATTCTGCTTTATGTCGCCTTCCGCTATGAATTTTCGTTCGCCGTCGCCGCCGTCGTGGCCGTGCTGCACGACGTCTTGTTCGCCATCGGCGCGTATTGCATCGCCAATTATATATCCGGCCGCCAGTTCAACGCGACCGTCGTCGCGGCGATCTTGACCATCATCGGTTTCTCCATCAACGACAAGATCGTCATCTTCGACCGCATCCGCGAACAGTTGAAGCTCGGCGTGCGCGGATCGTTCAAGGACATCATCAACATGTCGCTCAACCAGACTTTGAGCCGCACGATCATCACCAGCGGCACGGTGTTTTTGGCGACGCTCTCGCTGTTCATCTTCGGCGGCGGCGTCATCAACGACTTCGCGTTCACCTTCCTCGTCGGCATCCTCGTCGGCACTTATTCGTCCATCTACATCGCGAGCGTCATCGTGCTGTGGTGGCACAAGGGCGAACGGCCGAACATCGGCGGCGGATCGCAAGTGACGGTGCAGAACGCGAACACGACGGCGGTAAAAGTCTGAAAAATTTACGATTGGCGACTTACTGGCGACTTACGATTGAATTTGCAGTCCGCGCGTAAATCGTAAATCGTAAATCGTAAATGACGGAAATCACACCTTGGCACTGGACGGGTTTCATCCTGTTCATCCTCGCCTGCATCGCCGTGGACATGGGCGCGTTCAGCAAGCGCGCCCGCACCGTCAGTTTTCGCGAAGCCGGCGTGTGGACGGCGATCTGGTTTTCGCTCGCGATGCTGTTTGCCGCGCTGCTCGGATTTCTGCGTCCGCCCGGAGAAGCGACCGAGTTTGTCACCGGCTATCTGATCGAACTTTCGCTTTCGCTCGACAACATCCTCGTCATCGCGCTCATCTTCACCGCGTTCCAGGTGCCGCCGGAATTTCAGCGGCGCGTGCTCGTCTGGGGCATCCTCGGTGCGCTCGTCATGCGCGGCGCGATGATCGGCGTCGGCGCGGTGCTCATCCAAAATTTCAGCTGGGTGCTTTATGTCTTCGGCATTTTCCTCGTCGTCACCGGCGTGAAAATGCTTTTCGCAAAACGGACCGCCATCGCGCCGGAAAAAAATCCCGTCATCCGTTTTGCCAAAAAACTGTTTCCGGTTTCACCCGCGCTCGACGGCCAGAAATTTACGACGCGGTTGAACGGGCGTTTCGCGCTCACGCCGCTCGCGCTCGTGCTGATTTTGGTCGAGGCCACGGATTTAATTTTTGCCGTGGATTCCGTTCCCGCCGTTTTCGCCGTCACCCAAAAAGCCTTCATCGTTTTCACGTCGAACGTGTTTGCCATCCTCGGCCTGCGCTCGCTGTATTTCCTACTCGCCGGGGCCATCGGGATGTTCCGCCATCTCACCGCCGGCCTGTCGCTCGTGCTGGTTTTTATCGGCGCGAAAATGCTGCTCGACCCGCACGACCACGCGCCGCAATGGTTTCAAATCAAAATCCCGACCGTGACTTCGCTCCTGGTCGTCGCCGCGATTTTGTCCATCGCCATCGCGCTGTCCATCACCGCCGCGCGGCGGGAGAAAAAAACCAACCACGGATGAACCCAGATAAACACGGATGGAGGCAGAAGAAAGACAATTCCCTTTTTCCCCCATCCGTGTCCATCTATGCCAATCTGTTTGCATCCGTGGCTAAATTAAAATGAAATTCCGCTGGTCACTTGCGCCGCCGCAACCGCTCCTCGCGGAACCGCTGGCGGCGCAGTTAAAAATTTCCCCGCTGCTCGCGCAATGCCTGCTCAATCGCGGGATGAGCGAGCCGGTGGCGATTGAAAAATTTCTTTCCCCGCGCCTCAAAAATCTGGCCGACCCGTTTCTGCTGCCGAACATGCGCGGGGCGGTCGAGCGTCTGTTGCAGGCGCACGCACGCGCCGAGCCGCTCGTCATCTTTGGCGATTATGACGTGGACGGCGTGACTTCGACGGCGTTGCTTCTCGAAGTATTGCGCAAGCTCGGCTGGCGCGTGGAGGCGTATCTGCCGCATCGCCGGGACGAGGGTTACGGCTTGAGCCGTGACGGCGTGGAGAATTGCCTCAAGAAATTTCCGGTAAAACTGTTGCTCGCGGTGGACTGCGGCTCAACGGCCGTGGAAACCATCGCGTGGCTGCGCGGGCAAGACGTGGACGTCATCGTCCTCGACCATCACCAGGTTTCCAATCCCGCGCCCGCCGCGGTGGCGCTCGTGAATCCGCAACTTGCGATCAGTGATGAGTGGCAAGTGGCGAGTGACGAGAAAACTGCGCCGCCCGTCACTCGTCACTCATCATTCGCCACCAGTTTTACCGAGCTGTGTTCCGCCGGTCTGGCGTTCAAGCTGGCGCACGCCATCCTGAAACGCGGACGCGAAACCGGTCTGCCCGGCGCGGCGGAGTTTGATTTGAAATCACTTTTGGATCTGGTCGCGCTCGGCACGATCGCGGACCTGGTGCCGCTGGTCGGCGAAAACCGGATGCTCGTCACCGCCGGTCTGGACAAACTGAACACGACGCGGCGGCCGGGAATTCTGGCCTTAAAGGAAGTCGCGCAGTCGCCGGAAAAACTGGGCACGCACGATGTCGCTTTCCAGCTCGCGCCGCGTTTGAATGCTTCCGGGCGATTGGAAACGGCGGAGGCATCGCTGCAATTGCTATTGGCAGAAAATGTGGATCGGGCGTTGCCGCTGGCGCAGGATTTGGATGCGCGGAATCGCGAGCGCCAGAAAATTGAGCGCGGCATCACGGGCGAAGTCGCGGGTATCGTGCGCTCGAAGTTCGACGCGGAAAATGATTTTGTCATCGTCGAGGGCCAGCTGCTCTGGCACATCGGTGTGGTTGGCATCGTGGCGTCGCGCGTGCTGGCGGAATTTTATCGCCCGACCATCATTCTCGGCGGCGATGCGGAAGTCTGGCGCGGTTCGGGTCGCAGCATCGCGGGTTTTGACTTGGCGGCGGCATTGCGCGAGTGCGCTGACTTGCTGATCAAGCACGGCGGTCACGCGATGGCGGCGGGTTTGACGATCGCGCCGGACAAGGTGGATCAGTTCCGCGCGCGCCTGAACGAAATCGCGCGGCGCACGTTGAAGCCGGAGGATTTGCAACCGCCGCTGCGCCTGGATGCGGAAGTGGGCTTGAGCGAAATCACGTTGGCTTCATTGGCGGAACTGGAGCAGTTGCAGCCGCTGGGGCAGGGGAATCCGGCGGTGCAATTCTGCGCGCGCCAGCTCACGCAGAAAAAACCGCCACTGCGCATGGGCGCGACCAAGCAGCACGTCAAATTGTGGGTGACGGACGGCGCGGTGACGCACGAGGCGGTCTGGTGGAACGCGGGCGCGTTGCCGGACGGGAAATTCGACCTGGCCTTTGCGCCGGGCGTGAACGAGTTCAACGGCCGGACGACGGTGCAGTTGAAAGTGCTGGATTGGCGGGCGGCGGAATAATTTTCAGCGTCCCCAATTCCAGGGGTTGCCAAGTTGATTTTGGCGCGGACGGTAGGCGCTGCTGCTCTTCGCAATGATTTGACAGGTTGACCAAAAAGCAATCCCTGCCATCGCGCCGCTAAACAGCATCACGAACCAAAACGGCAAACCGCGATTGTCCATGCAGGTTAATTGATAGAGAGCGGGCGTTAATGGCGCGAGAATCGCAATCACCAAAAGAACGGTTTTAATGAAGTTTGCCTGCGTGTTCCAAATTGAAACGGCAATAAAAACACTGACGGGAGCGACGGCGAGCAGTTCAATTTTGAAAGATGAAATATATTCGCCTGCCCCAGTTTCCTTCCACGCCAGGGCTGTGAAAGCCAAAAACAAGGTGAGCAATGGTAAAATCAGAACAAATAGAAGCGTAGCCGCCAGCCTTGCGGTTGAGATCGGGAGCGTTCGTAAAAAACGCAAGTTATGTATCAAGTAAAATGAAAATATGGAAGACATGTAAATGAAACCGAAAAAGAAAGGAAGAAAACCTACGCCTGTGGTTCCCGGCAAATGATGCGGGTCAAACAGATGTTTTTTCGCAAAGTTAAAAAGGTTCATGCAGATGAAAACATAAATCCCCAAGCTCCAAACGCCGGAAAAAGCCGTCCAAAAAACAAACGGAATTCCGCCAAAACCGTTCGGAGATTTGAATTGTCCGCGTGAATTCTTGGACGGTTGCGAAGCGTTGCGATATTCACCGGAGTCGGCAATCATTGATTCCGCGCGCAGCCAGCCGACCATCGTCATGGCCAGAGTGCAAACATAGAATGCCAGCATCTCGACCGGGCTTTTCTGCATATTAATAAGGAAATAAAAGCTGCCCCCGATGCATGCCAGGGAGCAGATAACGGCCAAAAATCGCCGGAGCTTTTCCATCCAGTCAATCGAGGGCAGCCGCAAGTTGCTGCCGCTGAAGACGCCGCTGTAGAACCAAAACAGTGATCCATATAACAGGAGGCTGGCTGTCACATATTCAAACCAGTTTGCAAATGGGAACTCCTTTCCAGAAGACAAAATGTGACAGGTCATCCCCAAAAAACTGAAGGTGATCATTAAAATTCCGGCAACGCCGACCGTAATCCACCACCACGCCCGGCCAATCTGCCTCGCCGTGTAGGGCAGCGTGAGCGCAACGCGGGGATAGCCGCGTTGCAAATCCATCAGCCAGATGTTTGGCCCAAGTATAAATAAGAACGGGAAAATAAAAATGATGCCCAAGAATCCATAATCGACCCAGCCAAAAATGAATTGAACCAGACAGAACAACGCCCAGAAGAACCAGCGGCGTTTCATTTGGTCGAGGATCAATGGCTTCATTTGGCCTCCTCGTCTTGGGCGAGCGCGACGAATAAATCTTCGAGCGTAAGCCTTGTAAGTGATACATCTTTTGCGCCTTTGGATTGCAACCAATTTTGCGCATCACTTTTTTGATCTAGCAATGCGTGCCAGCGGTTTTCGTTTCGCTTCAAGATGATGAGGCCGTCGCGATTTGCGAGTGCAGTTCCATTTTCCGTAAAAAATTCGGCGAGCCGAAAGCGGTCAACAATTTCATCGGTGCGGCCTTCGAGCAGCAGCCTGCCATTTTTGATCATGCCGACGTGGTCGGCGAAGCGTTCGATGTCGCTCAAGCCGTGCGAGGAAATCAAAACCGTGCGTTCGCCATCCTCAACGGCTTTGAGCAACTCGGCAAAAACCTGCTGTTTGGAAACGGCGTCGAGGCCGGTGGTCGGTTCGTCGAGAATCAAAACTTCCGGGCGGCGCGAAAGGGCGAGGAGCAAACTCAACTTTGTTTTCGCGCCGAAAGAGAGCGTAGCGATTTTGTCAGAGTCGCTTAAATGAAATTCCTTCATCAGCGCGGCGCAATAGGCATCGTCCCACTTTGGATAAAAGCCGCGCACGAAGCGGATGGCCTTGCCGACCTTGCCCCAGACGGCGAAATTCAGATCGGGACTGACGTAGGCGGCGCGGCGTTTCAATTCCACTTCGTCGGTGCGATGGTCGAGGCCGGCGACGCGGATGCTGCCGGCGTCGTTCTTGCCCATGCCGAAAATCAGATCAATGGTGGTGGTCTTGCCCGCGCCGTTCGGCCCGATGAGTCCGTAGATCGCGCCGCGCGGCACGGTCAGATCGAGCGGGCCGAGGGTGAAGGTTGGATAATTTTTGACGAGGCCGCGGATTTCAATGGCGTTGTTGTTCATGTCATTTCTCCCTGATGATTTGGTGGGCGAGTTCGGAAAGTTCGGCGGGTTTCAAGCCGGCTTCGGCGGCTTCGCGGAAACCGGCGCGGAGCAGGTTTTTTGCGGTTTCAAGTTTGGCTTCGCGGCTGCGGTCGTGACCGAGGTCGGCGACGAACGTGCCCAGGCCCTGCCGCCGATAAATGATGCCTGCGCGTTCGAGTTCCTCGTAGGCGCGTTTGACGGTGATGACGCTGACGAGCAAATCTTCCGCGAACTGGCGGAATGACGGCAGCGCCACGCCGGGCTTGAGCCGGCCTTCGCTGATCTCGCGTTTGACGCGGTCAACGATCTGCTGGTAAAGCGCGCCATCCGCCGCCGGGGAAATCGGACCGATGATGAACTGTTTCTTGTCGGGTGGCATTGCGATTACTGTATATAGACAATATAAACAGTAGTGTCAACGGGAATTTTTTCAACTGGCGATCGGTGCGCCGAAGCAGCCCGTCAAATTGTGGGTGACGGACGGCGAATTGACGCCGCCGCGCTTCACGGACGGAATTGCGCGGGAAATTATTTTGAGGTGAAGGGATTGAAAGTTTTGGCGTGGCGGAAATCTTTTTCGTTGCGCGTGGCGACGGTCAGGTCGTGGCGCACGGCCATGGCGTCAATCCATTCCCTTTGTCCACGGCGCGGAATTGCTGGCGGCTTGAGCCGGTTCATGCGCCTGCAGGACTGACCGCCGGGGAAATCAAGCTGGCCGGCGCTGGCTGACAAAGGCCGTTGTTTTCGCGGCTGGCTGGTTTAAGCCTTCACCAAAGTTTTGACGCAATAGCTATTCAGGCTTTCACCGGCAGCGAGGGCTTTGGCGGCGAGACGGCGGTGGATGGCCGGTTCCACGCGCAACACAAACTTGCCGCTGAATGATTTCGCCGCCAACGGGTCGGGCAGAGGCACGCCGTCGCGGTGGAGCAATTCAATCCATTCCTCGACGACTTCGCAGAGTTCCGCATAAACCTTGGCCTCATCGCTGCCATGCACGCCGCCCAGTGCGAGTTCGGGACAGCGGCCAATGAAGCATTGATCCTCGTCGCTCCACTCGACAAATTTCGCGTAGCGCGCCGCCTGCTCTTTGATTTGCTTGCGTGTCATAAATTTATTCTTTCACCGTTGCCAATGCCCGCCGCACGTCCCGTTCCTGATAATGCTTGGCGTCATCGCCCGCCCCGCCGCTGATGGTCAACCGCAACCCTTTCGGATGCGTAAAATTCCGATGGCTGCCCTGGCCGCCCCGGTTCACAAAACCGGCTTTTTTCAAGTCGGCTATCAGTTGTCGCACTTTGCGCGGCATTTCAGTATCAAAATAGTATCATTCGATTTTATCGTTGTCAACGACAGGCGTTCGTCCGGTGATTGATCTTTTGAAGATCGTTTTCCGCAAATCTTCCGCCGCAAGATTTCCAGCAGTGAACTGCGGGAAGGACAAGGATTTTTATGCCAACAAATGCACCGCGCTCGACCGGCAAATTGACGCGCTGGTCCATGAGCTCTACGGCCTGACGGAAGCGGAAATCAAACTGGTGGAGGGCGCAGCGCCGTAGGCGCAGCATCGTCCGCACGGATGGCCAACAACTTCTCGAACGTATAGGGCTTGCGCAGAACGGTGGCGGGTTCGAGCCAGGGAACCTTAAGCTATTCGATGCTAAACAATGGTCAACTGGACGCTACTTTCGATGATGCCCGCGCCAATGGCGTAGCGGGTGAGTCCGGCGATAGTGTGGATGTTGAGCTTCTTCATGAGATGCTCGCGATGTCTTTCGACGGTTTTCATGCTGATGCCGAGCTCCGCCGCGATTTGTTTGGTGGCTTCACCCTCGGCAATCAGTTGGAGCACTTCCATCTCTCGCGAGTTCAGGCAGGCGTGGCGCAGCTTCGGCCGTCCGGCTTGATCAAACGACTTTCGCTCGCATTCGAGATGAAGCTTCGCAAAGAACGGGCAAAAAAAAGTATTCCCCTTGTTGACTTCCTGAATCCCCGCGCACAAATCAAGAATTGAAGCTTGTTTGAGCACAAATCCCACCGCGCCAGAGTCAGTCGAGTTTTTGACATACGCGCTATCAGTGTGTGCGGAGAGAATGATTATTTTGGTGCCGGGGACAATTTTGAGGATCTGACGGACGGCTTCCAGCCCATTGAGCAACGACATCCCAATGTCCATGACAACCACTGCTGGACGAAGTTTTTCGACCATGACGACCGCCTGACGACCGTTTTTCGCTTCGCCGATCACTTCGAGGTCATCCTCCAGTTCGAGCAGCTTGCGAATCCCTTCGCGCACAATCTCATGGTCATCCACCAACAGAACGGTGATTCGTTTCATGGACTCTCCAGTTTGTATTATTCGCTGCATTTCATAACACGGAAGAAAAACAGGAAAACCGGTTGAAGGATATGGGGTGTTCACCTCATGGGTGTTTTTTACGGAGGGGAGCCGGTTCATGCGCCTGCAGGATTGACGCCGGGGAAATCAAGCTGGCTGGCGCGGGCTGACAAAAGCCGTTTCCGGCGGCGCGGCGGAAAATTGAAAAGGGCTTGCCAGAAACGGGCGTTCCGCTAGAATTTAATCCGTCTGTAAGATAATTTGACCTTTCGAGCATGGTGAATCTTCAAGTGAACTTGGTTCAGTGATGATTTGAAACCCGGCAGTTCGGGAACAGACGAAAACGGTTAGTATCGAGCAACAAATCATTAAATGAGCACGAAATTGTTTGTGGGAAATCTTTCCTTCAACACCACGGAAAATGACCTGCAGGACGCGTTTGCCGCCCACGGTCAAGTCGTCGAAGCCACCCTCATGATGGACCGGATGACCGGCCGTTCACGCGGGTTTGCGTTTGTCACCTACTCCACCCCCGAAGAAGCGCAGAAGGCGATTGCGGCCATGCACGGCGCGCAACTCGATGGCCGCGCCTTGACGGTCAACATCGCGCGCCCGAAGGAAGAGCGTCCGCCCGGCGGTGGCGGCCGTGATCGCGGTCCGCGCCGTGAATTCGGCGGCGGCGGCGGCGGCGGTTACAGCGGCGGCGGCAGCCGTGGCGGTGGTGGTGGCGGTGGTCGTGACCGTTATTAATTTATCAGATAATCACTGGCTTGGGCAGCATCGTAAAAAGTGTTGCCCAAGCTTTTTTGCTAGCACAGTTCAATGGAAGAGCACATTGAGATCGAAGGGCGAATCTTGACGGTTCTGGCGGGCACGATGTTCCGCGTCGAGCTCGACAACAAGCATCAGGTGCTGGCGACCATCTCCGGCAAGATGCGGAAGAAATTCGTCCGCCTCACTTCCGGCGACCGGGTGAAGATGGAGATGTCGCCTTACGACCTCAACAAGGCGCGCATCGTCTGGCGCATCGGGTGAAGGTTCAAAGTTGAAGGTTGCAAGTTTCCTTCCGCGGTGGTCGAATTACAACCTGCAACTTTCAATTTTCAACCTGCCACGCAAATGACTTCCGCCATCATCGTCGCCGCCGGCAAGGGCACGCGCATGGGCGCGAACGTGGACAAGCTCTGGCTCGAAGTCGCGGATCGTCCCATCGTCGCGCACACCTGGAGGGCCTTTAATGATGCAGGCTGCGTGGACGAAATTATTCTGGTCGTGCGCGCCGGGATGGAGTCGCACTTCGCCGAACTGGCGGAGAAATTCAACTTCCAAAAAAAATTCCAGATCGTGGCGGGCGGGGCGGAGCGGCAGGATTCCGTCTGGAACGGACTGAACGCCGTTTCGCCGGCAACGGAAATCGTCGCCATCCAGGATGCGGCGCGGCCCTGCACCGGGGCGGATCTGATTGCCGCCACGGTCGCCGCCGCGCGCGAAACGGGCGCGGCGGTCGCGGCGCAGCCCGTGACGGACACGATCAAGGAAACCGCCGACGGGAAAATCATCGCGCGCACGGTGGATCGCGCGAAACTGTGGTCGGTGCAGACGCCGCAGACGTTTCGCGTGGCCGTCCTCCGCCGCGCCATTGCCGCGGCGCGGGAAAAAGGACTGGTGCTCACCGACGACACGGCGGCGTGCGAGCTCATCGGCCAGCCGGTTCAACTGGTCAAATCCACGGCGCCGAACCCCAAGGTGACGGTGCCGGCGGATCTGCCGTTCATCGAAAATCTGTTGCGCTCTTAATTGGCAAATTCAAAGGGTTTGTGTCTTGGTGTCTTCGTGGTAAATTTCTGCGCGATGAAGCGACGTTTAATTTTTGGACTGGTGGTGTTGGCGCTGCTGCTCAACCTTGCGCTGGGCGCGAAGCTTTATCTTTCCGCCGCGCAGGCGGCGACGGACGAGGACAATCCGCAGGCGAACCTCGCGGTCTTCAACGACGCCATCCAGAAAATCCGCAGCGAGTATGTGGACGGAACCAACCTGACGTATCAACAGCTGGTCTATGCCGCGCTCAAGGGTGCGGTCAGCCAGCTCGACCCGCACAGCGAATTTCTTGATGCGGATGAATTCCAGCAGTTGCAGGACGACACGGAAGGCCAGTTCGGCGGCCTGGGTCTGGTGGTGGCGATGCGCGACGGCCATGTCACGGTCATCGCGCCGATGGACGACACGCCGGGCGCGCGCGCGGGCATTTTGAGCGGCGATTACATCACGCGGGTTGAGGGCAAAAGTGTTGAAGACCAGCCGCTGGCGGATGTCGTCAAGCTCCTGCGCGGCGATCCCGGCTCGTCCGTCACCATCACCGTCGAACGCCCGTCCACTGGCGCCAAAAAGGATTACACCCTTGAGCGCGCCATCATCCAGATGGATATGGTCAAGGATATCAACGGCAAAAAGGAGTTCCCGCTCGGCGCGGATAAGATCGGCTACGCCCGCATCACGCAGTTCGGCGACAACACGGCGGACGAACTGGAAACCGCCCTCGAAAAACTCCAGCAACAGGGCATGAAAGGACTGGTTCTGGATTTGCGCTGGAATCCGGGCGGCTTGCTGGATCAGGCGGTGGCCGTGTGCCAGAAATTTTTGCCGCGCGGGCAGCTCGTCGTTTCCACCGAAGGCCGGCGCGTGGTGGAAAAATATTTTGCGCAGGGCGACGGCGATGAATTAAAAAATGTTCCCATCGTCGTGCTCGTGAATCTCGGCAGCGCCAGCGCGGCGGAAATCGTCACCGGCTGCCTGCAGGATTTGCACCGCGCCGTCATCCTCGGCGAAAAGACGTTCGGCAAAGGTTCCGTGCAGACCATTTTCCCCCTCGACGACGGCTCGGCGTTGAAGTTGACCATCGCCAAGTATTACACGCCCAGCCACAAGGTGATTCACCAGCACGGCATCACGCCGGACATTCTGGTGCCGTTGAGCGATACCGACGAGGCGGCGCTGCTCCTTAAACGCTCGCCGGGCGGCATTGACGGCATGACGGCGGAAACCCGCGTGCGCGTGGATGAAATCCAAGACGAGCAATTACAGCGCGCCGAGGATCTGCTCAAGGGACTTTTGCTTTACGATCAACTAACCGCCGCGCCGAAGCCGGAGAAGCTGGCGGCGAAGTAATTGTTGTCGGTGGATCGCCATGACCATTCTTGCGCTCGAAACTTCCTGCGACGAAACCAGCGTGGCCGTCGTGCGCGATGGAAAAATCCTGTCCAATGTCGTCGCCTCGCAAGTCGAGTTGCATGCGGAATACGGCGGCGTCGTGCCCGAGCTGGCCGCGCGCGAGCATCTGAAAAATCTGTTGCCGGTCGCGCAATCCGCGCTACGCGAGGCGGGAATTTCCGTTGCGCAACTCGATGCCTTGGCCGCAACGCAAGGGCCGGGATTGCCGAACGCGTTGCTCGTCGGGCTCAAGGCGGCGCAGGCGGCGGCGTTTGCGTTGAACAAGCCGTTCATCGGCATCCACCATCACGAGGCGCATCTGTATTCGCCGTGGATTTCCGGTGAAACCCGGGCGGCAGATTTTTCAAATTTTCAGCCGAACGTTTCGCTCATCGTCAGCGGCGGACACACCTTGCTCGTGCTGGTGAAATCAGAATTGAATCATCGCGTGCTCGGCGGGACGATCGACGATGCGGCGGGCGAATGTTTTGACAAGACCGGCAAACTCATGGGCCTGCCGTATCCCGCCGGCCCGCTGATTGACCGGCTGGCGGAGCAGGGGAATCCAAAGGCGTTTGAGTTTCCGCGTCCGCTGCTGCACGACGCGAATGATGATTTCAGCTTTAGCGGCCTGAAAACTTCCGTGCGCTATTTTATCCGCGACCATCCGGCGTTGCTCGCTGACCGCGAAAAGGTTTGCGACCTCTGCGCCAGCGTGCAGGCGGCCATCGTCGAAGTGTTGGTGAAAAAAACCATCCGCGCGGCGAAACGCGAAGGCGTCCGCTGCGTGACCGCTTCCGGCGGCGTGACGTGCAACCGCGCCTTGCGTTTGGAATTGGAACGGGCGTGTGCGCGCAATGGCTTCGCCTTGCGGCTGGCGGAAAAATCGCTCTGCACGGACAACGCGGCGATGATTGGAATTTTGGCGGAAAGAAAATTGCTGGCGCGCGCGCCGTTGCCGTCGCTGGACGAAGAAATCAAGCCCGGCTGGGCTTTGGTGTGAGTTGGAAAATATTTTTTCGCCGCTGCACGTGTAGGAAATTCTTTACTCTTTTTTTGCAAATCCGCAAAGTATGCGCGTGTTGATTGAAAGCGATTCACGGGTCAATCCGGCGGCCGGTCTGCCGGACGACTCGAATTCAAGCGAGTTTTTTTCCGGGCTGCTGGCCGCCTTGAAGCGGTCCCAGGATTTTCTTTTGTCGGAGCAAAAGCCGGAAGGTTACTGGGTCGGCGAACTCATGGTGGATTCCACGCTCGTCTCGGACACGGTGGCGTATCATCACTGGAACGGCCGGGTGGACAAGGCATGGCAGCGCAAGGCGGTCAACCACATCTTCTCGAAGCAGTTGCCGGACGGCGGCTGGAACATCTACCTCAACGGCCCGTCGGAAGTGAACGCGACCATCAAGGCGTATCTGGCGTTGAAACTCGCCGGCGTGCCGGTGACGGATCCGCGGATGCTGAAGGCGCGCGAGGTGGCGCTGCATTTCGGCGGCGTGCCGCGCATGAACACGTTTTCCAAATTGTATCTCGCGCTCATCGGCCTGTTCCCGTGGGAGTTTGTCCCGACGATCCCGTGCGAGGTGCTGCTCATCGGCAAATGGTTCCATGTGAACTTCTGGGACATGAGCAACTGGTCCCGCGGGATGATCGTGCCGCTGGCGATCATCAATCATTTCAAGCCCACGCGTCCGGTGAGCGTCACGCTCGACGAGCTGTATCCGGAAGGCATCCACGAACGCGACCTGGCACTCGCGCCCGACCCGGAAAAGATTTCGCTGCGCAATTTTTTCCTGTGGCTGGACCGGCTGCACAAGCTGGCGGAATGGTTCGCCGAGCACGGCATCCATCCGTTCCGCAAAATGGCGTTGAAAAAATGCGAGCAGTGGATGCTCGAACGTTTCGAAGGCAGCGACGGGCTGGCGGCGATTTTTCCGGCGATGCTGAATTCGCTGATCGCGCTCAAGGCGCTGGGCTACCCGGACGATCATCCGCAAGTCGTGCGCGCGGCGCACGAACTAAAAAAATTGGAGCACGAAACCGAAAAGGATGTGCGCATCGAACCCTGTTTCTCGCCGGTGTGGGACACGGCCATCGTCGCCATCTGCCTGCGCGAATCGGGCGTTCCCGCCGATCATCCAAAGCTGAAGCAATGCGCCGAATGGCTGATGGCAAAGGAGATCCGTTTTGCCGGCGACTGGATCCACAAAAATCCGGCGAAGGTCGAGCCGAGCGGCTGGGTGTTTGAATACAACAACCAGTGGAATCCCGACGTGGACGACACTGCGATGGTATTGCTCGCGCTCCGCCTGATCCCCACGGACGACCCGCAGAAACGCGACGAATGTTTCAAACGCGGCCTGAAGTGGATGATGACCTTTCAGTGCAAGGACGGCGGCTGGGCGGCGTTCGACAAGGACTGCACCAAAAACATCCTCGAAAAAGTTCCCTTCGCCGACCATAACGCCATGCTCGATCCCGAGTGTGCCGACATCACCGCGCGCATCCTGGAATTGCTCGGCTACGAAGGCTGGAGCGTCGGTCATCACCGCGTCCGGGAGGCGCTGGATTATGTCCAGTCGCAGCAGGAAGCCGACGGCTCGTGGTATGGCCGCTGGGGCGTGAATTACATTTACGGGACGTGGCAGGTTCTGCGCGGGATGCGCGCCTTGAACCTTAACATGCAGGAAGTCTGGCTGCAACGCGGCCGCGCCTGGCTGGAAAGCGTGCAGCATGAAGACGGCGGCTGGGGTGAACGCTGCAACACCTACGACGACCCCGTCTTCAAAGGGCAGGGGCCGAGCACCGCGTCGCAAACCGCGTGGGCGGTCATGGGCTTGTGCGCGTTCGACGATCCCGAAAACCCGGCGCTGAAGCGCGGCATCGAATACCTCTGCCGCACGCAAAACGCCGACGGTTCCTGGACGGAAAACGAGACCACCGGCACCGGTTTTCCGAAAGTGTTCTATCTGAAATACGACATGTATCGCAACGCCTGGCCGCTGCTCGCGCTCGCGACTTACAAACAGATCTGCGAACGCAAGGCCATCAAACAAAATGGAAAATAATTTCTTCATTTTGCATTTTGCATTTTTCATTTGATACATGGGCTGGCTGCATAAAAAAATCATCCGTCCGCAGTTGTTCCGGCAGGACTCGGAAATCGCTCATAACCAGGCGGTCAATTCGCTTGCCCGCGTGAGCCGCCACGCGCTGGCGCTGGGCGCAGTGAGATCCATTTTCGGCTCGCCGGCACTGCCGGTGGAACTGTTTGGCCTGAAATTTCCCAATCCCGTCGGCCTCGCNNGAACTCGGCGGCGTGACGTGGCACGCGCAAGCCGGCAATCCTCAACCCCGGATGTTCCGCGCGATTGCCGACGAAGCGGTCATCAACCGCATGGGTTTCAATAATGCCGGCGCGGCAGCGCTGGCGCAGAAACTTTCCGGCTGGAAAAAATCCGGCCGCTGGCCGCGGCATCCGGTCGGCATTAACCTCGGCAAATCCAAAATCACGCCGCTAGAGGATGCGGCGGAAGATTACGCCGATTCGTTTCGGGCGTTGCGCGACCTCGCGGATTTCTTTGTCATCAACGTCAGTTCGCCGAACACGCCAAACTTGCGGCAGTTGCAGGACAAAGCCGCGCTGGACGAAATCTTTGCGGCAGTGCAGCAGTTGAATTCCGTCCAGAAACCCATCCTGGTGAAAGTCGCGCCGGACTTGTCCTTCACCGCGCTGGACGAAATTCTGGAACTGGCCGCGCCGCGCCACCTTGCCGGCATCGTGGCGACGAACACGACGGTCGCGCGTCCGCCAACCAGCGACGCGGCGCTGCAAACAATTTACGCCGAGACCGGCGGCTTGAGCGGACGCCCGTTGCGTGCCCGCAGCACGGAAGTTGTCCGCCATCTTTTCAAGCAGACGAACGGCCGGCTCCCCATCATCGGCGTCGGTGGCATTTTTACGGCGGATGATGCGTGGGAAAAGATCGCGGCCGGCGCGTCGCTGGTGCAGATTTACACGGCCATGGTTTATGAAGGGCCGGGCGTCGCCCGGAAAATCGTCCGCGGCCTGGTTCAGCGGATGAAACAGGCGGGCGTCAGCGATTTGAAGGAAATCATCGGTTCCGCCGTTTGAGATTTATGTTCGAGCATCGCACCAAACCACTGCTGCCGCGCAAAGAGTATCACCGCCGTGTTCTGCATCACGCGGCGCTGGGAATCATGGTCGTCAGCGTCTCGCTGGGCATCGGCATGATCGGCTATCACTTTTTTGAAAAGCTGCCGTGGATTGACGCCTTTCTGAACGCCGCGATGATTTTGTCGGGCATGGGGCCGGTCGCCACGCTGCAAACCGACGGCGGAAAAATCTTCGCCGGGTGCTATGCGCTCTTCAGCGGCCTCAGCTTGATCGCCATTCTGGGGATCATCTTTGCGCCCGTCGTCCATCGCACGCTGCATAAATTTCATCTGGAAGACGAAGCCCGCGATGGCCGGTGATCCGGCGGGCGGCGCGTACTGAATTTTTTTCCTGACATCCGCCGATTCTCGGTCAGAATGGGCGTCCAAAATTATTTTATGCAAGCCACCCGAATTCTGCCCGATCTGCAATGCTCGCTCATGTGCGAGGAAGTCCGCCAGGAAGTGAACGGCAACCTGTTCATCATCGGCGTCGTCAACGTCATCCGCGTGCCGCAACTGCCCATCGTCGCCGGCCGCATCTGCATCTTCAACCGCTGGGCGGCGGGCATCGGCGCGTTCAACGAAACCGTGCGCCTCGTCGCGCCCGACCAGACCACGGTGTTGAGCAAGAGCGAACTCAAATTTGAACTGCGCGATCCGGCGTTGAGCGCGACGAACGTCACCTTCTTCGGCCAGGTCAAGTTCGAGGCCGCGGGCACCTACTACATCGAAGTCCTGGTGGACGACGTGATGAAGCTGCGTTATCCCGTGCCGGTCATCCACGCGCCCGCGCCGAATCAGCCGCCGCCCGCCCAAAAACCGGGCTGACCGGACTGTCTGTCAGCCATCTTCGTTGTGGTGGGGCGAGCGTCCGCGCGCGCCGCGAACCAGTCATACGACGGCGCGCGCGGGCGCTGGCCCCACCGGTGTTAATGAACGTTTAACCCGCTGTTAATCAGTGTTCCATCCGTGCCCGTCTGCGGCTAGACTGCCAGCGTGAACGCGCTTCGCGAACCGACTTTTGCCTGGGAACCGCTGACGCCGCGCGGCGTGGCGGCGTTCGCCCGCGCCTCGTTCGAACGGCTCTTCATCGTGCAATCAATCTTCGCGCTCATCGCCGCCGCGGCGGTGGTGTGGCTGCTGGCCGACGGCATTTTTCCGGTGATCAACGACGCCATCGAGCAGTTGCCCGACGCCGGCTCCATCCACGGCGGCCGGCTCGACTGGCGCGACGACTCGCCCGTGATGCTCGCCGAGGGAAAAATTCTGGCCATCAGCGTGGATGTCGAGCACGGCGGCACGCTGCGATCGCCAGCAGATTTTCAACTGGAATTCGGCCGGGAAGACCTCCGCCTCTACTCGCTCTTCGGCGAGGCGTATGTGCCTTATCCCGACGACTACCTCATCGCCGCCAATCGCGGTGACGCGCGGCCCGCGTGGGGCGCGTGGGCGCCGGACCTGCTCGGCCTCGCCGCCATCGGCACGTTTTTCGGCCTGCTGCTCGTCTGGGCGGTGTTGGCCACGGTTTATAGCCTGCCGGTCTGGCTCCTCTGTTTTTTTGCGAACCGCGACCTGAACCTCTTCGCCAGTTGGCGGCTGGCCGCCGCCGCGCTCATGCCGGGCGCGCTGCTGCTCTCGCTCGCGCTGGCGCTTTACGAATGCGGCGGCTTCGACCTCGTGCAGCTTTGCTTCGCGTTCGGGATGCATCTCGTCATTGGCTGGATTTATCTCTTCGTCAGCCCGCTCTTCCTCAACCGCGCCTTGCCGGTGGAGAAGAAAAATCCGTTCCAACCCAAGACGTGAAGCTCATTGGCCGTCCGCCAAGGCCAGCGCGCCCTCGCCAATGCAATTTAGAAATTGGATTTATCCTCCATCTGGAAAATCAAAAACCGCCGGAACCAACGACTCGTTCCGGCGTTGCTGGGGTTTTGGGAACATCCATTTAGATGGCTATGAGCGAGGCCGACTGACTCAAGTTGCTTGGCCCCGCCGCGCCGACGGGCGGTTGGGTGGTATTTTGAAAATAAGGCTTGGCAAGGTTTTGGGAAGGGCGTAAAAACAACTGTATCCACCACACTGTTAGCTGCTGAACGCGTTGTCTTGCTCGTGCGTGCCGATCCAAATTCAGGCAAAGCCTTCAGCCGCCAAAAATAAATGTAAAAAACTCTGGAGCATCGCGTGACATTCTCCGTCAAACGAATATGAAAATGAAAAAACTGACCGCTTTTCTTGGTGATTCAGCATTTTTTGACACTCTGGCATAGGTGACATGGCGCGAAACTTTTTCTACGCGATATCGTTTATAGCTATATGAAGATACAATACGTTGTTTTGGCTCTTCAAGTTGCCACGCTTTTATGAAACACACCACCATTATCATTGCTGTATTGACCATCGCGAGCAGCGTTGTGTTTGCCCATTTGCTAGGTGCTGACCCAAAGGTTGATCCCACTATTTCATTGCCTGACGCTTACCGACAAGCCATGAACACGCTTGGATCTGCCACGAACGGCTTTCATTGCTCGAATGCTCATTTTATTACGGAGGGTGAGTTTTGGTCGTTCAGCTTTTACAATACCAACGGGACACTAAAGACTGTCGAAGTATCTACAAATGGTGTCCATGCTTTTATTGGACCAAGAGTGGTAGATTGATGACAAACCAGCCATCATAACATGAAAAAATTAATCTCACTCACATTCGCAACCGGTGCATTGTTTGTGGCGGGTTATTGCACCATCAGCGCCCAAACGGAAAACAGCAAGGCAAACAAATCAGCTTATGACGATGCAGTAGTCGCAGCGATAAATGCGGGGACAGACATTGCAGCCCATTTGGATGTTGCCTCTGTCCATCGCCAGCAAACCATTCACGCGTTGCTCGGTATATTTGATGACCCCAAAGCTGATATTTATAAACGAAGCTACGCAGCGAAATATCTAGGGATGATTCGTGCTGATGAGGCGGTAGATGATTTGGCTGCTAATATAAAAATTGGGCCTCCAGGCAGTGGACATATAGATGTCGGGCCTGATTGTGGCATTGCGCCCGCCCAATTTGCACTCAAACAAATTGGATTGCCTTCCATTCCTGCTTTAGTAAGAAACCTAGCAGAAAGTGATGATTTTTTGGTAAGAAGGTATTCGTTTGACGCTCTTTTGCAGATTGAAGGCGACAAGGACGTCGTGCAACTGCGTTTGCAAAAAGCTTTGGTCGCAGAAAAAGATGTAAAAAAACAAGCCCGGCTGCGATCGGAATTGGCGGCGTTGGCGGATAATTCTTTCGTCGATTCTCCGCGACTGATTGTCTCTGCCGACGTCAATGCGCGGCTCCAAAAGATTCAGCAAGATTACGGCGTGCGGGTGGATATTCACGGACATCAGATTGTCGTTGGAACAGCAGGATTGGTATCAGTGGAGAAAATGAATCAGATCGAAAAAGTGATTCAGGAAGCGTTTGGAAACGACTACACAAACTATACGATATGCAACCTCGTAAAATAAAAACCATCATTCCGTTATTGTTGTTGGCTGGTTGCTGCGTTGCCAGCGCCCAGACGATAAACATAATTACCAACAGCAATAAACCCACAATACTGACGCAAGACCAAGCCGAAACACTTGCACTACGATTAGCCAATGATAGGGCCATGGAGCTTTACAAGTGGAACCAGATGTTTCTGTATGAAAATAGTCCACAAGCAAATCAGGTTGCCGGACATTGGGTTTGGACTGATTGGCGTGGGAGTGGTCATGGAGTATTTAATGCCACGGTTGAGTTAGCATTTGATGGTTCAACAAACAGCGTGAAGATAACGTATAAAGACGGATGGCTGCCATGATGCCGCTCAAAAAGTCGTCGGAGAGAACCGCCGTTGGCACTGGCCGTTCCGCTGGCTCGGTTCACGCCGCAAGGAAGGCATGGTTCAGCTTTCTACGTTGATATGGC
>PLHK01000111.1 GCA_003139955.1 Limisphaerales bacterium
ACGCATTTCGCCGCGTTCGCGTCATGTTTTCCCGGCGGTAGCATCACTGGCGCGCCCAAATTCCGCGCGATGGAAATCATTGATGAACTCGAACCAATTTCGCGCGGGCCGTATTGCGGCGCGATCGGTTATCTCGGTTTCAATCGCGAAAGCCAGTTGAACATCGCCATCCGCACGGCGATTTGCGCGCAAGGAAAAATTCACTTCAACGTCGGCGCCGGCATCGTGGCGGATTCAAATCCCGAGGCTGAATACGAGGAAACGCTGGCGAAGGCGGCAGGTTTTCTGGCGGCATTGCAATTGGATTTGCCCCGCGAATTTTCTTTGGAGCCAGTCATCAAAAGCGCCGGTTAAATTTTTTCTGCTCGCGGAACTTCCACGCTTCGGGTAATTGAAGTGGCATTAGGAATTGATTCCATGCTGGTTTTTCTCAACGGAAAATTTTTGCCCGAGGCGGACGCGGTCGTGCCTTTGAACGACCGTGGTTTGCTGCTGGGCGACGGTATGTTCGAGACGATGCGCGTGGCGAACGGCCGCCCGTTTCGCCTCGCGCAGCATCTGGAACGCCTGGCGCGCGGCGTGGAATTTTTGAAAATCCAACTACCGTTCACGCCACGGGAAATCCAAAAATTCGCCGGGCAGCTCATCGGTCAAAATGAGCTGGCCGATGCGGTTTTACGCATCACGCTGACGCGCGGGGCCGGGCAGCGCGGCTATTCGCCAAAAAATGCCGGCGCGCCGACCTTCGCGATGACCTTGCATCCCTTGCCGCTGGTGAATGCCGATGAGCCGCTACAATGGAGTTTGATCACGTCATCCTTTCGCGTTCCGGCGGGTGACGCGCTGGCGGCGGTCAAGACGACGAGCAAAATTTTGAACGTGCTCGCGCGCGCCGAGGCGGAGGAAAAAGGCGCGGACGAAGCGCTGTTGCTCAACACCAACGGCGAAGTGGCGGAGACGGCGGGCGGAAATCTTTTTTGGATTTATCAGGATCATGTCTGCACCGTGCCGACGGGACGCGGCGTGCTGCCGGGCATCACGCGCGCGGTCGTGCTGGAGATCTGCCAGACGCTTGGACTGGAAACGCAAAAGCGCATCATCAAGCCGGAACATCTGCGCAACGCGACGGGAATTTTCGTCACGCAAAGCGCGCTCGGGATCGTTCCCGTCGCCGCGTTTGACGGACTGCCGGTTGCACCGTCGCCGCTCGTGGATCAAATCGCCAGCGCCTACGACGAAATGTTACGGCGTGAATGAGACAGTTCGCACTTGGCTGTCTGGCGGCGGCAGTTAAATTGTGGCCGTGCCGCTGCTGGAAAAAATGCCGTCCAAACGCCGTCGCCGCGCCGGAGATTTTTTCGCCGTGCTGCTGCTGCTGGCCATCGTCGTCGGCGCGGGCTGGCTGTGCTGGCATCAAAGACATCCGCACAAGATTTTAAAATTAAAATCTTCTCCGGCGACCCAAGTTGTGGCGCAAGCGGTGGCGCAACCGACAGTTCAGCCCAAGTTAAAACCAATCCTCATCACGCCACAGTCGCCGGCGGATTTTCCCCGAACCGTTCGCGACGTTTTGGAAGCGCAGGTGGCGCTGGCGCGGCGCGCGATTTCGCCGGGTTCAATTGACGCGGCCATCGGTTCGCAAACGCGCGCGGCCATCGCGGCGTTTCAGCGCTCGCAAAAATTGTTTGAAAGCGGTTCGCTCGACACGAACACGCGCCCGCTGCTCACGCTGGATGCGCCGTTGTTGACGAATTATACGGTCACGACGAACGACCTTGCGCGGTTGCAGCCGCTGGGCAAAACGTGGCTTGCCAAGTCGCAGCAGACCGCGCTGGATTACGAGACCGAACTCGAACTCGTCGCGGAGAAAGCACATTCGCATCCGCAGTTGATTCGCGAATTGAATCCTCAAATAAACTGGACGAACATTCCGCCGGGAACCGTTCTAAAAATTCCCGACGTGAATTATCCTGAACCGGACGACAAGGCGGCGTTCGTGATCATTCATTTGTCAGAAAAATTTCTGGAGGCGTTTGATGCGGACACCAATTTGCTCGCGCATTTTCCGTGCAGCATCGCGGCACGCGTCGAGAAGCGCCCGGTCGGCGAACTGCACGTCATCGTCGTCGCGCCCAATCCGAATTACACGGTGGATCCGGAGCTGTTTCCCGAGTCCGCCGAGTTGCAGGCCATCGGGCACAAATTGATTTTGCCGCCGGGTCCGAACAATCCCGTCGGTGTCGCGTGGATCGGTCTGGACAAAACCGGTTACGGAATGCACGGCACGCCCGCGCCAGAACAAGTCGGACGCACGGAATCGCACGGCTGTTTCCGGCTGGCGAACTGGGACGCGGCGTATTTGCTGAAACTGGCATGGATCGGAATGCCGGTGGATGTTGAGCCGTAATTAAATTTGGCCGGGCAAAGCTACAGCTTTGCCCGGCGGCACCACCCTACCATACAGCGATTCCAAATTTGTGATGAAATTATCATTGCCCGACGGCGCGGTTCGGCCAATCTATTAACTAATTTGACAAAAGAAAAATTATGACAACTGGAATCATGCTCGCAGAACCGGCAACCATCGCCATCGTTGGTTTGGGTTTTATCATCGTCATTATAGTCATTGCATTATTTTTTGGCCTGTTCGTGATGAGCGTTTACAACAAACTCGTCACGCTGCGCAACCGCTACAAAAACGCCTACGCGCAGATTGACGTGCAGCTCAAGCGCCGCTACGACTTGATCCCGAATCTCGTCGAGACCGCGAAAGGCTACATGGCGCACGAACGCGGCACGTTGCAGGCTGTCACCGAGGCGCGCAACATCGCCTACGCAGCTTCCAAAACGGCGGCGGCCAATCCCGGCGATTCGAGCGCGATCAAAAATCTCGCCTCGGCGGAAACCGGCCTCGGCGGCACGTTGAGCCGTTTGATGATGGTCAGCGAGCAGTATCCCGACCTGAAGGCGAACCAGAACATGATGCAGCTCACCGAGGAACTGACCTCAACGGAAAATAAAATCTCCTTCGCGCGACAGGCTTACAACGATTCCGTGATGACTTACAACACCGACCGCGAAGTGTTTCCGAGCAACCTCATCGCCGGCATGTTTAATTTCGCGCCGGCGGAACTGTTCGTCGTGGACAAGCCGGAGCAGAAGGACGCGCCGAAGGTTTCGTTTTCATAAAACAAGCTTCAAGCAAGCAACCTGCAATGGAAACTGGAATAGCTATAATTTTTTCGATTGCAGGATTGATTCTAATTTTTTTAGGAATTTGGAGTATTCGCAATGCTTGTGTCAAAATACGCACTTGGAACACGGTTTCTGGCACAGTTATTGGTTACAAGGAATATCAAATTCAAATGGGAAAACCATCTTATTCGCCTCAAGTGCAATTTACAACGGATGATGGGAAAGTGATTACTTTTACTTCGTCCAATGGTTCAGGTAGGAAGCCTTATCGCATCGAAACTGCAATCAAAGTATTATATGCACCAGATGATCCGACCAAAGCTACTATCAAGTCTTTTACAAACCTATTTCTGTTGGGAATTGTGTTAGTCTTTTTTGGACTAGGTTTTGCCGGAATGTTTTTAAGCAGTTTATTCTTTGGACCACACAAGTAATCGTGCGGTTTTAAGCAAACCGATTATGGATTTCTTCGCGCAACAGGAAAAGACCCGCAAAAAAACCAAGTGGCTGGTCATTTATTTCATCCTGGCCGTCGCCGCGATGATTGCCGCCATTTACATCGCGGCGGTGGTGATTTTTTCCGGCGTGCAACTGCATCAGCATCGCGGCAATTATTACAATGACGGATCCGCGCCGCAAATTTCACTTTGGGATCCGCAGATTTTTCTCGGCGTCGCGCTCGGCACCATCGCCGTCATTTTGATCGGCAGCAGTTACAAAACCATGGCGCTCGCCGCTGGCGGCAGCGCGGTTTCGGAAATGATGGGCGCGCGGCTCGTCAGCGCGAACTCGACCGACCCCGACGAACGCAAACTGCTCAACGTTGTCGAGGAAATGGCCATCGCGTCCGGCGTGCCCGTGCCGCAGGTTTACGTCATGGACGACGAGGACGGCATCAACGCCTTCGCCGCCGGCCACAAACCCGGCGACGCCACTGTCACCGTCACGCGCGGCTGCATGAAACTTCTGTCGCGCGACGAATTGCAAGGCGTCATCGGCCACGAGTTCAGCCACATCCTTAACGGCGATATGCGGCTCAACCTGCGGCTCATGGGAACGATTTTTGGAATTTTGTGCCTCGCGATCATCGGGCGAATTCTTCTACAGACCGCGCGCGGTGGCGGGCGCAGTCGCGGACAAAATCCGCTGCCGATTCTCGGCCTCGCGCTGCTGATCATCGGCTACATCGGCGTTTTTTTTGGACGCCTGATTCAAGCCGCCGTCAGCCGCCAGCGCGAATTTCTGGCCGACGCTTCGTCCGTGCAATTCACGCGAAATCCGAACGGCATCACCGGCGCGCTGAAAAAAATCGGCGGCCTCGGCGAAAACGGCTCGCGACTCGCGCACGCGCATTCAGAAGAATTGTCGCATATGTTTTTCGGCAACGGCATCAGCGAAGCATTCATCGGCCTGCTCGAAACGCATCCGCCGCTGCCGGATCGCATCCGCGTTTTCGATCCGAATTTCGATGGAAAATTTCCTGAAGTCCGTTACGACGAATTTGACGAGTCGGCTGACAAAACTTCAAAACCAAAACGCGCTTCGCTGCCCAATCTTTTTGGCACGGTCGTTGGCGGCGCAATTCTCGCTTCGGGCGACGATGATGAAAAACCGCCCGTCATCAAATCGCGCCACGTTCTGCCGAACATCGGCAATCCCACGCCGTTGCATCTCGAATACGCCGTGAAGCTCCGCGACGCGCTCCCGGAAAATGTCAAAGCCGCCGCGCGCGAACCGCTCGACGCCGTCGCGCTGATTTACGCGCTGCTTTTGAGCGACGATGAAAAATTGCGCTCGACGCAAATCGCCGAAATCGGAAAACGCGCCTCACAATCTGTCTCGGATAAAACCGCCGCGCTGTTTCCCGACGTTTCAAAAATCGCCGCGCACGTCCATCTGCCGATCATCAATCTGGCATTGGGCGGATTGCGGCAGTTGAGCGCGGAGCAATTCCAAAACTTTTCGCAGACTTTGCAATGGCTCATCGAAAGCGACGGCAAAGTCGAATTGTTTGAATTCGTCCTGCAAAAAATCGTGCTGCGGAATCTGGATTCGCAATTCAACGGCCCGCAAAAATCCGTCGTCCAATTTTACACGATCAAACCGCTCGTGCCGGATTTCGCCGTCGTGCTTTCCGCACTGGCCAACGTCGGCAGCGACGACGCGGCGGAAATTGAAAAAGCGTTTGAAACCGGCGCACCGTATCTGCGCGCGCCGGACGACGCGGATTTGAATCTGTTGCCGAAGGAAAATTGCGGCGTGAACGAAATTGACGCCGCGCTCAACCGCCTCGCGCAAGCCGTGCCGATCATCAAAAAGAATTTAATCGAAGCCTGCATCCGCGTCGTCGGCGCAGACGGCGTGATCGTGGAAAGCGAGGCCGAACTGCTTCGCGCCATTTCCGACACGCTGGATTGCCCAATGCCGCCGTTCATGCCAAATACCGCGTAGCCGCATTTGTGAAAACGCGGACAAGCACCGCTACAAATCACTCCCGAACCGCCGCGTGCAATTGCGATTTGAATGCCTCCACAATTTTCGCGTGCGCCGCGTTGACTTCTGCGTCCGTCAAAGTTTTTTCCGGCGCACGATAAGTGAACGCATACGCGAGACTTTTTTGGCCTTCGGGAACATGTTTGCCACGAAACACGTCGAACAATTCCACCTTTTCCAGATTTGCCGGCTTGGTTTGCTTCACGGTTTGCAAAACGGATTCGTGCGTCGTCGCTTCCGGCACGAGCATCGCCACGTCGCGGCGGATGGACGGAAATTGCGGCAACGATTTAAACGACTTCTCCGGATTCCGCCGTGCGAGCAGCAAATCCAGATTGAATTCCGCCAGAAAAACCGCGTCGCGCAAATCGTATTTCTTCGCAAGCGTCGGCAGCAACTGGCCGAGTTCGCCGAGCGGCAGTTTGCCACCGAGTGTCACATAAGTAGATTCAAGGAACAATGATGTGGTTTCGACGCGTTTACCGAACACGATGCCGCGCAGACCGAATTGTTCAAGGAATTCCTCGGCGATTCCTTTCAAATCGAACACGTCGAATTTTAGGTCGCGTTCATCGCCGCTCCAAAAGGGCAGGGCACGCTGGCCGGTGATGGCGATGGCGATGCGCCGTTCTTCTTTTGCCTCACCATTTGGCGAGCCAAACACCCGGCCAATTTCGAACAATGCCACATCATAATTCTTGCGGCTGACATTGTGCCGCAGTGAATGAATCAAACCGGGTAACAAACTCGGCCGCAGCACATCCATGTCATTACTTAAAGGATTGGTGAGCGCAACCAACCCGCCATTTTCCGGTCGACATTCTGACTTAGCAATCAGCGTCTGGCCTTGCGCTTCGTTCAAGCCGAGGCCGGTCAAAATTCTTCGCGCTTCGGCAATTTGATCGTAGACCGAATCAAACGCATTTGAGCCGAGTGCGCCGCGTGGTGGAGTAGCGGGGATTTTTTCGATGCCGTAAAGCCGTCCGACTTCTTCGATCAAATCCACTTCGCGTTTCAAATCCACGCGCCAAGAGGGAATTTTGAAAGCGCAGAGGCCGGGAGTTTGTTCGGTGACGGTCAATCCGAGTTTGGTCAGAAACGAAACTTGTTCGGAATGTGAAATGCCGATGCCGAGCAGATCTTTCGTCTTCGCAAAATGCAGCGTGATCGGTTTGGCCGGAGTTTGGTGCGGAAAAATGTCAATCGCGTGGCCGAGAATCTGGCCGACCGCCAGATCGCAGATCGTTTGCGCGGCGCGGCGGCTCGCCCAATCGCAGATTTCCACGTCGCCGCCGCGCTCGAAGCGATACGACGAATCCGTGCGCAGCTCCAATTTCTTGGATGTCGCGCGGATGCTTTGCGGTTTGAAATACGCGCTCTCGATCAAAACGTCAATAGTGCGGTCGTTGATCTCGGAATTTTTCCCGCCCACGATTCCGGCGAGCGCGACTGGTTTCGTTTCGTCGGCGATGAGCAGCATTTGACTCGTCAACGTGCGGTCCTTGCCATCAAGCGCTGTGAATTTTTCGCCCTCGGTCGCGCGTCGAACAATTATTTTCGGCGGATTCGTTTCGTCGCCTTTGAGCAAATGATAATCGAAGGCGTGCAATGGCTGGCCGCTTTCGAGCATGACGTAATTCGTGATGTCCACAACGTTGTTGACGCTGCGCAGGCCGACTTTTTCCAGAATGCTTTTCAACCAATCGGGACTCGAACCCACTTTCACATTGCGAACAATGCGCGCCGTGTAATGCGGACACAATTCCGGCTCGTCATTTTGCACGGAAAGTAGTTCGTTGGTGGGGCGAGGCTCCTGACGAGCCGCCGCGTCTGTTTCCAAAGAGCGGCTCGCGGGGACGTTCACCCCACCAATTACGGGAATTTTCAGTTCGTTGCCGGTGACCGCCGCGATTTCGCGCGCGATGCCGATGACGCTGTTCAAGTCCGGCCGGTTCGGCGTGACTTCCAAATCGTAAACCACGTCGCTGCCGCTGCGGCCAAGATATTCGCCGAACGGCTGGCCGACTTTCACGTCCTCGCGCAAAATCAAAAGCCCGTCCTCTTTTTTCAGTCCGATGGTTTCCGGTTCGATTCCCAGTTCCTCGTGCGAGCAAAGCATCCCGTGCGATTCCACGCCACGAATTTTCCCGACCTTGATGGTGAACAGCTCTTTCTCGCCGGGCTTGGGCGGCAGCGACGCGCCGGGCAGGATGAGCGGGACTTTGTCGCCCGCCTTGAAATTCTGCGCGCCGCAGACGATCTGGCGTTCGCTCGTGCCGTCGTTGACGCGGCAGAGCGAGAGCTTGTCGGCGTTGGGATGCTGGTCACGCGTGATGACCTGCGCCACGACAATGCCGTCGAACGCGCCGGAGATCTTCTGCACGCCTTCGACTTCGAGGCCGAGCATGGTGAGCCGTTCGGTCAATTCCTCGGGCGACCAGTTGAAATCAACGTATTGTTTGAGCCAGTTAAGGGTGACTTTCATTTCAAAATAGTTGGCAAATGAAACACTAAAAATGCCGCGCTCGAAATCAAATTCTTTTGCCGCGAAAAAATTAATTTCCGTTCCTGGTCGCGCTCGACAGTTGGCGCGGGCGTTGTTAGCGTGGTGGCATGAATTTTCTCGTCACCGGCGGCGCGGGCTTCATCGGCTCGCACGTTTGCGAACGACTGTTGCGCGAAGGCCACTGCGTCTGGGCATTTGATGACCTGAACAATTTTTACGATCCTCGGATTAAGCAGCAAAACCTTCGCGAAATTGCGTCGGTCGGCGGCCATTTTCAATTTTTCCATGGCGACATCACGGATGTCCGCGCGGTCAGCGAACTTTTTTCCGCCGCGAAATTTGATCAGATCATCCATCTCGCCGCGCGCGCGGGCGTCCGTCCGAGCCTGGAACAACCAGCGCTTTACCAGCGCGTGAATGTCGAAGGCGCGGTCAACATCCTTGAAGCCGCGCGCAAAACCGGCGTGAGAAAAATCACCATCGCCTCGTCGTCGTCCGTTTATGGCGTAAATTCCAAAGTGCCGTTCAGCGAGAGCGACCCGGTTTTTTCCGCCGTGTCGCCGTATGCGGCCAGCAAATTTTCCTGCGAGGCGCTTGGTCATGTCTATCATCATCTTTACCAAATGGACGTCGCGCTGCTGCGCTTCTTCACGGTCTATGGACCGCGCCAGCGGCCCGATTTGGCGATTCACAAATTCACGAAGTTGATTGACGCGGGCCAGCCGATTCCCGTTTTCGGCGACGGCAGCACGGCGCGCGACCATACTTTTATCACGGACATTCTCGACGGCATTTTCGCCTGCACGAAAAATGAATTTGGTTATGAGATTTTCAACCTTGGCGAATCGGAAACCATTCGTTTGGACAAATTGATTTCGCTCATCGAATCTGCGCTTGGCAAAAAGGCGGTGATTAACCGGCAGCCGCTCCAGCCCGGCGATGTGCCCATCACCTTCGCCGACATCTCCAAGGCGCAGCGGATTCTCGGCTACAATCCGCAGGTGTCGGCGGAAAACGGCATTCCGTTATTTGTTGATTGGTTCCGGAAAAACCGGCACTAATAGCGCCACCAAGTTGGTTCAATGAGCGATACAAAATTCACCCGTCCTACTTTGCGCGAGGCGCTGGCCGCTTGGCGGGAATTTCTGGCTGCGCACGATCTGCCGGTCGAGACCCTGTGGGTTTTTTCCGAGAACCTCTGCCTTGAACCATCGCGCACGACGCCGGGCAGCCTGCGCCTCGGTTTTCAAACCCGTTTCACGCCGCCGGCGGAAGACGCGCTGGAAATCGCCTACGACCAGTTTAGCGAGACGGCGGCGCGCATGGTTTTTTACCGGCTCGGTTCCTCGCCGCGCGGTTCCGTTTGTGTGTTGCTCTGTGACGACTGGTTTGAGAAACGTGATGAGAGCGAAGGTTTTGAACGGCGTGACGACTGGGGAATTTCCTTTCATTCCGGGCTGGCTGGCGACATTGATGAAATCACGGATTTGTCCCGCTGGCTGCGCCGCGTGAAGCGCGACCGCGCGTTCCGCGATTTTGATTTCGCGATGTCGCTCGCCACGATTGACGAAATAAAAATCCACGGTCGCATTCTGCAACCTTACGAACGCTTCGCGGAAACCATGCTGAACCGCCTGCGCCGGATGTTGGGCAATCCGGTTTGAACTATAATCGGCGGCATCTGGTCAAAAAGGATTTTCCATTGGCGCGGATTATTTTTCCGTGATGACGGTGTCGCTATGCTCGTAGGCGGGCGCGCAGCAGCAGAGCAGGCGCAGCACTTCACCGCCGGTGTTCCAGAGCTTGTGCTTCTGGCCGGGCGGAATGGCGATGGCGTCGCCAACTTTCACATCACGCGTTTCGTTTTCGATGCGGATTTTTCCCGTGCCGTGCGTGATGTAATAAATCTCCTCGGCGCGCGGATGAAAATGTTCCTGCGTCGCGCCGCCAACGGGCAGCCGCGCTTCGGCGAGACTTTGATTGCGGATGGCTGAGTTGCGATGCGCGAGTAGTTCGCGGATTTCCGAGCCGTCCACGGTGATGAACGACGCGACTTCATTGAGATTTTTTACGTCCATAATCTTTTTTCGTTAAAAACTTTCCGGCACTCTGAAAATTTTCGCCCAGTCCATCTGGCTGATCAATACGCCGGCGACGATCAGCGCCATCGCCGCGCAAAAGGTTGGCGTGAGCGGTTCGCGCAGGAGCAGAAACGCCCATAGTGTCGTGGTGACCGGAATAAAATTATTGAAAAGCATCACCTGGCTCGTGCGCCAGTGGCGCAGCGCGGAATTCCAAAGCGCATACGGCACGACGCCGCCGAACAAAATGCACAGCGCCTGCACGCCGAGGTGCGGCGCATCCATGGCGAATTTGTGATGGAAACAGAAAATTTCCAGCAGGCCGGGCGGCAACAGCCACACGCCGGACATCCACATTGAATGCGCGGCGACTTCCACGCCGGGAATTTTCTGGCCGAGATGACGGCCTTGCCAGTTAAAATTGGCCCACGCGAGGCTGGCGAGCAGTCCGCAAAATTCGCCCGGCAAACTGGCTTTGCCCGTCCGCAGCGCGGGCCAGAACAGCACGACGACGCCGGCCAGCGCGAGCAGTGCGGCGAAATAACGCCGCAAACTGGCGCGGTTCCAGCGTGGGCGTTCCTCGGCGAGTAACGCCCAGATGGGCGACGCGCCGACGTAAAGCGCGACGTGCGATGCGGCGGTGAGATGCAGCGCCCAGCAGAACGGCACAATGTAGGCCGCGAGACCGAAACCGCCGCGCAACCAGAGTTGCGGCCAGAGTGCGCGTTCAATCGGTTTGAATTCGCCGAGCAACTTTGTGAAGCGCAGCACGGCCAGCAGAATGCCACCCGCGATCAGAAAACGCGTCGCTCCGGTAAAAATTGGCGGCCAAGTGGCGACGAGCCATTTGGTGCCGACATTGTTGCCGCCCCACAAAAAAACGACGAGCAGCAGTCCGCCCGTGATGGCGGCGTTGTTTTTCTTTTCCAACACGCGGCGAAGTTAAGCCATCGCGGAAAAGTTGCGAATGAAAATTACAGTGGTAAGTCGCGGCTTCAAAACGGAGCCGGAATTTTTTTAGCACAAAACCACGGGCGCGTCATCCATTGTCCGGCGGCCAGAAGCAATCGTGCTTCTTGGTTTCCTTGAACATTTCCTCGAGCAGCGAGCCGACGTGCGTCGTGCGGAACGCCACTTCCGCCATCACTGCCTCGGAACTTTCCTGCGCGACCAGCCCGCCGCTCTCGGTTACCAGCAGGTGCGCGTGTTGAATCGTGCCCGTGGCTGTGCCTTGCAATATTTGCCGGGAGGGATTCATACCTGACCATCTCGCCGTTCGGGTAAAGATGCAAGTGTTACTTTCTAAAATAAAAATGCGTTGGCTGGCAAACCCGAAGCAGGAAATTGATTTGACCGGCGCGCGGGAAAATTTATTGTGCGGGTATGGATCATTCACCCGGTTTTCTCAAGTTGGCATCCGAGGCCAAAAGGCATGTCAATGAAATCAGCGTGGCTGAGGCGCGTGGGAAACTGGCTGCGAACCCGAAGATCGTGCTCATTGATGTCCGGGAGGATCACGAATGGGTGGACGGTCACGCGGCGGAGGCGGTGCATTTGGGCAAAGGGATTTTGGAGCGCGACCTCGAAAAACTTTATCCCGATACGAACACGGAAATCATCATGTATTGTGGCGGCGGCTTCCGTTCGGCGATGACGTGCGACGCAGCGCAGAAGCTGGGCTACAAAAAAGTCCATTCGCTCTTCGGCGGATACAAAGGCATGGTCGCCGCCGGCTGGCCGATGGTGAAATAGCTTACGATTTGCAGACAACCGGTTTAATTAAAATTCGCGCTTGCTACCCATTCGCGACCCGCGTATAGTTTGCGCCCTTTTTTACAACTAAATTTATGCGTCGTCCCAAAGGCATCAAGACCAAGAAAGCCGCTGCGAAGCGGTTTAAGATCACCGCCACCGGCAAGGTTCTGCGTTCACACGCGGGTCGCCGTCACTTGGCACAAACCAAAAACGCCAAGCGCCTGCGCCGCCTCGGCAAGGCCGCCGTCGTGGACAAGACCGACGTCTATCGCATCACGCAGAGCATGCCTTTCAGCCACCGTGGCTAATTGATTTAACCGATTCAACTTTAACACCGAACTACAATGCGCGTTACCAACTCACCCGCTTCCCGCAAACGTCGTGGAAGAATGCTGACAGCCGCGAAGGGCTTCCGCCTCAAGCGCTCCAAACTTTACCGCTACGCATCCGATGCCGTTGACCACGGCCGCCAATACGCCTACCGCGACCGCCGCACCAAGAAGCGCAACTATCGCTATCTCTGGCAGGCGCGCATCAACGCCGCCGCCCGCACCGCTGGCATCACTTACAGCCGCCTCATCGAAGGCTTGATTGCCGCCAAAGTTGAACTCGACCGCAAGATCATTTCTGATCTCGCCGCGACCGACAACGCCGCGTTCCTTGAAATCGTCAACATCGCGAAGAACGCGTTGAAGAACAAGCCCGGCGCGGTTTTGGCCAAGGCTTAATCTAAACCGAAATAAATTCTCAACGGGCGGACTGAAAAGTTCGCCCGTTTTTTTATTGCCGCAAAGAAGCGCAGACCACGCAAAATTTTTCTCCTGCATTTCTTTTGTGACTTTTGTGCCTTTTTGCGGCTAAACTTTTGAAACTATTTTATGGCTGGATTCCTCGACGAAATTGAACCGCTGAAACAAACCGCGCTGGCGGAACTTAAAGCTGCGCCCGACGTTGCCCTGCTCGAACAAACCAAGGGCGCGTGGATCGGGCCGAACGGCAAGTTCACCGCGCTGATGAAACAGCTCGGCACGCTCTCGAAAGAAGAAAAGCCGGCGGCTGGGAAATTAATCAACGCCACCAAAGTGGAACTCGAAGCCGCACTTGCGTCACGTCGCGAAGAACTGGAGTTGAAAGCCGCGCTGCCGAAAGAGCCGACTGATTTTACCTTGCCTGGACGCCGCCGCGCGCTCGGCAAATTGCATCCGCTCACTCAGGTCACCGACGACATCGTGCGCGCCTTTCGCAAAATTGGTTTTGCCGTGGCCGACGGACCGGAGATCGAGGACGAGTATCATTGTTTCGACGCGCTCAACACGCCCGCCGACCATCCTGCGCGGGATTCGCAGGACACGTTTTATCTCAACACCACCGACAAGCGACTGCTCCGCACGCACACTTCATCCGTCCAAATCCGCGTAATGGAAAAACAGCCGCCGCCCGTGCGCATCATTGTGCCGGGCCGCGTGTATCGCCGCGACAACGCCGACGCCACGCACAATCCCACGTTCCACCAGATTGAGGGACTTTACGTGGACAAAAACGTCACCGTCGGTGATTTGAAAGGCACGGTTGAATTCGTCTTCCGCGAACTCATGGGCAGCGACGTGAAGATCCGTTTCCGTCCGCATTATTTCAGCTACACCGAACCGAGTTACGAGATTGATTTCACCAACGCGCTCGTGAAAAAAATGGGCAAGGACTGGCTGGAGATCGCAGGCTGCGGCATGGTGCATCCGCAGGTGTTCGAGAACGTCGGCTACGATCCCGAAGTGTGGACCGGCTGGGCGTTCGGCTTCGGCATCGAACGCATCGCCATGCTCCGCTATGGCATCAACGACATCCGCCTCTTCTACGAAAACGACGTGCGGTTCTTGAAACAATTTTAATCTGCACTCTTAAAGGCAAAACGAATGCTCTGGCTCGAATTAACCAAGGATCCGAGGCACGGAGGACTCGGATGGGAATTTGGAAAGTGCCTTTGGTCTCCCACTCTAAAGAAGAATGGAGGCCAATGGCCTTATTGGAGCTCATTGGTAAGCGTTAAAGAGGGCGACTGCGTAATTCATCTAAAGAAGGAAACGCATGATTGGTATTTTGCGGGATACAGCATTGCCTTGGCAGATGGGTTTACGACAAGCGAGCGCCCTCCTGAACCTAGAGAAAATGGGTTTGCAATTGAGTTTAACAGAGTCGACTTGAAAGATTACCAACCTTTTCCCAATCCCATCCCACTAAAAAGTGTATTTCAGGAAAAGGACCAACAGTTGCGGGAATATTTTCAAACAAACAAAGCCAAGCGAAAAAACATCCGCAAGAATCTGTTTTACGACGAAATAGAAATATATGACCGCTTACAATGTCACAACGGCGCATACTTAACTGAAGTCGACGAACAATTAGCCTCGATATTATTTGGTGTCGATTTTTCAGGAAGAATCAACGACGGGAAATTACCTATTATTGATGCAAAAACGGGCGAGATACTTCGAACTCTAAAAACACGAATCGGGCAGAAAGAATTTTCTGACAATGTTCGAAATAATTATAACCATACATGTTGTTTCCCTGATTGTGTCGTAAGTGATGATAAATTCCTTGTTGGCGCTCACATCATTCGTTGGACAGATTCCCCCGAATTCCGAGGAAACATAAGCAACGGCCTTTGTCTTTGTTTAATGCACGACAAAGCCTTTGAAATTGGGCTGTTCAGCTTGGATGATAATTTTAGAATAGTTGCGACAAACGCCATGCCAGCAAATGAATGGTTCACGTTTAATATTCGTCCGTATATTGGTAAACAGATTAGACTCGGCGCAAGAACACCTTTATTGGAGGCGTTGAAACACCATCGCGTAAGACATAAAATCGTTACTTAATTTTTCCATGAAAGTCGCCCTTCACCAGCTCAAGCCATCCGCTGATTCAAGTTTCGCCGCGTGAAGCCGTTCTTCTCTACCTTGCCGAAAAACCTCCTCGGCTGTTTTCAAGGGCGGATGATTCTCTGGCATCTTGGCTTCATCGCGGTCACGTTCATTTGCGTCAAGTCAGGGTTTGACTGGTTTTATTTCTGTTCCACGCGCAGTCCGCAGTTGTGGGCGTGGATGATTCCGTCCGCACCTATCGGCGCGCTCGTGCCGCTGGTGTTGCCGCTCACGCTCATCCTCACCGGCTTTATCACCAGTCGCGCGCGGCTGGCGCAGACGGGCTGGGCCATCGGGCAGGCGGCGCTCATGGGGTCGCTGCTGTCTTCCACCTACAAAGCGTTCACGGGGCGGGTGCATCCGGAACATGTCATCGGCGCGGATCTCAGTCATGATTTCCGGTTCGGCTGGCTGCGCGGCGGGGTGTTTTGGGGCTGGCCGTCGTCGCACACCACCATCGCCTTTGCGATGGCGGTGACGGTGTTCACGCTCTTGCCGCAACGGCGTTGGCTCGGCGGTCTGGCGCTGACTTACGCCGCTTACATCGGTTTGGGGGTCTCGATGACGATTCACTGGTTCTCGGATTTTTTGGCCGGAGCGATTCTCGGAACGGTCATTGGCTTAGTGGTAGGGAAGAGTTTTTCTCAGCCAACAAAAATAAACGCG